>JBEBTS010000047.1:0-13551 GCA_040393665.1 Conexibacter woesei
TGCTGTACTGCGAGATCGCGTCGGTGTAGTTGTTCCAGGCCCAGGTGAGCTGGTACCCGGTCTCCAACGATCCGGTCTTCAACGACAGCTCCGCCATGAAGTACATGGGGATGACGAAGAAGATGAAGAGCCAGATGAGCCCTGGGCCGAGCAGGGCGTAGGGCGTCAGGCGCTGACGGAAGGTCATTGGATCTTCGCCCTCTCGTTCATTCCGTCAGCGCCTGACCCTTGGCTCAGCCCGTGACCACGTTCTGGAAGGCCTGCTCGACTTCCTTCTGCTCGGCTTCGTCACCCGGAGGCGAGACCTGCGAGAAGCAGTTCTTCGTGAACTCCTCGCTGGGGAAGATCAGCTGGTTCTCAGCGATCTTCGGGTCCTGCTTGAGGAGGACCTCCTTCACGCCCTCGACCGGGCTGACGTAGTTCACGTACTCGGTGATCTGGGCCTGGTTCTCGGGCTCGTACACGTAGTTCATGAACTCGTATGCGGCCGGCGGGTTCGGGGCCCCGACCGGAATCAGCATGTTGTCCGACCAGAGCGAGCAACCCTCCGTCGGCTGGACGTACTTGATGTTCGGGTTGTCGGTCTCGACCTGGACGGTGTCGCCCGACCAGCCGATCGCGGCGACCACGTCGCCCTTGATCATGTCCTGGACGAAGTCGTTGCCGGTGAAGCGGCGGATCTGACCGTTGCTGACGTTCTTCTGGAGCTTGTCGATCGCGTTCATCCAGTCCTCGGTGGTCGCCTCGGTCGGGTCGACCCCGTCGGCGGCCATGACCAGCGGCACGGTGTCCCGCATCTCGGCCAGCATCGTCACCTTGCCCTTGTACTTCGGGTCGAACAGGTCGTTGATCGACTTCACGTCGGGCGCGAGGTCCTCACGGACGACCAGGCCGGTCATGCCCGACTGCCACGGCACGCTGTACTCGCGGCCCGGGTCGAAGGCCGGGTCCTTGAGGCTCGGCAACATGTTGTCGAAGACCGTCTCCAGGTAGGCGTGATCGATCTTCTGGACGTAGCCGAGGTTCCACATCTTCTCGGCCATCCAGTCGGTGACGATCATGATGTCCCGGCCACCGGACTCGCCCTGGCTGAGCTGGGCCTGGACCTTGCCGAAGAACTCGTTGTTGTCGTTGATGTCCTCGGTGTAGGTGGTCTTGATGCCCGTTTCCTTCTGGAACTCCTTGATCGTCTTGTTGTCGATGTAGAGCGGCCAGTTGGAGATCTTCAGCGAGCCGGAGGCGTCGCCGCCCTCAGCGGTCGGCACGTCCTCGTTGCTGGACCCGGAGAGGCCGCCGCCTCCGCCGCAGGCGGCGAGGGCGAACGAGGCGATCAGGGCGACTGCCGCGAGTGCGAGCAGACGAAGCTTCTTGTTCATCTGGGTAGGCATTCAGTTGACTCCTTCGGTCGAGTTGGAAGTGACGGGGACGGCCCCCGCGTCGCGGTCAGCGGCGGACTCCGCGACCAGATGCATGTGCTCGGGAAGCCAGGAGAGGCGGACCCGCGCGCCACCGCCCGGCAGGTTCTGGCGGGCGGCCTCGGAGGCGTTCGGCACGAGCACGGTCATGCTCACGTTGTCGCCGACCCGGACCGCCATCTGGGTGGAGGTGCCGAGGTAGAGCGAGGTCTCGACGACCCCCTCCATCGAGGGCTGATCGCCGGGGGCGGCCTCGTCGGTCGAGACCGTGAGCTTCTCCGGGCGGACGACGGCGAAGCACCGCTCCCCGGACGAGAACCTGGAGGCGTCCTTGATCGTGACCGCGGGGCCGTTGTCGATCTTGACCTCGGTGGGCGAGGTCGCCACTGCCGGCATCAGGTTCGAGACGCCGATGAAGCCGGCGACGAAGGTCGAGGCGGGCCGCTCGTAGACGGTCTCGGGATCGTCGCACTGCTCGATCCGGCCGTTGTTCATGACCGCGATCCGGTCGGACATCGTCAGCGCCTCCTCCTGATCGTGGGTCACGTAGACGAACGTGATCCCGACGTCGCGCTGGATCTTCTTCAGCTGAACCTGGAGCCCCTTGCGGAGCTTGAGGTCGAGCGCGCCGAGCGGCTCGTCGAGCAGGAGGACCTTGGGCAGGTTGACCAGGGCCCGGGCCAGCGCGACCCGCTGCTGCTGACCGCCGGAGAGCTGGGCCGGCTTGCGCTTGGCCTCGCGGGAGAGGCCGACCCGCTCGAGCTCCTCGGCGACCCGGCGCTTGATCTCGCTCTTCGCGACCTTCTTGCGCTTGAGGCCGAAGCCGACGTTCTCCTCGAGGGTCATGTGGGGGAAGAGCGCGTAGCTCTGGAAGACGGTGTTGGTCGGACGCTTGTAGGCGGGCTGGCCGGCCACGTCGACGCCGTCGAGCAGGACCTTGCCGGCGGTCGGCTGCTCGAAGCCGGCGATCATCCGGAGGGTGGTCGTCTTGCCGCAGCCGCTCGGGCCGAGCATGGTGAAGAACTCACCGTTGCCGATCTCGAGGTCGATGTCGCTGACCGCGGTGAAGTCGCCGAACGACTTGGTCACGCTTTCCAGCCGGACGCTGCCGGTGCCGGACGAAGCGCTCTTCAACGGTGCTCCCTCGGCCGTTTCCCCGTTTTCGTCCGCGGGCGATAGATCTGGCGAGCCTTCCATCGAGTTCCTCTCCTCATCGTGCCGATCCGGGCCCCGTCAGAGGCGAGGTTGCCGGTGCCAACGCTCGAACCGTATGCGATAGGTGCGACTCCACGCAACTATGAATCTTCCCGATCACATCATGTCGCGGCTGCGGTCCCAGTGACCCTTACATAACGAAAGTGGCACTGGACGCCGTTTTACGCTCTGTCAGGTTGCGGTTGCCGTGATCTGGGCCTATCGTGGGTCCAGATAACAGCGGAGGACGAAACCGTCCCCCCGGACCGGTCCGAGACCGGTCGGACAAAGGAGGAAAGTGTGTCTACCGTATCGCCAAGCTCAACCGGCGCGGCCCTGAATCTTCAGGAGGAAGCGCGCCGCCACCTATGGATGCACTTCTCCCGCATGGGCGGGTACAGCGAGACCAACGAGATCCCGATCATCGCCCGGGGTGAGGGTCCCTACGTCTACGACGACAAGGGCAAGCGCTACCTCGACGGCCTCTCGGGGCTCTTCTGCTCGAACGCCGGCCACGGCCGGGCCGAGCTCGGTGCCGCCGCGGCCCGTCAGGCGGAGGAGCTCGGCTTCTTCATGATCTGGAGCTATGCCCACCCTCGGGCGATCGAGCTGGCCTCGCGGCTCGCGGCGCTGGCTCCCGGCGACCTCAACCGCGTCTTCTTCACCGACGGCGGCAGCGAGTCGGTGGAGACCGCCGTCAAGCTCGCCCGCAACTACCACCGCAAGCGCGGCAACGGTCAGAAGATGAAGCACATCTCGCGGGAGATCGCGTATCACGGCACCACCCTCGGGGCACTCTCGGTGACCGGCATCCCCGACCTGCGGTCCCAGTTCGAGCCGCTGACGCCGGGAGGCTGTCACGTCCCGAACACCAACAGCTACCACTGGCCCGATGACCGCGACCCGCTGTGGGCGGCCGACGAGATCGAGCGCCGGATCCTGTTCGAGGGCCCCGAGACGGTCGCCGCCGTGATCCTGGAGCCGGTCCAGAACGCCGGCGGTTGCTTCGTCCCGCAGGAGGGCTACTTCCAGCGGGTCCGTGAGATCTGCGACAAGTACGACGTCCTGCTCGTGGCCGACGAGGTGATCTGCGCCTTCGGCCGGATCGGGTACATGTTCGGCAGCGAGCGGTTCGGGATCGAGCCGGACATCGTCACCATCGCCAAGGGCCTGACCTCGGCCTACATGCCGATGGGGGCGATGATCGCCTCCGACCGGGTCGCCGAGCCCTTCCTCGAGGACGACACCAGCTCCTTCGCCCACGGCTTCACCTTCGGTGGCCATCCGGTCGCCGCCGCGGTGGCGCTCGCCAACCTCGACATCCTCGAGGGCGAGGACCTTCCCGGTCACGTCCGGAACAAGGAGGGCGAGTTCCGCGACATGCTCGAGGGGCTGCGCGACATCCCGATCGTCGGCGACGTGCGCGGCGCCGGATACTTCCACGCGATCGAGCTGGTCAAGGACCAGGGCACCAAGGAGAGCTTCTCCGACGAGGAGTCCGAGCGGCTGCTGCGCGGGTTCCTCTCGAGCGAGCTCTACAGCCGCGGCCTGATCTGCCGGGCCGACGATCGCGGCGACCCCGTCGTCCAGCTCTCCCCGACCCTGGTCTGCGACACCGAGCAGTTCGAGGAGATCCACGACGTGCTGCGACCGGTCCTGACCGAGGCGGCGCGAATGATGCGCAACTGAGTCACCCGTGGGGCAGCCGGCCATTCGGCCCGGCCGGCTGCATCACGGCGATCCGACGGACGTCACTCTGCCCGCGGATCGCCAAGCACCTTTCAGGCCGGCCGTCACGCCAGAACAGAGGAATGGAGCAGGTATGAGGATCGGGGTACCCAAGGAGATCAAGCAGGATGAGTACCGGGTGGCGATCACTCCCGCCGGGGTCCGTGAGTTCACGGACAGCGGCCACCAGGTCTTCATCGAGACGACCGCGGGCGAGGGCAGCGCGATATCCGACGCCGATTTCGAGGCGCAGGGCGCGACCATCGTCCCGACCGCGGGCGACGTGTTCGAGCAGGGGGAGATGATTCTCCACGTCAAGGAGCTGCAGGCGCCGGAGATCGAGCTGCTGAGGCCCGATCATCTGCTGTTCACCTATCTCCATCTCGCTCCCGACCCGGAGCAGACCACCGGCCTGATCGAGTCCGGCGCGACCTGCATCGCGTACGAGACGGTCGAGGATCGGAACGGCCGCCTGCCGCTGCTGGCCCCGATGAGCGCGATCGCCGGCCGGATCGCCACCCAGGCGGGCGCCTTCATGCTGGAGAAGCCGATGGGCGGCCGCGGCGTGCTGCTCGGCGGCGTGCCCGGCGTCGCGGCGGCGACGGTGGTCGTGATCGGCGGTGGCGTGGTCGGCACCAACGCGGCCTTCGTCGCCATGGGGATGGCGGCCGACGTCTTCATCCTCGATCGGTCGATCGACCGCCTGCAGGAGCTGGACACGCTCTACGCCCGGGAGGCTTCGACGGTCTACTCGACCACCCTGGCGCTGGAGGAGCTCCTGCCGCGGGCGGACCTCGTCATCGGCGCGGTCCTGGTCCACGGGAAGAAGGCCCCGTTCGTCATCCGCCGCGATCAGCTCTCGCTGATGAAGCCGGGTTCGGTCCTCGTCGATGTCGCGATCGACCAGGGTGGCTGCTTCGAGACCTCCCGCCCGACCACCCACCGCGACCCGACCTTCGAGGTCGACGGGGTCACCCACTACTGCGTGGCGAACATGCCCGGGGCGGTGCCGGTGACGGCCACCCACGCCCTGACCAACGCGACGCTGCCCTACGCGCTCACGCTGGCCGGCAGCGGCCTCCAGGCGGCGGTCAACCGCGATCCGGGCCTGCTGCCCGGGATCAACGTGGCCAACGGGCACGTGACCCACGAGGGCGTCGCCGAAGGCGTCGGCCGGGAGTACGTCCCGGTGGGGCAGGCGCTCGGCTGGGCCTGAGCGCCCTCCGGCCCACCCGTGTGACGGTCCGGAATCATCATCGAGAGGAGAGGCATGGCATTGAAGGAGAAGCTGCGGCTTCAGAACATGATCAACGGCGAGTTCGTCGACCCGGTGGACGGCGGCTCCGAGGAGGTGATCAACCCGTCGACCGGCGAGGTGATCGCGACCGCCCCGCTTTCCGGGGCGGAGGACGTGAACCGGGCCGTGGCCGCGGCGAAGGCGGCGTTCGAGGGCGGCTGGGCCACGACCACGCCCGGTGAGCGCTCGAACCTCCTGCTGAAGCTCGCCGACCGCCTGCTGGAGGTGGGAGAGGAGCTGACCGACCTCGAGTCCGCCGACGCCGGCAAGCCCCGCCAGTCGTTCCTCGACGAGGAGCTCGAGACGACCGCCGACCACATCCGCTTCTTCGCCTCGGCCGCCCGCAACCTCGAGGGCAAGGCGGCGATGGAGTACATGCCGGGCCGCACCTCCTTCATCCGCCGCGAGCCGGTCGGCGTGGTCGCCCAGATCACGCCCTGGAACTATCCGCTGATGATGGCCGCCTGGAAGGTCGGGCCGGCGCTCGCCACCGGCAACACGCTGGTCCTGAAGCCGGCGGAGTCGACCCCGGTGTCCACCCTCGCGGTCCTCGCCCGGCTCTGCGCCGAGATCTTCCCGCCCGGCGTGGCCAACTTCATCGGCGGCCACGGCGACCCCGCCGGGTCGACGCTGGTCACCCACCCGGACGTCAAGATGGTGTCGCTCACCGGCTCGATCAACACCGGCAAGTGGATCGCCCGGGCCTCGGCCGACTCGCTGAAGCGGGTGCATCTCGAGCTGGGAGGCAAGGCCCCGGTGGTCGTCTTCGATGACGCCGATCTCGATGCCGTGTACGAGACCATCGCCGGGACCGCCCTGTTCAACGCCGGCCAGGACTGCACCGCCGCCACCCGGATCCTCGCCGGACCCAAGGTCTACGACGACGTGGTCAGCGGCCTGGCGTCAGAGGCCTCCGGCTACAAGATGGGCGACCTCGACGACCCCGAGACGCTGCTCGGCCCGGTCAACTCGGCCCGGCAGCACGCCCACGTGTCCGGCCTGATCGAGCGTCGCCCGGAGCACTCGCAGGTGGCGACCGGAGGCGGCAGCCCCGACCGCCCCGGGTTCTACGTCGAGCCGACCGTGATCGCCGACCTGCGGCAGGACGACGAGCTGATCCAGAACGAGATCTTCGGCCCGGTGATGACCGTTCAGCGGTTCACCGACGAGGCCGAGGCGATCGCCTGGGCCAACGGCACCAAGTACGGGCTGGCCTCATCCGTCTGGACCCGCGACGTCGGCCGCGCCATGCGGGTGACCAACGCCCTGCGCTTCGGCGCCGTGTGGGTCAACGACCACATCACGATGGCCCCCGAGATGCCCCACGGCGGCTACAACGAGTCGGGCTACGGCAAGGACATGTCGATGTACTCGCTGGAGGACTACACCCAGGTCAAGCACGTGATGATCTCGCTCGACTAGGGCTGTCTTGGCTGGTGAGCCGGCCAGCCCGCGTCGACTCAAGCGAAGTGCCCCCAGTTGATGTCGTCACACGACATCAACTGGGGGCACTTGCTCATCAATGGCGGCCCACCGAAGGCGGGCTCAGAGGATCAACCATCTGGGATGCACCGCCGGCGGTGCATCCCAGATGGGTTGTGGGGTCTGGCGCCGGCCTAGCTGCAGGTGGTGACGGCTGCGGCGGCGGCCGACTTGGACTTCGCCTTGGCCTTGGTCAGGGCCGACTTGGCGGTCTTGGCCTTGCGGTTGGCCTTGGTCACGGCCTTCTTCGCGGCTTTCTTCTTCTTGCCCTTCGCCTTGCGCAGCTTCGCCTTGGCCTTGGTCACGGCCTTCTTGGTGCTCTTGACCTTCTTGTTGGCCTTGGTCACCGCGGCCTTGGCCCGAGTGGCCGTGGTCTGGGCGGTGCTGCAGCCCACCGGTTTGGCGCCCGAGCCGACCACGTTCGAGTCGGCGTGGATCCCCGGGAAGTTGAAGTTCTGCGCGGCGGACTTCGCCAGGGCGTTGACCTGGGTGCTGAGCCCGGCTTCCCCAACCCGCGTGTACACGGTCGGCTTGTCCGGCTTGGCGCAGCCGTCACCCCAGCTGACGACGCCCACGATCCGTCGCTGGCCCCGATCGGCCGGCACGGTCAGTGGTCCGCCGCTGTCTCCCTGGCAGGTCCCCATGCCGCCCCGCTCGAACCCGGCGCAAAGCATGTTGGCGACGAAGAACGAGGCGCCGTAGGAGCCGCTCGCGGTGCAGACCGAGTCGTCCAGGATCGGCAGGATCGGGATCTCCTTCAGCGTCGGGCTGGCAGCACCGCCCTGGGCGATGTTGCCGAACCCCGCGACGCTGGCTCCCCGTCCGGCCTTCCACAGCGAACGCTCGTCGGGGCCGGCGATCTTCAGGATCGGACGCGACGACGGCGAAGACAGGGCGATCAGGCCCCAGTCGTTCTCGCCGGTTCGACCCTCGTCGAGCGGCTGGTAGTTCTCTGCTCCTCCCCAGCCGGCGATGTTCAGCTCTTCGCCGCCCGTCTCGGAGAGGGTCCGGCTGGTGAACGCCTGCATGGTGCCGAGGTTGCCCCACCAGTCGCCGTACTCCCCGCTCCACAGGCAGTGGGCGGCGGTGAGCACCAGCATCGGGTGGACCAGGGCGCCGCCGCAGAAGGCGCCACCGTTCAGCGTGATCTGGACCAGCCAAGGGTGCTTCTCGAAGGTGGTCTCGTTGCCGCCGACGATGTAAGGGGTCGGGCTGGGCGCTTCCTGCCCCACGGGCGGCGCCGGAGCATCCGCCTGGGCGGTAGTCGCGTTCGGGTTGATCGCGAAGCCGGCCGGGATCTCGCCGCCGGACGCCTGGCTGGCCGCCGGCAACGACGCGAAGCCGAGCACCAGCATCGCCGTCGCAATCACCGCAAGCTCGATGCGACACTTCAAAGCCTTGTACATGTCTGCTCCCCCAACTCCCTGGTCTGTGAACGTGGGAGCAATATAGCCGGGCACCCGCGAGCGCCGCAAGCCCGGCGGCTCAGAGCCCCAGGGTCTTGCCGATGATCTCCCGCATCACCTCGTCGGTCCCGCCTCCGATCGGGCCCAGCCGGGCGTCTCGCAGGGCACGCTCGATCTCGTACTCCTTCATGTACCCGTAGCCGCCGTGTATCTGGAGGGCGTCGTCGGCGATCTCGACCAGGGCCCGTTGGGTCAGCAGCTTGGTCATCGAGACCTGTTGGATCACCTCCTCTCCCCGGTCGAACCGGCGCAGGGTCTCGTAGGTGAGGGCACGCGAGGCGGCGGCCTTGGTGGCCATGTCGGCGATCTTGTGGCGCAGCGCCTGGAACTTGCCGATCGGACGGCCGAACGCCTCGCGCTCGCCGGCGTAGGCGATGCTCAGGTCGATCAGTCGGTCCATCGCGCCGATCGCGCCGATCGCCATGACCAGCCGCTCCCAGGCGAAGTTGGCCATGATCAGGGTGAAGCCGCCGTTCTCCGGGCCGAGCAGGTTCTCGGCCGGGACGTGCACGTCGGTCAGCGAGATCTCGGCGGTGTCGGACGACTTCCAGCCCAGCTTCTGGAGGTTGGAGACGACCTCGAACCCGGGGGAGTCGGTCTCGATCACGAGGAAGGAGATCCCGTCGTGGCCGCCGCCCTCGGTGGTGCGGCAGGCGGTGACCATGAAGTCGGCCCGGACCCCGTTGGTGATGAAGGTCTTGGCTCCGTTGACGGTCCAGCCGTCGTCGTCCCGAACCGCCCTGGTGCGGAGCGCGGCCACGTCGGAGCCGGCGCCCGGCTCGGTGATCCCGAGGGCGCCGATGAGCTCGCCGCGCATCGCCGGCGGGAGCCAGCGCTGCTTCTGCTCCTCGTCGCCGAACTTGAGGATCGGCGGGGCGGCGATCGAGGCGTGGGCGTTGAGCCCGGCCGAGATGCCGCCGGAGGCGCCGCTGCGGGCCAGCTCCTCCACCCAGACCGCGTCGTGGACGTAGCTGCCGCCCTGGCCTCCGTACTCCTGCGGGAACTTGAGGCCGAGGAAGCCGAGCTCGCCGCACCGGTTGAAGAGCTCGCGCGGGAACTCGCCCGCGTCCTCCCAGGCGGAGACGTGCGGGGCGATCTCGGTGGTGACGAACCGTCGCACCGATTCCCGCAGCTCCTCGTGCTCGGGGGTGAAGGGCGGCTGCAGGGAACGTTCGCTCATCGGGTCGTCCTCAGGAGTCGATGTGGCTCATGTCGGCGAAGCGCTCGCCTCGTGGCCGGGGCAGGTCGTCGAGCGCCGTCAGCTCCTCGGGAGTGAGCTCGATCGCGGCCGCTGCCGCGTTCTCCTCGAGTCGGGTCAGTCGCTTGGTGCCGGGGATCGGCACGATGTCGTCACCCTGCGCCAGCACCCAGGCGATCGCCATCTGGGCTGAGGTCACACCGTGCCGATCCGCGAGCGCCTCGAGCGCGCTCACGATCGCCAGGTTGGCCTCGAAGTTCTGGCTGCTCATGCGGGGGTCGTTGTTGCGGTAGTCGCCCGCACCGAAGTCCTGGCCGGAGCGGAACCGGCCGGTGAGGAAGCCGCGGCCCAGCGGCGAGTAGGGGACGAACCCGATGCCGAGCTCGCGGCAGGTCGGGATCACCTCGTCGGATGCGCCCCGCTCGAACAGGGAGAACTCAGACTGGACGGCGGAGATCGGGTGGACGGCGTGGGCCCGGCGGATGGTGGCGGGGGCTGCCTCCGAGAGGCCCAGCCAACGCACCTTCCCGGCATCGACCAGCTCGGACATCGCCCCGACAGTCTCCTCGATCGGCACGTCGGGGTCGACCCGGTGCTGGTAGTAGAGGTCGATCACCTCGACGCCGAGCCGGCGGAGGGAGGCTTCGGCCGCCTCGCGCACGTACTCGGGGCGGCCGCAGACGCTCCGCTCGGTGGGATCGTCGCCACGGACCAGGCCGAACTTGGAGGCGATCACGAACCGGTCGCGCCGTTCGGCCACCGCCTTCCCGACCAGCTCCTCGTTGGCTCCGCGGCCGTACATGTCGGCGGTGTCGAGGAAGTCGATCCCGAGCTCCAGCGCCCGGTGGATCGTCGCGACCGACTCGGTCTCGTCGCCCTCACCGTAGAACTCCGACATCCCCATGCAGCCGAGGCCGATCGAAGAGGTCTCCGCGCCTTGTGATCCCAGCTTGCGTCGCTCCATCGGCCGATCATAGATCGGCGGCCGAGTCGGGCGGCGGCACTGACGCCGCAGGCGACGATCGGAAGGCGGCCGCGAGCCGGCGCTGCAAGAAGAAAGGCCCCGCTGCCGGGGCCCTTCCAGTGCTGTGTCGGACCGGCTGTGGCGCCTGGTCCCGGCGGCTCAGTAGTTGCCGGGGTGCCGGGCGGAGAAACCCTTGCTGGACCGGATCGTCGTGCTCCAGCGGTTGCCGACCTTGCCACCCATGTTCGAGGTGTCGAAGGAGACTCCGGCGACCACCATGTACATGTGGCCCCGGTTGGCGTAGGTGGTGATCCAGCGACCCAGGCCCTTGCGCTTCCACCGCATGTAGCCGCCTGAGGGCATCGAGCTCTTGACGAAGCCGCCGGCGCGCAGCGCGTAGCTGACGGAGCCGGAGCAGTCGTAGCCGCGGTCGTTGAGCCGGCCGTGGCCGCCGCCGTAGATGTACGGCTTGTTGCGGATCTTGTTGGCCGCGGCGATGACCTTCTTGACCCGGGCGGGGGCGGAGGCCGGGGCGATCGCCTTGCCGTTGACGATGCGGGCCTTCTTGATCGGGGTGCAGTCGTTGGAGCTGAGCGAGAGGCCACCGGTGGTGCCGCTGTCGCAGGCGGCGAAGGCGGCCGGAGCCGAGCTGAGCGAGAGTGCGATGAACGCGGTCACGGCGATGCCGGCGGCGAAGGTCGCCTTGACTGCGTGGCTGAAAGACATTGGGGCTGTGCGAAGCGGGTTGATACCGATCTCCTTTGTCAGCCTGCGGGGTTAGCTGTCGGGCTGGCGCTGTGTAGGAGCTTGCGCCCTCACTCGGTGGTGAGTTCGCCCCAAAAACCTGGTTCCCCCGCTTCCCGGCTCAGATGTCGGCCGGGAATTCGGCTATTCGGTTGTCGAACTTGCGAGATACTAGACCATGTGCACGCATTTCGCTAACAAAGGCGTGCATCCTCCTGCTCTTTGCAGACTTTTTCTCACCATAGGCGCCCGATCGGACCCCAAAAAGCGCGGCCTGCCGAACCCGCTTTGGCGAGGCTAATTGCGGGGCCGCTGGTAGGTTTGAAGCAATGGACGCAGCGGGAAAACGAGTTCTCCTGACCGGTGCCACCGGGGGGCTCGGCCGCACCATCGCCACCGCGATCGCCCGGGCCGGCGGCCGGCTTCTGCTTTCCGCCCGATCGGCCGAGGCCCTGGAGGCTCTGGCCGCCGAGCTCCCGGGGACCGGCCACGAGATCCTGGCGGGGGACCTCTCCCACCCGGATGCCGTCGCCGAGCTCGCCCGCCGGGCCGGTGAGGTCGACATCCTGGTGGCGAACGCCGCGCTGCCCGCCACCGGGCGGCTGGACGAGCTCAACGCCGAGCAGGTCGCCCGGATGCTCCGGGTCAATCTTGAGTCCCCGATCCTGCTGGCCCAGACGCTGCTGCCGGGGATGCTTTCCCGCGGCCGCGGGAAGCTGGTGCTGATCGGCTCCCTGGCCGGCAAGGCCGGCAGCCCCCGGTCCTCCATATACAACGCGACCAAGTTCGGGATCCGGGGCTTCGCCTTCGGCCTCGGCGCCGATCTCGCCGGGACCCCGGTCTCGGTCACCGTGGTCGCCCCGGGATTCGTGCGCGATGCCGGCATGTTCGCCGACTCCGGCGCGACCGCGCCGTCGGTGCTCGGCACGACCACCCCGGAGAAGGTCGCCGACGCGGTCCTGCGGGCGATCGGCACCGACAGACTCGAAATCACCGTCGCCCCGACGCGGGCGAGAACGATGGCGCATCTGGGCCTGGTGAGCCCCGCCCTCTCCCACCGGGTCCAGTCGGGCCAGGCGGGACAGACGGCGGCCGCGGATCTGGCGGCAGGCCAGACCGACAAACGATGAACTGAACAACCACCCAGCGAACGAGAGAAGAGTGATGAGCAGCAATTCATTTGGAGCCCGCGCCGACCTGGAGGTCGGCGGCAAGTCCTACGAGATCTACCGACTGGACGCCCTGCAGTCGAAGTTCGATGTGGCCCGGCTGCCCTACTCGATCAAGGTCCTGCTGGAGAACGTCCTCCGGCTCGAAGACGGCGTCTCGGCCACCGCCGCCGACATCGAGGCGATCGCCTCGTGGGACGCGGCCGCCGAGCCTTCGGTGGAGATCCCCTACCAGCCGGCCCGCGTCCTGATGCAGGACTTCACCGGCGTCCCGGCCGTGGTCGACCTGGCCGCGATGCGCGACGCCATGGACCAGATCGGCGGCGACGCCACCGCGATCAACCCGCTGGTCGACGTCGACCTGGTGATCGACCACTCGGTCCAGGTCGACGCCTTCGGCAACGGGATGGCCTTCCGCACCAACGCCGAGAAGGAGTTCGAGCGGAACCTGGAGCGCTACGAGTTCCTCAAGTGGGGCCGCGGCTCCTTCGACAACTTCCGGGTCGTCCCGCCGGCGACCGGCATCTGCCACCAGGTCAACCTCGAGTACATCGCCCAGGTGGTCTACAGCCGCGAGAACGGCGGGGTCCTCCAGGCTTACCCCGACACGCTGGTCGGGACCGACTCCCACACCACCATGGTCAACGGCCTCGGCGTGCTCGGCTGGGGCGTGGGCGGGATCGAGGCCGAGGCGGCGATGCTCGGCCAGCCGGTCTCGATGCTGCTGCCGCAGGTGATCGGGTTCAAGCTGCACGGCCGGCTGCCCGCCGCCGCGACGGCGACCGACCTCGTGCTGACCGTGACCGAGATGTTGCGCGAGCGCGGCGTGGTCGGCAAGTTCGTCGAGTTCTACGGCCCCGGCCTCTCGACCCTGCCGCTGGCCGACCGGGCGAC
>JBEBTS010000048.1:0-13463 GCA_040393665.1 Conexibacter woesei
GTCCGACCGTCGTCGGGCAGGGTCCGTCCGTCGTCGGGCAGGGTCCGTCGTCCGATGGTGGCGGGCTCACCGGACCAGCTCGATCTCCATCGGCATCGGGGCGATCGCGCCGATGCCGCCCAGCATCGCGAGGATCTTGGCGACGTAGGCCTGGGTCTCGGCGTAGGGCGGCACGCAGTTGCACGGCGAGACCGCGCCGGGACCGGCGTTGTAGGCGGCGAGGGCGAGCGCGGGCGAGCCGAACTGCTTGAGCAGGTCGCTCATCAGGTGGCCCTGGGCGTCGATCGCCGCGACGGGATCGAACGGATCCCGGAGGCCGTACGTGGCCGCGGTCCCCGGCATGAACTGGGCGATGCCCATCGCTCCCGCGGACGAGACCACGCGGGGATCGAAGCCGGACTCGGCCTGGAGCTGCGCCGCGAGCAGAGCGGCGGAGACGTTCCACCTCATCGCGGAGCGGAGGATCGCCCGGCGGTACCGGGCCGGCACGAACGAGGGCAGCGAGTCCGGCAGCGCCTGGGAGCGGTCGCCCGGTCCGCGGGCCGCGGCGGCGCCCGTCCCGAGACGGTCCGCCCCGGCCGAGCAGGGGGCCGGCGGCCGGGTCCAGCCGAAATGCCAGCTTTCCCATGCATACCTCTGGACGAAGCCGAACCGGCTCGCGTTGGCGGCCAGCCAGCCGTAGGCGGACGGCGGACCGAGGTCGAGCTCGGTGCCGCAGCGGTGAAGCGACGTCCCGGGGCGGGCGACCATCCTCGGGTCCGGGTTGGCCGCGAACAGGACGGCCTGCTCCGCGTCCGACCGGAAGGCGGAGTTGATGACCAGGGTGACCCCTGCGGCCGCCGCGGCGGCCGCCATCGCGTCGAACCCGGCGGCGACGTCGGGCCGCATCCCCTTCCCCTGCCGCTCGGCCAAGGGGCCCGAGTACCCGCCGCCGCTGGCGACCGCCGGGACCGCGCCCATCGAGACCGGTGCGGAGACCCGCGCCTCCGCCCAGACCGGGGTCGAACGACGGGCCGGGCTGCCGGCGCCGGGACGGACCACCGTCCCGATCGCGACCCGCGCCCGGACCGGAGCCCACGACCCGCGATCGGGGAACCGGACCGAGACCGCCGGCGGCGAGGCTCCGTTCGCGACGGCCACGCGAACCGCGGCGCCTCGGGCACGGGCCAGGTACGCCGGCTTCGGCAGGTGGTACGGGTTGGGCGCTCCTCCCGGCAGGGTCGGCGGCGCCATCAGACGGGGCAGGTCGTCCTTCATCGAACGGACGGCGGAGAGTGCTGCGAGATCGGCGTTGCGCTGCCCTCTCGCCTTCCCGGTGATCGCGCCGCCGAGAGCCGTCAGGACGATCGCCCCCAACACCAGTGCGAACACCCCGCCGATGACGAGCGGGGTCGCCTGCCCGCGCTCGTCCGACCCGACTCCTCCCGGTCCGCCCCGCCCGGCCAGGGCTCGCAGCCCGCGAAGCCGACCGGGACGGCGGGTGACGATCCCGACCCGGCCCGCGTGCCGGCGCGCCTCGTCCACGGCGAGGCGCGCCAGCGGATCCGAGTCGCCCGCCCCGGCCTCCGCGCCCTCCGGGACGGCCACCGGGTCGGACTTGATCAGGACCTCGTCCCACGACGGGCCATCGAGCTCGAGCACGTCGCGGAAACGGCCCGGGGGCACCGAGGCCACCCGGGGCAGATCGGCCGGGAGCAGCGCCAGCACCGTTCCGAGGGCGGCGACCCCGTCGGGCGCATCCGGCCCGACGGCGACGAAGACGAGCCTCCCGCGGGCCCGGGCGACGACCCCGTCCGGGAGCTGCCGGGAGGCCGAGATCCGGCCCTCCAGCTCCTTGGCCGCGGCCGTGGCGACCACGGTGGCGGCCCGGGGCCGCTGCCGGTCCAGCTCGATCACCACGGCCGTCGCCGGGTCGTTCCGATCGCACCGGGCACAGGCCGTCATCGCGGCCAGCTCGACGCGGCCGTCGGTGCCGGGCATCCCGGTGACCAGCGTCGCCATCGGCCAGCGGTCGTCCGGGAGGATCGACCCGCGCGCCGCCGTGACCGTGGCTGCCGCGCCCCGGTTCATCCCGGCCTCCCGGTGGCGGCCGAGGAGACCGCGAGCCGCCCGGAGACGGAGCCGAAGGGCGAGGGCGGGCGCAGCCGCACCCTGACCGTCCCACCCGTGCGGGTGACCCCGATCCGGGAGCGGGCCCAGCCGGGGAGCGCGTCGCGCACCGCCGGCTCCACCGGCTCGCCGCGGATCGCCGCGATCGCGCCCGCCTCGGCCGCCCCGTCGGCGAGGGTGAGCGCGTACCCGGCCGCCAGCAGCTGCAGGCAGACCAGCCCGGCCAGGATCAGGGCGGCGATCCCGGCGACGGCTTCGACGGTCGCTTGCCCCGCCGCGCCGGTCATCGCTCCCCCAGGGAGCTGGAACCGTGGACGTGCACCTCCGGCAGCATCGGCAGCAGTCGCGGCACCCTCACGCCGACCCTCACTCCGTTCCGGCTCGAGACCTTCAGGCCGTCCCGCAGCACCGGCGGCAGCGCCCGCTCGGCGGCGCCGCGGGGAGGACGGCCGGTCAACGCCGCTCGCGCCCCGGCCCGGGCCGCGATCCCGGCCGACCAGAGCGCGTGGCCGGCGATCCCGATCTGGGCCGCGATCAGGACCGTGACCAGGACGATCGGCAGCGCGCCGACCAACTCCAGCGACACCGATCCGCGCTCGTCTTCTCCCGCCGGTCGAAACATGCCTCGACCCTGCCGAACAGCCGCTCACACGTGGCTCTACGAGCGGAACTTTTCTGCATCGCCCGGCGAATCAGATCGAGATGCGCGTCTCCACCGGGCTGTGGTCCGAGAGCCGCACGGACAGGTCCGAGTCGCGGTCCGGCACGTCGCGCCGCTCCGGGGCCCAGGCGGCCCCTGGCTCGAGCACGGTGGCGCCCCGGACCAGCAGGTGGTCGATCGCGCTCCCGGCGGTCGTCCCGACCAGCCCGAGCTTGCCCTCCAGCAGCGCGTAGACGCCGCTCCGGGCAGGACGGGCGTTGAAGTCCCCACCGAGCACCAGCGGAAGCTCTCCGGCCCACTCCGCCGCCGCCTCGGCCGCCCGCATCACGTCGGGCTCCGCCCCCGGCCCGGTGCTGGCATGGAGGTTCGCCACGCAGAGCCCACCGGCCAGCCGGACCATCGAGACGACCCGACGCTCCGGCCGCCGGGCCAGCACGGCCCGGCGGTGCTCGACCACCTCGGTGCCCGGCCGGTCCTTCGCCTCCGAGGTCCGCCGGCCCGCCCGCGACCTGGCCCCGGTCCGGCCGCGGGTCCGCCGCACCAGGATCAGGTTGCTGCCGCCCTCCCAGCTGCCGACCAGGTGGGGCCGCAGGCGCGCCGCGGGAAAGGTGAGCGGCCGCATCCAGTTGCGCGACGTGAGCGAGACCCGGCCCTCCGACCCGGTCGCCGCCGCCAACCGTTCGGCCCATCGCGGCGGCACCTCCTGCAGCAGGGCCACGTCCCATTCGGCGGCCGCGAGCCGGGCGGCGAACTCCTGGTAGAGGTCGCGGTTGAGCAGCACGTGCTCCCTGCCCCGCACCGGATGCCCGAGGACGCGCCACCCGAGTCCGGCCCCGCTGATCCCCGGCGGGAAGTCCCGCCCGTGGAAGAGGTTCCAGGTCAGGATCCGGAAGTTCAGTAGTCCCGAGCCTCCGAGAGAACCAGCCAGATCCCGACTGCGCCGGAACCGACCAGGGCCAGCCAGGCCAGGGTGCCGAGGCCGGTGCCGAACATCTTGCCGGCGCCGGCGACCATCAGGACGATCAGGCCGACCGATGCGTAGAGCACGGCCCGACGCGAGTCGGGCAGCGCGATCAGGGTCAGATGGCGGGCCAGCGACAGCCGGTAAACGGCCCAGGCGATCGCCGCCAGGAATCCCAGCGTGATCGCGGTCAGCACCGCGTCGGCGACGTTGCCGCCATTGGGAAGGAAGGCCACCCCGAGGGCGAGCAGGGCGATGATCGCGATGTTGCGGGCGGCTGCCATCCCGTCTACGACTCTAACCGGCGACCATGAGGGCGATGCCGGTGACCACGATCCCGACGGTCAGGACCAGGCCCACCGCACCGATGCCCAGAGCGGCCATTGCCGCCGTCTCGCGGCCTTCCTGGTGGAAGTCCACGTACTTGGTGACGCCCCAGATCGCCACCGAGACCACGATCGTCACCGCGAGGGCGGCGACGATGGACGCGGCCACGCTCATCAGCAGATCGTCGATCGCAACGACCACGGCGATCATGGCTCGACCTTCTCCTCCCGGCCGGGCTCGTCAGGCGCGCCGAGGATCCCGGCGGCGCTGACCGGCTTGCCGTCGACCGTCATCACCTCGCCGTCCTCGACGATCAGCGAGGACGCGTCGTCGGTGACCAGCGCCCCGGTGCCGTCGGCGATCGGAGCGCCGGTGCGCGAGCGGCGCACGAAGGCGGCGGCGATCGCGACCAGCGAGATCACGCTGATCACCACCGGCCCGACCGCGCCGCCACCGGCGATCACGGTCACCCCGTAGGTGAAGGCGCCGATCGCGGCCGCGGCGGGCAGGGTCAGCACCCATGCCCCGACGATGTTGCCGGCGACGCCCCAGCGCACGGCCGACAGGCGCTTGGCGATCCCGGCGCCCATCACGCCGCCGTTGATCACGTGCGTGGTCGAGAGCGGGAAGCCGAAGTGAGAGGAGGCCATGATCACGGCCGCGCCGGCGCCCTGGGCCGAGAACCCCTGGGCCGAGTCCATCTTGATGATCTTGGTGCCGGTCGTCTTGATGATCCGCCAGCCGCCGCTGTAGGTGCCGAGCGCGATCGCGCTGGCGGCGGAGACGATCACCCAGATCGGCGGGTCGCTGCCCGGGCCGAGCGCGCCGTCGGCGATCAGGGCGAGGGTGATGACGCCCATCGTCTTCTGGGCGTCGTTGGTCCCGTGGGCCAGGGCCAGCAGCCCGCCCGAGACGATCTGCCCGTACCGGTAGCCGCGGGTGACCGGGCCGGGCCGGAGCTTGCCGACGATCCGGTAGCAGATGGCGATCGCCGCTCCGGCGACCAGGAAGGCCAGGATCGGGGCCACGATCGCCGGCACCAGCACCTTGCCGATCAGGCCCGCGGTCTCCACCGCGCCGGTCCCGACCGCCGCCACCGCGGCGCCGACCAGGCCTCCGATCAGGGCGTGGGAGCTCGAGGACGGCAGCCCGAAGTACCAGGTGATCAGGTTCCACGCGATCGCTCCCATGAGGCCGGCGTAGACCACGTTGAGCGAGTCGCTGCCGGCGATCGCCTGCGGGTCGACCACGTCCTTGGCGATCGTCGTGGCTACCTCGATCGAGATGAAGGCGCCGATGAAGTTGAGGATCGCGGCGAAGGTGACGGCCGCCTTGGGCGAGGTCGCCCCGGTCGAGATCGAGGTGGCGACGACGTTGGCGGTGTCGTGGAATCCGTTCGTGTAGTCGAACGCCAGGGCCGCGACGATGACTATGACCAGGATCAGGTGGACGTCCACGAGATCAGCTGTTCTTGATGACGATGCCCTCGAGGATGTGCGCCGCCGTCTCGGTGGCGTCGATCGCCTTCTCCAGCACCGCGAACATGTCCTTCCAACGGATCACGACCATCGGGTCGATGCCGTTGGAGAACAGCGAGGCCACGGCGTCGCGCGAGACCCGGTCGCCGTCGTTCTCGAGGCGGTGGATCTCGATCCAGTACTTGTCGAGGTCCCGGAACGAAGGCAGGTTCTCCAGGCCCAGGGCGAGCTGCTCGCAGCAGTCGACCAGGATCCTGGTCAGCGCCTGAGCCTGCTCCATCGGGGCTTCGATCTGGTAGAGCGCCAGGAAGTCGGCCGCTTCCTCGATGTAGTCGACCACGTCGTCCAGCTTGGTCGCGAGGCCGTAGATGTCCTCACGGTCGATCGGGGTGACGAAGGTGGTGTTGAGGCGCCGGATGATGTCGTGCGTGATCCGGTCTCCCTCCTGCTCGACGATCAGGATCTCGCGGCCGAGGCCGTTGTCGTCGGGCCAGCTCCCCATCATCTCGTTCAGCATCCCCGCGGCGCGGAGTGTGTTCTGACCGGCCTCGATGAAAAGGTCGAAGAAGGTCCGGTCTCGTGGCAGGAGCGAGAAGCGCATGGAGGGGGAGCCAACCTAGCAAAAGACAGGCCGCGGTCACCGGCGCGGCGAGGGCTGCCGCCCTTCGGTCAGCCCGCGATCTGGGGCGAGACCGTCGCCGCCAGGCTGAGGTGCCGCTCCCGCAGCTCCTCCTGGACGTTCCGTCGCTCGGCGCCCTCGGGGCTGAGCCGCGACCAGTTGCCGGAGCTGTCGAGCACCCATGAGTTCGTGTTGTCGGCGAAGGACCGTTCCATCACGTCGAGGATCTGGTCGCGGGCGATCTCGTCGTCGACCGGGGTGACCAGCTCGACCCGGGAGTCCAGGTTCCGCGGCATCAGGTCGGCCGAGCCCATGAAGACCGACCAGCCGGTCCCACGCCGGAACGCGTACACCCGGGAGTGCTCGAGGAACTGCCCGACCACCGAGACCACCCGGATGTTCTCCGAGAGCCCGGGCACCCCGGGCCGGAGGCAGCAGATGCCGCGCACGTTGAGCTCGATCTCGACCCCGGCCTGGGAGGCGGCGTACAGCGCCTCGATGCAGGTCCGGTCGACCAGCGAGTTCATCTTCATCAGGATCTTCGCCTCGCGGCCGTCGCGCTGGGCCGCCATCGTCGCCTCGATCTCCTCGAGGATCGAGGATCGCATCGAGTTCGGCGAGACCAGCACCCGCCGGTAGCCGGACGGGCGGGAGTAGCCGGTGAGCACGTTGAACATCTCGGCGACGTCGCCGGCGATCTCCTCGTCCGCGGTGAACAGGCCGAGGTCGGTGTAGAGCCGGGCGGTCGTCGAGTGGTAGTTGCCGGTGCCGATGTGGACGTAGTTGCGGACCATGTCGCCCTCGCGCCGGACCACCAGCAGGGCCTTGATGTGGGTCTTGAGCCCGGGGATCCCGTAGACGACGTGGACCCCGACCTCCTCGAGCCGCTTGGCCCACTCGATGTTGGCCTCCTCGTCGAACCGGGCCTTGAGCTCCAGCATGCAGACCACCTGCTTGCCCCGCTCGGAGGCCCGGATCAGCGCCGAGACCAGCGGCGAGTCGTCGCTGGTGCGGTACACGGTCTGCTTGATCGCGAGCACGTCCGGGTCGTTGACGGCCTGGGCGATGAACCGCTCGACCGAGGTGGTGAACGAGTCGTAGGGATGGTGGACCAGCACGTCGCGCTGCCGGATCGCGGCGAACAGGTCCGGCGGGTCGCCGTCGTCGCCCTGCAGGCGGGGCTGGGTGACCGGGTTCCAGGGCTCGTCGCGCAGCTCCGGGTAGCCGGGAAGCTTGACCACGTCCCAGAGGTCGGTCGGGTCGAGCAGCCCGCCGATCTCGAAGACCTCGTTCTCCTGCAGGTGCAGCACCTCGACCAGCTGGTCGCGGAGCTCGGCGTCCATGCGGTCCGAGATCTCGAGTCGCACGACCTCGCCGAAGCGCCGGCGGCGGACCTCCTCTTGGACCGCCTCCAGCAGGTCGTCGGCCTCGTCGCTCACGGTGAAGTCGGCGTCGCGGGTGACCCGGAAGAAGCCGTGATCGAGGACCTCCACCCCGGGGAAGAGCTGGTCGAGGTTGGCCGCGATCACCTCCTCCAGCGGCACCAGGACGTGCTCGTCCTCGAACCCGACGTCGAGGAAGCGGCCGAGGAGCTCCTTCGGCACCTTGATCCTGGCCAGCACCTGGGTGCGGGTCTCGGGGTCCCGCAGCATCACCGCGAGGCTCAGCGAGAGGTTCGAGATGTACGGGAAGGGCCGCCCCAGCCCGATCACCAACGGGGTCAGGGTGGGAAAGACCTGCCCGTCGAACCGGCGGTTGACCTCCGCCATCTCGTCCTCGGTCAGGTCGTCGAGCGAGCTGATCCGGAGCCCGTGCCCGGCGAGCGCCGGCTTGAGCCGCTTCTGGATCACGTTGTCGAGGCGCCGGTCCAGCTCCAGGGTGCGGCTCCTGATCGCCTGGATCTGCTCCCGGGGCGAGAGCCCGTCCGGCCCGCGGGCGTCGATCCCGGCGTCGACCTGGTCCCACAGACCGGCGACCCTGACCATGAAGAACTCGTCCAGGTTCGAGGCGTAGATCGCGCAGAACTTGGCCCGTTCGAGCAGCGGCACGGAGTCGTCCTCGGCCAGCTCGAGCACCCGCTGATCGAAGTCGAGCCAGGAAAGCTCCCGGTTGAAGAAATGCGACGGATCAGCGGTCTGGGTCATGGCCGGATCCTATTTCTTGAGCCCCGTGTGCAGGGCCACCCAGACCCCTTGCCGGGACTGCTCCAGCCACAGCCTCCGGAACCGTTCGAACATCATGCCCCGGCGGGCGCCGGCGTGGACCAGGACCAGCTCCGGCCCGCGGTAGGCGGCGCGGTTGGGGGCCGCCTGCACCAGCACGGGATCGAGGTCCCGGCTGCCCCGGGCCCGATCGAGCACGGTGGCGATGTCCTCGCTCTCCATCTCGGCGATCGTCGCCCGGACCGGCTCGACCACCAGGTCGCAGTCGCGGACCTCGCCGAGGACCTCCTGCAGGCCGCGGGCGGCCCGTCGCGCGGTGTGCGCCTGGCTGCCCAGGGCGCCGGCGGTCAGCTCCAGGCCGTACCGCAGCTTCTCGGCCGCCACCCGCATCCGGTGGTGCGCCCGCGTGTTCTCCGGGTCGAGTGCGTCCGGGGCGAGGTCGCGCAGCCGTTCGAGCCGGCGGAGCAAGAGCTCGACCGGCCGGTCCGGCAGCTCGACCAGGGTCGCCTCCGCCTCCTCCGGAGCGCCGGTCACGGGCCGGGACGCGGATCCGGCGAGGTCCTCGATCCTGACCTTGAAGGCCTGCAGGCGCCGCCCGTGGACGTGGCGGGCCAGCTCTCGGTTGAGCTCAGCCTGCTCGCGACGCAGGCCGTCGACCACCCGGTTCACGCCCTCCGCCTCGAGCGGGCCCATCTCCGCCCCCACCGCCCGGCACATCGCGATCGCGGCGTCGACGTCACGGCGGGCCCCGGCGGCCCGCACCAGCCGCGAGACCTCCTCCCGGCTCGCCCGGTAGCCGGACTTGCTCATGCACGATCGGTAAACCTCGAGGGCCGCCCGCACCCTCCGCGCGCCCCGCCAGAGGGTGTCGGCCGCCTCCGGCTCGGACACGTCGAGCACGCCCTTCGCCTCCAGCACCAGCTGGGCGGCGCGCTCGTTCAGCACCCGGGCGGCGGCGAGGCGGAACCGCCCCTCGACCGAGTCGGCCGGGACGGCGTCCTCGGGCGCCGGCGGAGGGCCGGCGGCGGCATCGGGACGCGGCTCCGCGACCCCGTCCTCGGGACCTTCCGACCTGCCCTCTGCGGCCGTGAGACCGGGTTCCTCAACCATCCTGGCGCAGCCTATCCTGGTCTCGGCGGGGGCACCTGGATCCAGGTGCCTGAAATCAGCCTGCCAGCACCGGCGCCGCCGAGCCGACCCCGCCGTTCAGCATGTCGAGGATGATCCCCTCGCGGAGGCCGCCCTTGCCGATCTGCAGCGGCTGGCCGAGCAGCTCCGAGACCTTCTCCAGGATCAGGGTGCCGGTGGACAGCATCCGGACCCGGACCGGGTCGAGCTCGAACTGGCGCCCCAGCTCGCCGGAGGCCTCCCCGCAGAGCAGCCGGATGCCCCGTTCGAGGGTCTCGTACTCGAGGCGGGCGCCGACGACCTTGCGGAGCGACGTGGCGGTGCCACCGACCGCCACCGCCTGGTCCGGCGCCGGCAGCTCGACCCCGTCGAACACGCTCTCGATCCGCTCGCGGACCCGACGGATCTCCGCCGGGGCGGGCGGGTCCGAGCCGATCAGCTCGTCGGCCAGCGCTCCCGACCCGACCTGCCAGGATCGCACCGAGTCCACCCCGTCGGCGACCGTGCCGTGGATGATCTCGGTCGAGCCTCCGCCCACGTCGACCACCGCGACCGGCCCATCGACCGGATGGCCGAGCGCCTTGGTCGCGCCGAGGAAGGCGAGCCGCCCCTCCTCTTCCTCGGAGACGATGTCGAGGCGCAGCCCGGCCCGCTCGGTCACGGCGGCGGCGACCTCGGCGCCGTTGGGCGCGTCCCGCAGCGAGGCGGTCGCCACGGCGCGGAAGGCGTCGGCCCCCAGCTCCCGGGCCAGCCGGACCTGGGTCTCGACCACGTTCGCGACCTCCTCGACCTTCTCCGGGCCGATCGTCCCGTCGCCGTTCCGGGCCTTGGCGATCCGGGTGTACGCCCGCTGCTCCATCACCTTCTTGAGCTGCCCCTCGATCGGCTCGGCCACGAGGATCCTGGTGGTGTTGGAACCTATGTCGATGGCGGCGCAGAGCATCTCGGCTGAACCTTGATTCTGGCAGCCCGACCGGACGGGCCGGGCTGCCGTGCGGCGCGCGTCCGCGGGGATCCGAGCCACGCACGGCTCAGCCGAAGCGTCCGCTCACGTAGTCCTCGGTCTCCTGCCGGGACGGGTTGGAGAAGATCTTCTCCGTCTCGTCGATCTCGAACAGCTCGCCGGGCTCGCCGCTCTTCTCGATGTTGAAGAAGCCGGTGATGTCGCTGGCCCGGGCGGCCTGCTGCATGTTGTGGGTGACGATCACGATCGTGTACTTGCGCTTGAGCTCGTTGATCAGGTCCTCGATCGCGAGCGTCGCGATCGGGTCGAGCGCGGAGCAGGGCTCGTCCATCAGCAGGACCTCCGGCTCGATCGCCGTCGCCCGCGCGATGCACAGGCGCTGCTGCTGGCCGCCCGAGAGGCCTCCCCCGGGCTTGTCGAGCCGGTCCTTGACCTCGTCCCAGAGGTGGGCGCCGCGCAGGGCCTTCTCGACCACGCCGTCCAGCTCCGACCTGCTCATCCGCTTGCTGTTCAGCTTCAGGCCGGCGGCCGTGTTCTCGTAGATCGACATGGTCGGGAACGGGTTCGGCTGCTGGAACACCATCCCGATCTGACGACGGACCAGCACCGGGTCGACGCTCGGCTCGTAGATGTCGGCCCCGTCGAGCAGGACCGAGCCCTCGACGCGAGCGCCGTCGATCAGCTCATGCATCCGGTTGAGCGAGCGCAGGAAGGTCGACTTGCCGCAACCGGACGAGCCGATCAGGGCCGTCACCTTGTTCGGCTCGATGCTGACGTTCACATCCTTCACCGCGAGGAACTCGCCGTAGAAGATGTTCAGGTCCTTGGTGTCGATCCGCTTCGCGTCGGCCTCGACCATCGGGGTCTCCTTCTCTTTACTGGGCTTCGGGTTTGACGTCTTGATGCTCTCGGGGCTGGTCAGGGTCATCGGCGGATCTCCACTCCGTAGCGTCGCGCGATCAGCCGCGCGGCAAGGAACAACACCATCACGATCAGGATCAGAAGCAGGGCGCCCGCCCAGGCGCGCTCGATGTAGGCCTCGGGCGGGACGCCGGGAAACTTGTATTCCTCGTAGACGAACACCGGCAGGTTCGCCATGCGGCCGTCGAACGGGTTGAGGTTGGTCGAGGTGATCGAGCCGGTGGTGATGAGCAGCGGGGCCGTCTCGCCGATCACCCGGGCGATCGAGAGCATCACGCCGGTGACGATCCCGGCCAGGGCGGTCGGCAGGACGACCCGGACCACGGTCAGCCACTTGGGCACGCCGAGCGCGTACGACGCCTCGCGCAGCGCGTTCGGCACCACCCTCAGCATCTCCTCGGTCGAACGGATCACGATCGGGATCATCAGCACCGTGAGCGCCACCGACCCCATCACGCCCATCCGGACGCCCGGTCCCATGAACAGGGCGAAGAGGGCGAAGGCGAACAGGCCGGCGACGATCGAGGGGATGCCCATCATCACGTCCACGAAGAACGTGATCGCCCGCTTGAGCTTGCCCTTGCCGTACTCGACCAGGTAGATCGCGGCGAGCACGCCGACCGGCACCGCGGCCAGGGTGGCCAGCGCCGTGATCGTGAGGGTGCCGATCGCGGCGTGGAGGGCGCCACCGCCCTCGGCGAGCACCCCTCGCATCGAGGTGGTCAGGAACTCGCCGTCGAAGCGGGCCAGGCCCTTCGAGACGACGGTGTAGACCAGCGAGAGCAGCGGCAGCATCGCCAGGGCGAAGGCGCCGATGACGAGCAGGGTGAAGGCGCGGTCGGTCGCCTTGCGCCGACCCTCGACGGCCGCCGACCAGACCGTGGTGGCGACCAGGGTGATCAGCCCGGCCATGAGCAGCCAGACGACCGGGGAGGCCCCGATCAAGCCGGTGATCAGGGCCGCGACCACGCTGCCGCCCGCGAACACCATCCAGGGGGCGTGCCGCGGCAGCATCTGCGCTCGATTGGCCACGGGCGCCGCCAGTGCGTCACCGGTCATTCTTCCGTTCCCTTCTGCTGATGATCGCCCGGGCCAGCATGTTGACCCCGAGCGTGATCGCGAACAGGACCAGGCCGGTCGCGATCAGGACGTTGACGTCGAGCCCCGAGGATTCGGGGAACTGGAGCGCGATGTTGGCGGCGATCGTCGAGGGGTTCTCGGAGCTGATCAGGTCGAACGTGATCACTCCCGAGACCGAGAGGATGATCGTCACCGCCATGGTCTCGCCGAGGGCGCGCCCCAGGCCCAGGATCGACCCGGCCACGATCGCCGACCGCCCGAAGGGCAGCACGACCATGCGGATCATCTCCCAGCGGGTCGCGCCGAGGGCCAGGGCGCTCTCCTGGAGCCCCTTCGGCGTCTGGGTGAAGACCTCCCGCGCCACCGCGCTGATGATCGGGAGGATCATCAGCGCCAGGACCAGCCCGGCGACCAGCATGGTCCGGCCGGTGGTCGACGCGGGGCCGGCGAAGAACGGGATGAAGCCGAGCTTGTCCTCCAGCCATTCGGTGATCGGCACCGTGGCCGGGCCGAGCACGGCGATGCCCCACAGGCCGTAGATGATGCTGGGGATCGCGGCGAGCAGGTCGACCAGGTAGGAGACCGTCTGGGCGACGATCCGGGGGGCGAGGTGGCTCGTGAAGAGGGCGACGGCGACCGCCATCGGGACGGCGACCACGATCGCGATGCCGGAGGCGAGGATCGTGCCGAAGACGAGCGGCCAGACGTAGGCGAGCATCCCGTCGCCGCCGGGGATGTCGGCGGCGGGCGCGGTCAGGGCCGGCCAGGCCTCCGCGACCAGGAAGGCGGCCACTCCGGCCAGGACGATGAGGATGGTCAGGCCGGCACCGCTGGCCAGGCCGGAGAAGACGCGGTCGCCGATCCGCCGGTGCGGCCTGGCGGCGGGCGGGGTTTCGGCTTGGGTGGCGGTGGTTGAGCTCACATTGGTCTCCTGCGTCGCGGCCGGCGCTCACCGGCCTGGGGCCACCCCCGCAGAACAGGTGGGGCGCCGCCCCGGGTGGTGGTGGGGGTGGCCCGCTTCGGCGACGGGTACTGCAACTTCTAGCGACAGCG
>JBEBTS010000049.1:0-13458 GCA_040393665.1 Conexibacter woesei
ACCAGGTCGTCCAGGCCACCGGCCGGATCGCCACCGGCGGAGGCCGCGGCGGCCTCACGCTCCGCCGCCCTCGTCTTCCGCTGCCGCGCCCGGAGCCGGGTCACCTTTCGCTTCAGCGCGGAGATCTCGTCCGAGCGGTCGGCCGCCGGGCGGGGCGCGGGCTCCCGCTCCCCGTCACCACCGCAGCCCGCGGCGAAGCCGCCCAGGATCACGGCGGCGATCGCCAGCGCCGCCGTGGCCCGGAGCCGGGTCAAGCCGTGATCACCGTCCTGCCGGCCCGGTCTCGACCGGCCCGGTCACGGGATGAACACGGCGGCGTTGTTGCCCCCGGTGCAGACGGCCGACCAGCCGCTCATCGCGGCGCAGGTCATCGTGTAGTGCTGACCGGTGACCGGGCTGAAGGCCCCGATCGTCGACGCGCCCGGGTTCGACCCGTACTCGCCGGCCACGTTCATCGCGAAGTCGCAGGAGGTGGCGGAGCTCGCTCCGACCCCGCCGCCGCAGGTCTTGGCCGGCCCGCTGGAAGGGGCCGCCGCGGGCGCGGAGCTGCCGGTGCTCCCGCTGGGCTTGGCGTTCCGCTTCTGCTGACGCTGCAGCTGCTTGACCTGCCGCTGGAGCTCCTTGACGCGGGCCTGCTCCTTCGCCTCCTTGGCCCCCTCGGCCCGGGCCCGGTCCAGCTCGTCCTGGCTGGCCCCGCCGTCGCCGCCGCAGCCGATCGCGAAAGCCCCGGCCGCCAGCGCCGCCGCGACCGCCCCCGTGATCCTCGAACCGCGAGATACCTTCACCCGTTCCCCCTTCGGCACAACTCAATTTGTGACTGACGCCAGGAAACTAACACCGTGCGGTCCGCCTGGCGAGCGCGCATAGGCTGCAGCCATGGACGGGACGACCACCGAACCGGGCGTGGGGGAACCGGGACCGGGCGATCCGGCCCGGCGGCTCGCGGCGGCGGTGGCCCGCGCCCGGCGCTATCCGTTCGAGCAGCCGGACGGCTCCTACCTCTTCGTGGGGGCGACGACCCGGCCCCTGGCTCCCGACGAGATTCCCACCACGAGCGAGGATCCGCCGGCCTTCGCCGGGCGGACCCCGGTGCTGGCCTACGCCTCCAACGCCTCCCCGGACGCGCTCCGGCACAAGTTCGGCCGGACGGGCAAGGCCCG
The DNA here is from genome assembly GCA_040393665.1 of Conexibacter woesei. Classification (GTDB taxonomy): domain Bacteria; phylum Actinomycetota; class Thermoleophilia; order Solirubrobacterales; family 70-9; genus 67-14. The sequence goes on from JBEBTS010000049.1 coordinate 1,161, forward strand.
CATCCCGGTGACGACCTGTCGACTGGACGGCTTCGAGGCCGTCTACTCCCGTCATTTCTACGCCGGGTACGTCCCGGCCACCCTGGCCTCATTCCCCGGCACCACCCTGCTCGCCTACCTGACCTGGCTCGACCCGGCGGAGATGGAGCTGATGAACGGCTCCGAGCATCTCGGCGTCAACTACGAGCTGAAGCCGCTGGCCGGAGGCGTGGCCCGGCTGGAGTCCGGGCGGGAGATCGACCGGCCGTTCGCCTACCACGGCCTCCACGGTGAGCTGACGATCGAGGGGCGCCCGGTCGCGGTGGCCGGGACGATCGCCGAGAACCGCCGCCTGCCCGCGCTCGACCAGGACGGCATCCTCGAGGCGGTCCGGTCGATGATCGCCCCCGACCTCTCGCTCGAGGAGATGGTCGCGGAGGCGCTGGCGTCGCGTGACGGGGCCGGCCGGCTGACGGCCGCGCTCAAGCGGCAGTTCGGACCGGCCGGTGGACCTTCCGGGAGATCCGGTGCGTGAACTTCCGGCTCTCCGGGTAGTCGCCTTCTGGTGGGAATCGTCAGCAGGGGAAACGTGAGGTCGGGGCCGTCGCACGGACGGCTCGCGCTGCCCGTGGCCTCGGCCTGCCTCGTCGCGATGCTCTGCTGCCTCGCAGCCGCCACGGTCGCCCCAGTCCCGGCCTCGGCGGCGATCCACTCCGGGCAGGTCACCGACCCCTCCGGCGACGGTCCCGACCCGACCCGCGACCTGGTCGCGGCCGAGGCGAGCTACGACCCGGCCGGCGGACGGCTCACCTTCACGCTGGACCTGGCCGGACCGCCCGATCCCGCGGAGCCCTCGCAGTACCTCGGCGCCGTCGGCCGGTACCAGCAGGGGGCCTGCTCGTCGCCCAACCTGATCCTGGGCACGGTCATCCCCGGGTCCACGACCATCTGGCTGCGGGAGGACGACGGCCAGTCGCCGGCCGAGTCGAGCGGCGACGCCGAGCGTTCGACCAGCGGCAACCGGATCACCCTGAGCGCGACCGACCCCGACCTGAAGGGGCTCGATGCCCAGTGCGCGATCGCGCTGGTCTCCGACGCCGAGACGGGTGCGGTGATCCACGACGAGACCGCGGTCTTCCCGATCCGGGAGGTGAAGGTCGCGAAGCTGAAGGCGAAGCTCCAGGGCCTCGGCTCGACCGTCCGTCCCGGGAGAGGCGTGAAGGCCAAGGTGCGGGTCGCCAACCCCGGCAACGGCGTCGCCACCGGGGTCCGGCTGAAGCTCCGGGTCAAGGGGAAGGCGAAGGTGAGCCCGAAGGCGAAGAAGCTGGGCCGGATCGGTCCCGGGAAGTCCCGTGTCGTCGCCTTCCGGGTGAAGGCCGCGCGTCAAGCCCGCGGCTCCGTCCGGGTCACCGCCCGCGCGAGCGCCCGCAACGCGAAGGGCTCGGCCGCGGCCGGACGGGTGAAGGTGAAGGTCCCCCGTCCCCGCCCCCGACCGCCGGCGACCAACGCCAAGGGGCTCGCGGGCAAGCTGTTCTGGGGCTTCGAGTCCTACAACTGGAACAGCTCGTCCGACGTCTTCGCGCTCTACTTCGTGAACCGGAAGTTCGTCCACCTCGGGATGCCGAAGGGCGGGCTGCCCAGATGCGGCCGGGTGACGGCGAAGACCAAGGGCGGGAAGACCTCGTCCGGCTGCGTCCGCTACTCGTACGACGCCCGGAGCGGCCGGGTCAAGGTCGGGAGCTCCGCCGGCACCTATCGCAGAGGCAACCTGAAGCTGAGCATGAAGGGCCGGGAGAGCGAGTGGGCGATCTCCACGGACGCCTGGTACGGCACCAGCCTGCCCCGGCCCGGCGCCCGGTTCAAGGTGAAGCTCCGCGCCGCGGGATACAGCGGGCTCTGTGGCATCACGCCCTCGTGCACCACCTGGAACGAGAACCTGATCCTCGAGAGGAACGGCAAGTTCGGACGGCAGACCTCCAGCCTCACGACCGGGGGCGGGGGCGCGCTGCCTTTCGTCGCGATCGGCAAGCTCGGCCCGAACGAGCGTGGCCGGTACCAGGTCCTCTCTCGCAGCCGGATCCGGTTCCGGTACGCCAGCGGCAAGGTCAAGACCCAGACGATCGTCGTCCAGCTGAACAAGCGGAACCGCCCCGATCCCGCCCGCGAGGGCCTGCTGATCGACGACGACTGGTTCTACCACGACACGGACTGAGCCCGGGAGCATCGGCCCGAAGGGGCCGGTCCCACCCCAACCCATCAGCGATGCACCGCCAGTAGTGCATCGGGGATGGTTGAGCCCGGCTGATCGCGCTCAGGGGTCGGGCGTGTGCCGGGCGATGAGCTCAGCCGCGTCGGGCCAGGCGGTGGTGAGCCCGGCCCGCTCCCCCAGCTCGAAGTCCTCTTGGCGGAAGCCGGGCGACATCGTGGTCCCGAGCAGGGTCCATCCCCCGGTGGTCTCGGCCGCCTGCCAGGTGCCGCCCGGGACGATGATCTGCGGCCGCTCCCCGGCCCGCAGTCCGGGGCCGAGGACCGGCCGCCCGACCGTGCCGCCGTCGCCGAGGATCAGCAGCCGGGCGGGATCGCCGGCGTAGAAGTGGAAGACCTCCGGCCCGGGCAGGCGATGGAGCATCGTCGGCCGACCGGACTCCAGGAGGAAGTAGATCGCGGTCGAGCTCCCGTCGTCGAGGGTGTTGCGGAACATCCCTCCTTCCTCCGGCAACGGGGCCAGGCCCAGCAGCTCGATGATCTCCTCCGGTCCGATCCGCGCAGCCTACCGGCCTTGAATTTAGTTGCGCAGTCAACTATATTGGGGTCATGGAACTTGGGACCTACACCTTCGCCGAACTGACCCCGGACGCGGCCGGGCACACGATCTCCCCCGCCAAGCGGCTCGAGAACCTGCTCGAGGAGATCGAGCTGGCCGACCAGGTCGGGCTCGACGTCGCCGGGGTCGGCGAGCATCACCGGCCCGACTTCGCGGTCTCCGCCCCGGCGATCGTGCTCGCGGCGGCCGCCGCCCGGACCAAGGACATCCGCCTGACCAGCGCGGTCACGGTGCTCAGCTCGCACGACCCGATCCGGGTGATCCAGGACTACGCGACGATCGACCTGATCTCCGGCGGACGGGCCGAGATCATGGCGGGCCGCGGCTCCTTCATCGAGTCCTTCCCGCTCTTCGGCTACAGCCTCGAGGACTACGACGAGCTCTTCGCGGAGAAGCTGGAGCTGCTGGTCCAAGCCCGCGACGAGGAGATCGTGACCTGGCAGGGAAGGTTCCGGGCGCCGATCGACGGCCGCGGCGTCTACCCGCGCCCGGCCCAGGACCAGCTGCCGATCTGGCTCGCCGCCGGCGGCAACCCGGGCTCCGCGGTGCGGGCCGGGACGCTCGGCCTGCCGCTCGCGCTGGCGATCATCGGCGGCAACCCGGCCCAGTTCGGCCCCTTCGTCGATCTCTACCGAAGGACCGCTGAGGCCAACGGCCACGGCCGGCTCCCGGTCGGGATCAACTCGCACGGCTTCATCGCCGACACCTCCCAGGCCGCGGCCGAGGAGGCCTTCGTCCCGTTCAAGACGATGATGGACCGGATCGGCCGTGAACGCGGCTGGCCCCCGATGAGCCGCGAGCAGTACGACGCCAGCCGCACCCTCCACGGAGCCAACCTGATCGGCAGCCCCCAGGAGGTCACCGAGAAGATCCTCCACCAGCACGAGGTCTTCGATCAGGACCGCTTCCTGATCCAGTTCACGGTCGGCACGCTCCCCCACGAGAAGGTCCTCCGCTCGATCGAGCTGTTCGGGACCGAGGTCGCCCCGGCGGTCCGTGCCGAGGTGGCGCGCCGACGGCGGGTCAACGCCTGACCGGAGCGGCCGGGCCCGCCCCGCGCCGGAGACATAGGGTTGGGGAATGGCCCGGCTTCACGATTGGGATCCCGCCCTCCGCGACTCCCTGCCGCATCTGGCGCTGGGGTCGGGGCCGACGCCGGTCCGGCCACTGCCGGGCCTGTCCGGGGGCACGGCCGAGGTCTGGCTGAAGGACGACGGCGCCTTCGGCGACGGGGGCTGGGGCGGCAACAAGGTGCGCAAGCTGGAGTGGCTGCTCCCGGACGCGAAGCGACGTGGCCGCCGGACCGTCCTGACCTTCGGCGGGCTCGGAACCAACTGGGGCCTCGCCACCGCGCTCTACGCCCGCGAGCACGGCCTCCGCGTGGCGCTGGGGCTGGTCGACCAACCGGTGGACGATCACGTCGAGAGCCAGCTGGAACGGCTGCGGGCCTCGGGCGCCACCCTCCATCTCACGCGGACCAAGACGAGGACGGTCTTGAGCCTGCCGTGGCTGCTCGCCCGCCACGCCGGCGGCGGGCGGCCCCCGTACCTGCTGCCCGCGGGCGGCTCCTCGCCGCTCGGCGTCCTCGGCTACGTGGAGGCCGCCCTCGAGATCGCCGCCCAGGTCCGGGCGGGCGAGCTGCCCGAGCCGGGTGACGTGGTCGTCCCGGTCGGCACGGGCGGGACCACGGCCGGCCTCCTGATCGGCTTCGGGCTCGCTGGCCTCTCGACCCGGGTGGTCGGGGTGGTCGTGAACGATCAGCTCCGGCTGGACCGGGCGACGGTCCTCCGGCTGGCGGAGAAGAGCAGCGGCGTGCTGACCCGGCGCGGGGCCCGGCCGGTGCCGGCGGTCCGGCCGGATCGTCTGGTCCTCACCCGCGACTGGCTCGGCGCGGGATACGGCCACGCGACGGCGGAAGGCGAGGCCGCCCGGTCCGAGACCGCCGACCGCGAGGCCCTGGACCTCGATCCGGTGTACACGGCCAAGGCGATGGCCGGGCTGCTCCGGATGAACCGGGACGGCCGGTTCGACCGGGGCCCGGTCCTCTTCCTGAACACCAACGGGCCGCGTTAGCCGGCCGGAGCTCCCGGGGCGGGCTCCCCGACCACCCGACGTTCCGCATCGGGCCGCCGGAAATGGTGTTGACTTCGTATATGGGATCTCTGCCTGCTTCGCTTCGTCTCCGCCTGTCCGTCCTCCTCGCCGCGCTCGCCGGCCTGATCGCCCTGCCCGCGGCCGCGAACGCGGACTGCACCCTGCCGGCGGCGTCGAACACCGGCCTGGACCCGGCGGACGAGATCGTCTTCCAGGGCAACTTCAAGCCCGACCTGAACGGCCAGTTCATCCAGATCCCGTTCGAGGTGCCGGCCGGGACCAAGGGGATGCGGGTCCGGTACTGCTACGACGGCGCCGGCACCACCCTCGACCTCGGGGTCTACGGGGCGAAGAGCGGCGCCGACTGGACCATGGACGACCTGCGCGGCTGGAGCGGCAGCGCCGTGCGCGTGGTCGGCATCGGCGAGAACGGCTACACCGACGAGGCCACCTACAACGGCGACCGCAAGGCCTACGTCCCCGGCCGGACCAATCGCGCCTTCACGCCCGGTCCGATGACCCCGGGCACCTGGGCGGTGGAGCTCGGCGCCGGCTGGATCGACCCCTCGCTGACGGGCGGCACCAACTGGAAGGTCGGGGTCACGCCGAGCGACGACGCCGCCTGGGCGAACGACCCGTTCCAGCCGACCCCGTACCAGCCCTACGTCGCCAACCCGAATCCGGGCTGGTACGTCGGCGACCTGCACGTCCACGGCGAGGGCGAGCCGGGCAACGCGCCGATGCGCGACACCTTCAACCTCGGCTTCGGTCCCTCCCCGGTCGGTCCGGGGCTCGACTTCATGACCCTGGTCGACCACAACAACACCAACGCGCAGCTGACCCTGGGCAGCTACAAGGACGCCTACCCGGGCAAGCTGATCATCCCCGGGGCTGAGATCACCACCTACAACGGCCACCTGAACAGCCAGAACGTCGGTTCGCTGGTCGACTTCCGGATGAGCACGATCCGCCGGTTCCCGACGACCGGGAGCGGGGGCGGCGCGCCGATCACCCTGGACCAGAACGACCTCCAGTCCGTCCGCGGGCCGCAGCAGCCGGCCCAGCTGTTCACCGAGATCGGCTCGCTCGGCGGCTGGGGCCAGATCAACCACCCCGAGACCTCGAAGGGCGCTCCCGCGGAGTGCCGGGGCTGCGCCTGGACCTACACCGACGAGCAGAGCGGCCTCGGGAACGTGGACGCGATCGAGATCGCGAACAGCTTCGCCGGCTTCCCGACCTCCGCGCCGACGGTGATGAACCCGTTCACGATGCCCGCCGTCAAGTACTACGAGCGGGTGCTGGCCGCCGGCAACCGGATCGCCGCGGTCGGGTCCAGCGACGACCACAAGGCCGGGGTGAACTTCGGCAAGCCCGGGTCGATCGACCCGATCGTCGGCCAGGGCGCGACGGTCGTCTACGCCGACGAGCTCTCCCAGGCGGCGATCACCGAGGGAGTCAAGGCCGGCCACACCTACGTCAAGGTCTTCGGCGCCGACGCGCCCGACGTCCTGCTCACGGCGACCACCCCCGACGGCAAGGCCGCCATCCCGGGCGACTCGATCACCGGCGAGAAGCTGAGCCTGGAGATCCGGGTCAAGGGCGCCGCCACGAACCCCCGCGCCGGCGACTGGAAGCTGGCCGTGCTCAAGGACGGCGAGACGGTGAGCGAGGTCCCGGTCACCGGCGACGACTTCACGCACTCCTGGGCGACCGCCGAGTCCGGGCGGTACTCGTTCCAGCTGACCCGCAAGCCGGTCGCCGCCGACCTGCTCGAGGCCTACTCGACCCCGGTCTGGTTCACCTGGGCCAAGCAGGCCGTCGTCAAGAACGACTTCAAGTTCGGCAAGCTCAAGCTGAACCGGAAGAAGGGGACGGCGACCCTCCAGGTCAAGGTTCCCGGCCCCGGCAGGGTCACGCTGAAGCCGGGCACCGTCGCCCGGGCGGCCGCGAGGTCGACCGCGAAGAAGAAGACGGTGGTCCTGAAGGTGAGGCCGAAGGCGAAGCTGAAGAAGAAGCTCCGCAAGAAGGGCAAGGTCAAGGTGCGGGTCCGGGTCACCTACGCCCCGCAGGGCGGCAAGGCCAAGACCAAGTCGCGGGCGATCACCCTGAAGCAGAAGGTCCGGAAGCGGCGCTGACCCGGTCGGCCGGTCGGGGCCCTGAGCAAATACGCTTGGGGCCATGGCCAGGCAGAACCTCCGCCCGCTCTTCGACCAGGTAGTGATCAAGGAGCTCGAACCGGACCGGATGCGCAACTCCGGCCTGGTCGTGCCGCCGGGAACCTCGGAGCCGCCGCCGCAGCACGGGATCGTGCTCGCGGTCGGCCAGGGAGTCGACTGGTGGAAGGCGGCCGGGGTCGAGATGCCGGTCAAGCCGGGCGACCACGTCGTCTTTCCCGCCTCGGCGGGCAACTGGGTCGAGGTCGACGAGGAGCGCCTGCTGGTCTGCCGGGTCACCCAGCTGCTCGGAGTCCTCGAGAGCCTGCCCGACCCGGACGGATCGACGGTCCGGCCGGATCAGCAGAGCTGACCCTCGCAAACGCCAGCAAGGTTCGATTCGCCGGCAGAGCCGCTCTGCCCACTCGATCACCCACGAAGACATCGCGCGTTGCAAAGGCATCCGTCGACCTCCGACCTCGGAGGTCAGTGATAGCTTGGCTCCATGGCCCCACCCACCCTGACGCCAGTGGACGATTCCATCGTCGCCAAGCACAGTCCGTACGGTGTCTCGACCGGATTCATGTGGGCTCAGCGAGGCGACTGGCCCGCTCAGATCGAACTCGCTTCGCGGGTCTCGATGGCGGCCGTCGAGCTTTCGGCACTCTCCGAAGACGAAGTCTTGCCTCTTCTTGATTTTCTGCACCAGACTCGCAGCCTGCCCTTCAGATTCAAGAGCGTCCATGGCCCGGCGAAAGGCCGGCAACTCGCGGAAACAGACTTGGTAAAGCTGCTCACCGGATTCCAGGGTCTTTGTGACGGAATCGTCATGCATCCCGACACGATGCACGACTTATCTCCTTATCGCGCTCTCGGGCGTGACCTGGTCATCGAGAACATGGACGCCCGTAAGGACACCGGCGCGACCGTGAAGGACCTAGGGATCCTCTTCGAGTCATTGCCAGAGGCCAGGTTCTGCTTCGACATCGCCCATGCATGGTCCTTAGATCCCAGCATGGCCCTGGCCGAGGAGTTGCTCGACACGTTTGGACCAAGGTTGAGCCACGTCCATGTCAGCTCGCTGGATGAAGATCTCCATCACGTTAGCCTCACCCCTGAAGACGAAGCCCTCTTCAGCTCAACGCTCAGGCGATGCCTCGACGTACCGTGGATTCTCGAAGCCGCGCCGCCTCTGTTGTCGTAGAGCTCCAATGAGCACTCCACTCGAGCTACTGGCGGGCAAGGCGGGTGTCGAGTTCCCGAATTTAGGCCAGGCACGAGCGTCAAGCGCCGCCAAGCTTGCCGCCAGACGCAAAGCCTTGCAAGACCTACCGGCGACCGAAAGCTCTGCTGTCGTATTCGTCGGATCGATCGGCCGGAGTGAAGCCGTATATGGAAGCGATGACGATTTCATGTTTCTCGTAGACACGGATACGCCCGCTTCGCAAGGGAGGCCATCGGCGATCGAGTCGGTTACGCAGGCTCTCCGTGCTGTCGAGGATTTCAAGGAACCGAGTACACGAGGAATCTTTGCCAAGCCTGTCGTCCGCGCCAGCCTGATCGACAACATAGGCCTAGGCGACGACGACAACGCCAACACAACACGACGGATGCTCTTCGTTCTTGAGTCAACGTGGGCTTGGAACGAGCGGTACTACGAGCAAACCCTCGATCGAATCCTTGACAGGTACATAGACCGTTCAGTCAAGGACTTCCGGCCGCCGAGATTCATCCTCAACGACCTGATCCGATACTGGAGAACGATGTGCGTCGACTTCGCCGGCAAAGAGTACGAGGGACCCGAGAAGTGGGGAATAAGGAATGCCAAGCTAAGGACGTCCCGCAAGATGCTGTTCGCGGGTGGTCTGCTCCCGGTGCTCACATGTGCGGACCTACCCAAGTGCGAGATGGCGTCGTACCTCAAGAGAGAGTTCGCCACCCCACCGACCGATCGCATCGCTGCCGCATTCCTGAAGCAGGATGAGATGATCGACGCTGGCGCGCGAACGTTGGGGGCGTACGATGACTTTCTCGGGCTACTCGGCGACGCGGCGACCAGACGTGAGCTCGAAACTCTCGACCGCAACGGAGCTGCCCACTCAGAGCTCTTCCAGCGCGTGAAAACCCTGGGAAAGACACTTGAATCCGGCCTTCTCGCGCTCCTCTTTCAACCCGGTGACAGCGCAATGCTCTCCCGCAATTACTTGATCTTCTAGCGGAGTCACCCGTCGTCGTCGACGGCCTCCGGACTGGGCGGCATCGGGGCGGCGGTCATCCCGGACAGCTCCGACTGAGCCGCGGACGCCTCGGCCTGGGCCTCCCCGGCCCGTTCCTCCCGGATCGAGACGATGGCGTCGGACTCGGCGGCCATGCCGCCGGCGATGATCCCGTGGCTGCGACCGGAGCGCTTGCCGGCGACGTATCCGCGCCGGGTCATCTCGCGCCGGACCTCCTTCCTCGCTTCGAGGAAGGCCTCCCGCTCGCTCGGGATCGGGTCCGGCTCCCCGGAGGCCGAGATCACGCCGATCCCGAATCCGATCCCGCCGGAGGCCAGCAACAGGGCGACGCCCAGGAGGGCCGGCCGGACCCAGGGCCGCTCCTTCCGGCCGGTCGCCTCCGGCTCCGTCCGTTCGGTCGGGCCTTCCGCCTCCTCAGTCGCCTCGGGCTGACCGGCGGCCATCCTTCTCCTTCTTCCGCTCGTCCTTCTTCGCCTGCTCCGCCTCCTCCGCCGCCTTGCGGGCCGCTCTGACCGCGGCCTTGTAGCCCTCCAGCTCGTCGGCAGTGGGACACCAGGACGGGGCGGCGGGCAGCGCCCCGCAGTTCGGGCGGCGGGCCGCGATCTCGGACCGGGCGGCCGAGGCCGCCGACTCCGCCGACTTCTCCGCGCCGACCGCACGCTCGATCCGGGCGTTGCCCGCGCCGATCCGGGCGCCCTCCCTGGTCCCGGTCCGGGCGCCGGCCCGGCGGCCGCGCTTCGTCCCGGCCCTGAACCCGCTCGCCGCGGTGATCCCGTGGGCCTCCTCGAAGACGAGGTCGAAGCCGCGCTCGTATCCCTGCTCCCGGGCCGCGTCGGCTTCGTTGCCGCCGTTGGCCGCGCCGATGCCGATCGCCCAGCCGATGACCGCGGCGACCAGGACGAGCAGCACGCCGCCGATCACGGAGGGACTCGGCCGGCGGGGGGTCATGGCCGCGGCACCTCGATGTCCTTGTGCTTCGGCGCCTCCACCCCGGCGTTCTCGTATGCCCGCCGGTAGTTGCGTCGGTAGGAGGACGAGTACGACCGGCCGAAGGCGGCGTCCCGGCCTTGCTTGAACCCGGCGGCGTACCCCTTGGTCGCCCCGGCGATCGCGCCGGCACGCCGGCCGGCGAACTCGCCTTCGAGCCGGGCCGAGTCGACGTCGTCGCCCGAGCCCTTGCCGGCCAGGTAGCCGGCTGTGCCGCCGACCAGGGCGACCGCGACGATCCCGGCCACGACCAACGCCTTCCGGGGGTCGATCTCCCAACGGGGCGGCTCGATGTCCCCGACCCTGCGCAGCATCCTGACCGCGAGCGCGTCGGCCCGGTCCCAGAGCTCGACCACGAGTGCCTTCAGCTCGGCGAGGCGGTCCTCCGGCTCGCCGTCCCGCTCTCCGGCCGGCGCCGCGGGCGGTTCACGGCCCGGCTCCTCCACCTCGTCCTCGGGTTCCTCGTAGAGCTCGTCCTCCAGCTCCCCGTCGGGCACCGGATCGAGCTCGTCGTCGGGGTCCTCGTAGAGATCCTCCTCCGGCTCGTCCCCGTCAAGCCCCCGATCGTCCTCCGGAAGCTCCTCCCATTCGTACCCGTCGTCCTCCCATGAGTCCTCGACCGGCTCGTCGGCCTCCTCGACCACCTGCACCGTTTCGAGCTCGGCGGGCTCGTCCCCGTCCACGGGCAGGCCGTGGCCCGCGGTGAACATCTCCTGGGTGTCCTCCGGCGAGGGATCGGGCTCTGGTTTGTTCGGCTTGCGGGATGGGCTCATGGCTGGGCCGGGTTCGGACCTCCCTCATGTTTATACGCATTGCCGGATCGCACAATCATCCTCGGGCCGGAAAGAGCCCCGAGTCGCCCGACGCCCCGGCTTCCGACGGTTCCCGCGATCGCCCCGCACCCGCGTGATCGCCTCGGCCTGTGGACCCGTAACCTGTCGGGCGATGGCGCTCTCGATCGGCATAGTCGGCCTGCCCAACGCCGGCAAATCCACCCTGTTCAACGCACTCACCAAGAATGACGTGCTGGCCGCGAACTACCCGTTCGCGACGATCGAGCCGAACGTCGGCGTGGTCGGGGTCCCGGACCCGCGGCTGGCCCAGCTGGCCGAGATCTACGGGTCGGAGAAGATCCTCCCCGCGACGGTCCAGTTCGTCGACATCGCCGGGATCGTCAAGGGCGCCTCCGAGGGCGAGGGGATGGGCAACAAGTTCCTCTCCAACATCCGCGAGGCCGACGCGATCTGCCAGGTGACCCGGGTCTTCCAGGACGACGACATCACCCACGTCGACGGTGAGGTCAAGCCGAAGAACGACATCGAGACGATCCGGATGGAGCTGATCCTGGCGGACCTCCAGACGATCGAGAACGCGCTGCCCCGCCTGTCCAAGGATGCGAAGCGGGACAAGGACCTGGAGCCACTGGTCAAGGCTGCCGAGGCCGCCCAGGGGATCCTCGAGTCGGGCAAGGGCATCTTCGAGGCCGGGGTCGACCCGGAGCCGCTGCGGGAGCTGCACCTGATGACCGCCAAGCCGCTGCTCTACGTCTTCAACTGCGATACCGACGAGCTTTCCGACGAGGCGCTCAAGTCCGAGCTGCGGGATCTGGTCGCCCCGGCCGAGGCGATCTTCCTCGACGCCAAGTTCGAGGCGGAGCTGGTCGAGCTGGACGACGAGGAGGAGGCCCGCGAGATGCTGGCCGACATCGGCGTCGAGGAGCCGGGCCTGGACGTCCTCGCCCGGGTCGGGTTCGAGACGCTCGGCCTCCAGACCTACCTCACCGCCGGCCCGAAGGAGACCCGTGCCTGGCAGATCCACAAGGGCGACACCGCCCCCGAGGCCGCCGGCGTGATCCACACCGACTTCCAGCGCGGCTTCATCAAGGCCGAGATCGTCTCCTTCGACGACCTGCTCGAGCTCGGCTCGATGGCCGACGCCAAGGCCGCCGGCAAGGTCCGCCTGGAAGGCAAGGACTACGTGATGGTCGACGGCGACGTGGTCGACTTCAAGTTCAACGTCTAGGC
>JBEBTS010000050.1:0-13297 GCA_040393665.1 Conexibacter woesei
GGCTGATGCCGCTGATGCTCTCGACGCTGGTCGGCGGCCTGCTCGCCGCCCGGGTGTTGGCCCGGCTCGGCACCCGACGGACGATCTCGCTCGGGCTCGGCGGCACGGCTCTCGGGCTGGTGCCGATGCTGTGGCTCGGGCTCGAGGACCAGTACATACTGCTCTGGCCGGCCTTCATCCTGATCGGGTTCGCGCTCGAGGTCGCCCTGGTCGCGGCGAACGACGTGATCATCTCGGCGGTCCCGGCCGACGAGGCCGGCGGCGCGGCGGCGATCGAGGAGACCGCCTACGAGCTCGGATCCGGGTTCGGGGTGGCGGTGCTCGGCTCGATCCTCGCGGTGACCTACTCCGCCCGCATCGAGCCGGTCCAGGGGATCAGCCAGGTCGGATTGGACAAGGCCCGCGAGTCGATCAGCCGGGCGATCGACATCGCCCAGGGCATGCCGACGACGATGGCCGAGCCGCTGATCGAGAGCGCCCGGACCGCGTTCATGTCCGGGTACCACTCGATGGTCCTGGTCAGCATCGCCCTGATCGGGCTGAGCTCGGTGGTCTCCGCCTTCCTCCTCCGCCCGGCTTCTCCCGGGGCGGAAGGTGCGGATCGTTAGGGTTGGAGCAGAACCAGTCAACCCTTCAGTTCAGTCACAAGGAGTGCAAATGGCTTACGAAGTCCCGGATCTTCCCTACGGTTACGACGCGCTCGAGCCGCACATCGACGAGGCCACGATGCGGGTGCACCACGACAAGCACCACCAGGCCTACGTGGACAAGGCCAACGCCGCGCTCGAAGGCACGGAGTGGGCCGACAAGGACGTCGAGGACGTCCTCAAGGACCTCGGCTCCCTGCCCGCCGACAAGCAGGGCCCGGTCCGCAACAACGCCGGCGGCCACTACAACCACTCGCTCTTCTGGGAGATGCTGAGCCCGGACGGCGGCGGCGCCCCGACCGGCGACCTCGCGGCGGCGATCGACGCCGCCTTCGGCTCCTTCGACGAGTTCAAGGAGAAGTTCAAGGCCGGCGGCATCGGCCAGTTCGGCTCCGGCTGGGTGTGGCTCGTCCACAACGGCAGCGGTGTCGAGGTCGTCTCGACCCCGAACCAGGACTCCCCGATCTCCGACGGCAAGACCCCGCTGCTGGGCGCCGACGTCTGGGAGCACGCCTACTACCTGAAGTACCAGAACAAGCGCCCGGACTACCTGGACGCGTTCTGGAACGTCGTCAACTGGAACTACGTCGCCGAGCGGTACGCCGCGGCCTAGCCTCGAACCAGCGTGAACGCCCCGGGGCCGACGGTCCCGGGGCGCTTCGCCTCACGGCCGTCTCTCCGTCCGGCCGGCCGTGCGATTCCGGTAGCTTGGGTTCCCGTGAGAGACCACACCGGAAACTTCCTGCGACGTTGCGTCGCCTTCTTTGTCGTGATCGCCTGCGGTGTGGCCCTGGCCGCCTGCGGAGACTCCTCCGAGGGTGAGCCGGCGGCGGCGACGCCACAGGCTTCGGACTTCCCCTCGGCGGAAGGGAAGACGATCGAGGAGGTCCTCACCGAGCAGACCCCGAGCGACAAGGTCGTCCTGCCGGCGGCCAGCGTGTTCGAGGTCGGCAAGAACCGGTTCCCCTTCGGCGTGTTCGACGTGGGCGGCCCCCAGATCGAGGACGCCCAGGTCGCTCTCTACTTCGCCAAGAGCCCGAACTCGCCGGTCGAGGGACCGCTCCCGGCGGAGACCGTCTCGCTGGAGACCAAGCCCGCCTACCGCTCGCAGGGCGCCGTCGGCGAGGGCGAGGCCAACTCCTTCTACCTGGTCAACCCGGTCCGGTTCGACCGCACCGGGCCCTGGCATGCGATCGCCCTGATCAAGTCGGAGGACGGCTTCGAGGCGACCCGCCTGCCGAGCCCGACCGTCGGCAGCCTCCCCGGCCTGGTCAAGGTCGGCCAGAAGGCCCCGCGGATCAGCACCCCGGTCGCCTCGGACGTGGGCGGCGACCTCAGCAAGATCGACACCCGCCAGCCGCCGTCGAGCATGCATGACGTCGACTTCGAGGACGTCCTCGGGAAGAAGCCGGTCGTGCTCGTCTTCGCCACCCCGGCCCTCTGCAAGTCGCGGGTCTGCGGCCCGGTCGTCGACGTCGCCGAGCAGGTCAAGGACGAGGTCGGCGACGGCGTGGCCTTCATCCACATGGAGGTCTACAACGAGAACAACATGTCGAAGGGGCTGCGTCCCCAGCTGACCGAGTTCGGCCTCCAGTCGGAGCCGTGGATCTTCCTGATCGGCAAGGACGGCAAGGTCAAGCAGCGGATCGAGGGCGCGGTCGGCGTCGACGAGCTGCGGGCCGACGTGGAGCGCCTCAAGCAGGGTCAGTGACCGGGCGCGCCGTCCCGGCGCCCCGCATCGCCCCGCGCAGCTAGTCCAGCGGGGTCCAGGTCTCGGCCGGTCCCGAGGCGCCCGGCGCCTCGACCGCCGGCACGGTCTCCGGGGTGCGGGCCGGGCGCGCGGCGTCCGGCAGGTGGAGCGGCTCCTCGACCCCGTCGGCCAGCGGCACCTTGCTCATCGCCCGCTCGGTCATGGCGGTGATCGTGAGGCTGGGGTTCACCCCCGGGTTGGCCGGCACGGCGGAGCCGTCGCAGACCATCAGGTTCTCGTAGCCGAACACGTGGCCGTCGCGGTCGATCACCCCTGACTCCGGCCCGGCCCCGACCACGGCGCCCCCGAGGATGTGCGCCGTCGTGGGGATGTTCAGGGTCGACTCGGCGATCGAGCTCTGCGCGATGCCGTTCATCTCCTTCGCGAACCACTTGGTCGCGTCCTCGGCCGCCTGGATGAAGGTCGGGTTGGGCCGCTCCGGGTCCTGCTCGGTCTGGAGCCTGACCCCCTTGCCGAGCCGCTTCGGGATCGGCTTCAGCCGCATCGCCGAGTCGATCGACTGCATGACCAGGAGGATCACCGTGCGCTGCGACCAGAACCGGGGCTTGAAGACCAGCTTCAGCGTGTCGAGCGGATGGCGGGCGATCGCCCCCAGCCACTTCACCGGCCGGGTCAGGCGGGTCCCCTTCCCGGTCATGATCGTGAACAACCGCGACATGATGTCGCCGGCCTTGCCGTAGGTGACGACCTCGATGTGGGTGTCCGGATCCGGGTAGATGCTGGAGGTGATCGCCACCGAGCGGCTGAAGTCGCGGCTGTCGTCGGGGGCGGTGACCGCCTGGATCGACTCCGAGTTGGTCCTGACCACATGCCCGACCCGCCCCGAGAGCTTCGGCAGGTCTCCGTTGTGGAGGCAGTTCGCCAGCAGGTTGTTGGTGCCGAGCGCGCCGGCCGCGACGATCACGCCGCCGGCGGTGATCGTCGCCGGGCGCTTGCGGAGGATCGCGCCGGATCGCTGGGTCTGGAGGCGGAAGCCGTCGCTGCCGTCACCCGCGCCGAGCGGCTGGATCGCGGTCACCTGCCGGCCCGGGATCACCTTCGCCCCGAGCTTCTCGGCGAAGTACAGGTAGTTCTTGACGAGGGTGTTCTTCGCCCCGTAGCGGCACCCGACCATGCAGGACCCGCACTTGAGGCAGCCGGTCCGGTCCGGGCCCTCGCCGCCGAAGAAGGGGTCGGGGACGGTCTGCTCGGGCTCGCCGAAGTAGACCCCGACCTGGGTGTTGGCGTAGGTGTTGTCGGCGCCGGTCTCCTCCGCATAGCGGCGCAGCAGCTGATCGGCCGGGCCCTCGTCCCGGTAGAGGGTCACGCCGAGGATCCGCTCGGCGGTCACGTAGTGCGGGCCGAGCTCGCGCTCCCAGTCGGCGAGATCGCCCCACTGGGGGTCGGTGTAGAAGGCGGGGCGGGGACGGTAGAGCGTGTTGGCGTAGCCGAGGCTGCCCCCGCCGACGCCGCTGCCGGAGACGACGAACACGTCCTTGAACGGGGTCATCCGCATGATCCCCCGCAGCCCCAGCTTCGGCATCCAGAAGTAGCGCCGCACGTTCCAGGCGGTCTTGGCGAAGTCCTGATCGGAGAACCGCCGGCCGACCTCGATCACGGCGACCTTGTATCCCTTTTCCGCCAGCCGGAGGGCCGAGACGCTGCCTCCGAAGCCCGAGCCGACGATCACCCAGTCGAAATCGTGATTCATGTCGAAGAGTGTACGCCGACGGACGGTTTTTCAGGAACAACTGCGGACTTCTACCGCAACCTTCTCCGGCACGTTGGGTTAGTCTGTCTGGATGGCTCGTCCGGCGCCGTGCCGGTGGGAAACTTCACAAGGAGAGAGATGAAGCAACGGTTGGGTGTATTTCTTGGGCTGATGGCCGCCTTTTTGGTTGCCGCCTTCGGCGTCGCCGCCCCCGCCTCTGCCGCGGGTGATGCGGGCACGAGTGCGAGTGAGGCACAGCTGAAGACGAAGGTGAAAAAGGCCAACAAGCAGGTCAAGACCGCCAGCAAGAAGGCGAAGAAGGCTTGCCGGAAGGCCAAGAGCAAGAAGGCCAAGAGGGTGTGCAAGAAGGCCAAGAAGCGGCTGAAGAAGGCCAAGGCCCAGCAGAAGAAGGCCAAGCGCGCGCTCACCAAGGAGCAGGCTCGTTACTTCGACGTCTGTAAGCACGGCTGCAAGTACAAGACGATCCAGGCGGGCGCCAACGCCGCCGGCTCTTGGCAGTTCAAGACCAAGAAGCGCAACGCGATCGTGCGGGTCCAGCCCGGCACCTACGTCGAGGGCGTGTACCTCTACACCGACGCCGAGCTCAAGCGGAACTTCGACGGCCTCACCATCCAGGGCGTCACCAAGAACAAGGCCAACCTGAAGGACGCCAAGCAGGTGATCTTCGAGGGTAAGGACGCCAAGACCATCAAGAAGGGCAACGATCCCTTCTGGCAGCCCGGCGATCAGGAGACGGTCCCGGCCCAGAACGCGATCGAGGGTCGGAACGTCAAGAACCTGACCATGAAGAACATGTGGGCCCGTAACTACCTGAACAACACGTTCTTCGTGTGGGCATCGACCAACAAGGCCTACGGCGAGCGCTGCTCCGGCTACGTCATGGACAACCTGGTCACCTCCGACACGCGGTCCTACGGCTTCTTCGCCCGCAACTGCTTCGGCGGTGTGATCAAGGACTCCGAGGGCTGGAACCACGGCGACTCGGCCGTCTACATCGGCGAGACCCCGTGCGACGATCCGGACTGGACCAACCGGGGCGACAACCCCAAGCCGTGCCAGGCGAAGCCTGACTGGACCGTCATCGACAACGTCAAGAGCCACCAGAACGTGCTCGGTTACTCCGGCACGAACTCGAAGTACGTCGAGATCAAGAACTCCGCCTTCTTCAACAACGGTGCCGGCATCGTGCCGAACACCCTGGACTCGGAGAAGTTCGAGCCCGCGGGCTGGATGAAGATCCACGACAACGACATCTTCTGGAACAACTACAACTACTTCTCGACCGGGTCGGAGTTCCAGACCGTCTCCGATGGTCTCGGTGAGATCCTCGGCCAGACCGTCAACTACCCGATGGGCGTTGGCGTGGTGCTGTTCGGCTCGGACGGCATCGAGGTCAAGAACAACCGGATCTTCGGTCACGAGAAGTGGGGCGCGATGACGTTCTCGGCGCCGGTCGTGAACCTGCCGGGCATCGCGGAGGTCGAAGCCAACAAGGGCGACGACGCGAAGAACCTGAACAACAAGTTCATCGACAACGAGATGGGCCGTGACGGACTCGACCCGAACCAGGTCGACTTCCTGAACGACTACACCGGTGGCGGCAACTGCTTCGTCGGCAACACCGCCAAGCCGGCCGTGACCTATGTCCTCGGCAACGGGACGGTCCCCCAGGCGAAGCTCTACCCGAGCAGCTGCCCGTCGACCCCGGTCCTGAACAAGGACGTGAGGAGCTTCGATGCCTCGGCCGGCATCCAGGTGAACCTCGCCGACGAGCTCGATCGGGACACCATCCTCGGCTACGCGGCTTCGGCCCCGGCCAAGGCCCAGGAGTGCTCGTGGGACATCAAGACCCCGCATCCGGCGTTCACCGATGCGAAGGGCTACCAGTACACGGAGAAGCGCGCCGACGCGGTCACTGACTGCTGAGGCTCGGGAAAGCCAGGGAGCATCTCATGAACACCTCAATCAAGCAGCGGCTGCAGGGTACGCTGGTGGCGATGGTGGTGGCACTGACCGCGTTTGCGGTCGGTGCCGCCCCGGCGTCAGCCGCCCAGGCAGCCGGGAACGCGGACTCGGCCACGGCCGGGATCAGCGCTCTCACCAAGGCGCAGAAGAAGGCCAAGGCCAAGGCGCTCAAGAAGTGCAAGAAGATCAAGAAGGCCAAGAAGCGCAAGGCCTGCATCAAGAAGGTCAACAAGAAGTACAACAAGATCGCGGCCAAGCAGAAGAAGCCGACGGGCAAGACCCATCGGATTCAGGTGCTCGACGACTACTACAGCCCGGGAGACCTGACCGTCAAGGCCAATGACTGGCTCCTCTGGGACTGGAAGGGCGTCGCGGGCAGCGAGCCTCACAACGTGAGCCTGGGCAGCGCCCCGGCCGGCGTCAGCCCTCGTGGCTTTGAGTCGGATCTGACCAGCAGCACGACCTACACGTTCAAGCGGCAGCTGACCAAGCCGGGGAACTACACGTTCTTCTGCTCGCTGCACGCGCTCATGACGATGAACGTCAAGGTCACCAAGTAGGTGGAGCGGACGGGTGACTGGTGACCAGGATTCGGTTGACAGTCGCGACCTCGGTTGCGCTGGCCCTCGCGGGGGTCAGCGCGGCCACTGCCGCCCCGGCGGCTCTCGCCCACGGCGCCGGTGACCCGATGATCACGGCCGGGGCGATCCCGGCCCTCGGCCTCGGCGCCGGCACCGATGCCGGCGTGAGCGCCCTCTCCGTCCGGCAGCGACGGGCCAAGGCGAAGGCCCTCAAGAACTGTCGCCGGGCCCGCAAGGCCAAGCGGCGCCAGGCCTGCGCCAAGCGCGTGCGCAAGAAGTACCGGGCGCTGGCTCGTCGGACGGTGAAGCCGGCCGGGCCGACGCTGCCCCAGCGGGTGCATGACGTCATGGTCGTCGACGAGCCCCAGGGATTCGGCTCCTTCGTGCCGGGCGCTCTGGAGCTGGAGTCGGGCGAGGCGATCCGCTTCATCTGGCCGGACACCAACAAGGACGGCCACAACATCACTCTGATCTCCGGACCGGCGGGGGTGAGGCCGGGCGAGTTCGAGTTCGGCAGCGCGCCCTCCCGCGACGTCACCTGGCAGCGGACCTTCAAGGTGACCGGTCAGTATGTGCTCGGCTGCTCGCTGCATTTCACCCAGAAGATGACCGTGAACGTGACCCGGGCCGCGGCATCCGCCGGGTCGTCCGCCGTTCAGCGCAACTCGAACCCCGAAAGGAAAGCCGGCAATGGAATTTGACTCGATGGACAGGCGCGCCTTCCTCGGGATGGGCACCGCCGCGGTCATCTGCACCATCGGCGGCAAGCAGTACCGGCTGGACGGAAACACGAACGTCAAGAAGCTGAGCAACAAGCTCAAGGTGCCGCCGAAGGTCAAGGCGGCCGGCCGGGATGGCGGGGTCGCGATCAGCAACGCGGCGCTCAACGGCAGCCGCAAGGAGTACTGGATCACCGCGGAGGCGATGCGGTGGAACGTCGTCCCGAAGAAGCGGGACGAGATGCTCAACGTCAGCCTCAAGAGCAAGGGCCCGACCACGGTCGACGCTTACGGCTACCGCGCCTGGACCGCGAACTTCGGCAAGCCGCTGACCGGCACGCCGACGATCCCGGGGCCGCTGCTCGAGGCCAAGGTGGGCGAGACCCTGGTGGTCCACTTCCGGAACACGCTGCCCGCCCCGGTGACCATGCACCCGCACGGCGCCTTCTACTCGAACGAGATGGACGGTTCCTACAAGGGAGTCCACACCGACCCCGGCGGCTTCGTCCAGCGCGGCCGCACCGTCACCTACATCTGGGAGTGCCCCGAGGGCACCCAGGGGACCTGGCTCTACCACGACCACGGTCCGCTGGATCCGTTCCCTCTCTATAAGGGGCTGTTCGGCCCGATGGTCATCCGCGACCCGGACGAGCCGCTGCCCGACCGCGAGTACTTCCTCGGCTTCCACAACTTCTCCCCGGCGATCTTCCGGGGCCGTTTGAAGCGGACCCTGTTCGCGATCAACGGGCGGGCCTTCACCGGCAACACCCCGAACATGACGGCCAAGGTGGGCGATGACGTGGCGATCCACGTCTACGGGATCGACAACGACTTCCACACCTTCCACCTGCACGGACATCGCTGGCAGGAGCCGGGCGGCACCTACGCCGACAACAAGACCTTCGGTCCCGGCGACTCGTTCCGGGTGCGCTTCATCGAGGACAACCCGGGCAAGTGGCTCTATCACTGCCACGTCTTCTCCCACCTCCACGAAGGGATGAGCGGGTGGTACAACGTCGAGTGAGAAGGGGACGGACGATGATCTCTATCCGGCGGACGCTGACGACCTTGGGGCTCAGCCTGCTGATGGCGGCGAGCCTCGCCGCCTTCGGGGCGGCGGGCGCCGGCGCGTCCAGCACCCGGGTCTCGATCACCGACTTCCAGTGGTCGCAGGATCCGACCGTCAAGCTGGGCGAGTCGGTCACCTGGGACTGGATCGGCCCCGACCTCCAGCACTCGGTGACCGGGCAGGCACCGAACGCCACCCAGTGGGACTCCTTCCCGGAGACCAGCATGCCGCTGGCCCCGCTCGGCCACAGCTACACGGTGACCTTCGATCAGCCGGGCGACTACGTGTTCGCCTGCAAGCTGCACAGCTCGGTCCGGGGCACGGTGACCGTGCTCAACGAGCCGGGGGACCCCAACTCGGACCCTGGACCGCAACCGGCGTTGAACTTCGACCTCGAGCCGCCCTTCATCGACGAGATGTACTTCGTCGAGGACGGGGAGCGGCGGACCGCGACGCCGATCGCCCGGAAGGGCGTTGACCTCGGCCTCCGGTTCGCTTCGAGCGAGCGCGGCACGGCGGAAGCCGATTACTACCGCCTGGTGCCCAAGTACAAGATCAAGAAGCGCAAGGTGCGGGTCAAGACCCGCAGGGGCGTCAAGGTCAAGGTGAAGAAGCGCAAGGTGCGGGTCCGCACGGTGCGCCGCTACGCCGGCTACGACGAGTGGCCGATGCACATCGGCTACAACGTGGTCGACTTCGGCCTTCGCACCGAGAGCTTCCGGGCGAAGAACGGCAAGTACGTCGCTTTCTTCCACGCGACCGACGAAGCGTCCAACAGCTCGGACTCGGTCAAGCTCCGGTTCCAGATCAAGCGGTGATCCGGAGGGGCGCCGGTCGGCGCCTCGCCGGGTCCTATGCTTCCGGTCGTGCCCGGTTCACTCCAACGACGTCACGATCGTCGCCGCCGTCATGAGCGGACCCGCCAGGGGCTGATCGACTCCGCCCTGGAGCTCTCGGCCCGTGGTTCGTTCAAGGACCTGACGGTGGAGAAGGTGGCGCGCGGGGCGGGCGTGTCCCGGAGCGCCTTCTACGTCTACTTCGGGGACAAGGAGGAGCTGCTGCTCGGCGCGCTGGAGGACCTGATCGCCTCGCACCAGGGCCGTCTCGGTCGGTGCTGGCACCAGGGCGACAACCCTCGTCGGGACATCGAACGCTCGATCTACGGGATCTGCCGGGTCTACGCCGACAGCTCGGAGCTGCTCGGCCTGGCCGGGGAGACGGCGACCTACGACGAAGAGGTGCGGGAGCTGTGGTCGACCGTGCTGGAGACCGTGATCGAGGGCACGACCGACGAGATCCGCCGTCTCCAGGCCACCGGCGCGGTGGCCGATTCGCTCGACGCGGAGGCGCTGGCGGACGGTCTCGTGCTGATGACCGAGCGCAGCTTCCAGGTTCACCTGGCGCAGGGCGAGTCCGCGCCCAACGACGTCGCCGCGTCGCTGACCAAGGTCTGGTGGGCGGCGCTGTTCGGGCCGCCGGCTCCGGGCGGCGCGGTCGTGCCCGAGGTGCCCGTGGCCGATACGACGACGGCCGGGGAAGCCCCGGCCGTCGGTGAGTCGACCGCGACCGAGGCGAAGGCCCCGGCCGCGGATCAGGCGAGCTGAACGCTAGAAGCTGACCGAGGGGGTCTCCCGCTCGGTGGCGTCGGCGATCTCGAAGAACTCCTTGTCGGTGAAGCCGCCCTGGTTGGCGACGATCGACGCGGGGAACTGCTGGATCTTGGTGTTGTAGCTCTGGACGTTCGAGTTGTAGATCCGGCGGGAGGCCTGGATCTCGTCCTCGAGCTCGGAGAGGTTCCGGCTCAGCTGCTGGAAGTTCTCGGTCGCCTTGAGGTCCGGGTAGTTCTCGGCCACGGCCCGGAGGTCGGCCATCGCCCGGGTCAGGGCGGACTCGGTCTGGGCGGTGTCCTCGACCCCGGTCGAGGCCATCGCCTTGGAGCGGGCCTCGGTCACGTTCTCGAAAACCTGCTGCTCATGGGTCGCGTATCCCTTGACCGTCTCGACCAGGTTCGGGATCAGGTCGTGACGACGCTTCAGTTGGACGTCGATGCCGCTCCAGGACTCGTCGACCCGGTTGCGCGAGGCGATGATCCCGTTCCGGGTCGCGACGTACCAGAGACCCACGATCAGGACGATCGCCACGATGACGATCAATGCGATCAGGCCACCACTCATATTCCGTTCTCCTCCATTGAAGTTCCTCGTTCGGTGTCATCCTAGAACCTCGCGCCACCCTGTCCTCGGTCCGGCTTTCGGCCCGGGTCATCGGTGAGTCCGGGTAGGGTGGTCCGGGTTGGCTCGGGAAGCGGACAGCTGGAAGGAGATCGTCTCCTCCTACGAGGGGGCGGGCGAGGTGACCTGGGAGCCGGTCGGCGGCATCAACCCGGCCGACGGCCCGGTGGCGCTCTGCGTCGGCGGCACGAACCGCCTGACCGGCGAGCTGGCGCCGGGGTTCTGGGGCGCATGCTGCGACGCCGACGAGGAGGAGGTCGGCGGGTTCATGCGCAAGAGCGTGGTCCCGACGGCCGTGCTCGCCAAGGCCCACATGCCGGACCTGGCGAAGGTGATCGGGGCGTTCAACGTCGAGTCGATCGAGGCCCGGCCGGACGAGTACATCCGCCGTCGGATCTCCCGCAAGGTGGAGTTCGAGTCGATCGAGTTCAACCGGCGGTTCCTGGCGACGGTCGGTGAGGGCTATGACCCGATCGCCCTGCGGGAGCTGTTCTCCCCGGGCTTCCTGGAGTGGACGACCACGATCGAGCGCGAGGTCGACTTCGGCGTCAACGACCGCCAGCTTTGGTTCCTGTGGCGACTGAAGGAACGGACGGCCACCGAGCTGAAGCTCGCCCTGGCCAATGCCGGCGAGCTCTTCCGGCGACTTCACGCCGAGATGGAGGGGGAGGGCCTCCACCACTACCCACCAGGCCCGTGGAACGCAGGCCTCCAGCCCTTCCCACCCACGACCTGACCAGCCATGCCGGATGCACCGCTGGTAGTGCATCGGGGTTGGGGGTTGTTGGTCAGCCCTTGGGGTAGTCGGGCTCGTGGGGGAGCACGACCCGGTGGTGGCGCTCGTTGCCGACCACCTTGGGGAGGACGATCCGGTCCGCGTCGGGATCGGCCTTGGCGGTCGCGAGCGCCGTCGCGGCGTCGGGCGCGGGGACCAGGGCCTCGAGCTGCTTGAGGGTCGGGAAGACGATCGCCATCTCCTCCGCCTCGCAGGCAGCCACGGCGTCGGCCGGCGTGATCCACACGGCGTCGGTCATCTCGAACCCGTCGGGCTCGGCGACCGTCCCCTCGGGCGCTACGGCCAGGAAGAACCAGGTGTCGAACCGGACCTTCACCACCGCCGGCGTGACCCAGCGCGAGAGGGTCACCAGCTCCCCCGCCGGATCGAGCTCCACGCCGCACTCCTCGACCAGCTCTCGGCGGCCACAGGCGCGGAGCCCTTCCAGGCCGTCGCCGTCGTCGGGGTCGAGCGAGCCGCCCGGGAAGACCCAGACGCTCGGCATGAAGTGCGATTCCGGCGAGCGCTTCAGCATCAGCACCTCGAGTCGGCCCCCACCGGTTCCCGCGGCTTCCGGAGGACGGTCGCGGAGGACCAGCACAGAGGCGGCCGGACGCGGTTCGCTCGGCTCGCCCAGGTTGACCGCCTCGGACGGTCCGGGCTCGGGGAAGGGAGGCACGCCGTAACCGTATCGGCTTCTCCACCGGTATCCTCGGCGCCATGAGCACTGCCACCACAAGCCTCTGGATCTGCGTCTCCTGTGGCTGGATCTACGACCCCGCCGAGGGCGACCCCGACGGCGGAATCCCGCCCGGAACCGCCTTCGAGGACATCCCTGAAGACTGGTTCTGCCCCGTCTGCGGCGCCCGCACCAGCGATTTCGAGCCGTACGAGGGCTGACCCGGTGTGACGGTTTCCCGGCCCGGCCGTAGTAGGGGCATGTTGCTCGCCCTTGAAGCGGTCCCCGAGCCGGCCGGCCCACCCGGCGCCGCCGTCGCGCCGGACCCGATCCCGGCCTCCGTCCACGAGGCCCCTCAGAACTTCGAGGATCTGTACCGGCAGAGCCGGGACGACCTCTACTCCTACGTCGCCGGCCTGCTCCGCGACCGGGTCGCCGCGGAGGACGTGACCGCGCTCGCCTTCGAGCGGGCCTTTCGCAAGTGGCACCGGTTCAACCCGGGACGCGGTACCGCCCGCGGCTGGCTGTTCGGGATCGCCCGCAACGCCGCTCTGGACGAGCTCCGCCTCCGTAAGCGGCAGGCCCCGCTCACCCGGGAGCCGATCGCCGAGGATCCGAGCGCCCACGCCGCCGACCGGCTCGAGCAGCTGGAGCGTCAGGCGGCGGTGAGCCGCGCCCTGGAGACCCTCGCCCCGGCCGACCGGGAGCTGGTCTCCCTCAAGTTCTTCGCCGGCCTCTCGAACGTCGAGATCGCCGAGGCGACCGGAATATCGGCGACCAACGTCGGGACCCGCATCCACCGGGCGATGACCCGGCTTCGCAACGCCTGCCAGGAGGACATCCGATGACCGACCGACTCACGCCAGAGCAGGAGAGGGAGCTGGAGGCGATGGAGGCCGGGGCTGAGGGGCGCCCCGTCGAGGCTGATCTCACCGAGCTCGCGCGGCTGGGCTACGACCTCGCCGCGGCACGTCCCACCCCCGATCCCGGGTTCTCCGGTCGCCTCGACCAGGCTGTGGAGGACGCCTTCCCACCCGAGTGGATGGAGGAGCGCGTTGACGAGAGCGGCGCCTCGCCCCGAGGCACGAAGCGGCGCCGGGCCAACGGCTCCTGGTCGGACCAGATCCGCCGCCGCTTCGGCTCCGGCCG
>JBEBTS010000051.1:0-12996 GCA_040393665.1 Conexibacter woesei
CAGGAAGAGTCCATCGCCGGTGAGGCGGTCGGCGAACGGGTCAAGGACGAGGGCGCGACCAAGGTCCTCTGCGTGATCCACGAGCAGGGCAACGTCTCGCTCGAAGATCGCTGCAACGGCGTCAAGAAGGGCTTCGGCGGCGACGTCGAGACGATGCAGGTCAAGGGCACGGCGGACATCGCCACGTCGCTGACCGAGATGCAGTCGAAGCTGCAGGCCGACAAGTCGATCGACTTCGTGGTGACCCTGAACGGTGAGATCGCGGACGCCGCGGTCGACTCGGTCAAGGGCGCGAGCTCGGACGCCAAGATCGGCACCTTCGACCTGAGCGGCCCGGTCGTCCAGGCGATCCAGGACGGAGAGATCCAGTTCGCCGTCGATCAGCAGCAGTACCTGCAGGGCTACCTGCCGGTCACCTTCCTGAAGCTGTACGCCGACAACCAGAACACGGTTGGTGGCGGCCTCCCGGTCCTCACCGGACCCAGCTTCGTGACCAAGGAGAACGCTGCCGCTGTCGCCAAGCTGGCCGAAGAAGGCACTCGGTGAACCAGCAGCTCCAGCCATCGACACCGCCCCCGGGAGGGGCGGTGTCGACGGTTGACGACCGCCGGGGCCAGGTCGGACGCCTGACCACGCTCGGGCGGAGGCCGGAGGTCGGCGCCGCGATCGCCGTCGTCGTGGTCGGCATCTTCTTCGCCTTCCAGTCCTCGACGTTCATGACCCTGGACGGGATCGCGAACTGGACCGACGTCGCCTCGACGATCGCGATCCCGGCGATCGCCGTGTCGCTGCTCATGATCGGCGGCGAGTTCGACCTGTCGGCCGGCGTGATGACCGGCACCGCGGGCCTCACCATGGGGATCCTCGGGACCGAGGTCGGGCTGAACATATGGCCGGCGATCGCGATCACGCTCGCCTTCGCCGCCACCATCGGATTTCTCAACGGCTACATGGTGCAGCGCACCAAGCTGCCGAGCTTCATCGTCACCCTGGCCACCTTCTTCATGCTCCAGGGGATCAACCTCGGCGTGACCAAGGCGATCGTCGGCGGGGTCATCGTCGGCGGGATCGACCAGACCCCGGGCTTCGAGCTCGCCCACAACATCTTCGCGGGCACGTTCTGGAGCCCGCACGACTTCCAGCTCACCCTCGTCTGGTGGGCGGTCCTCGCCGCGATCGGGAGCTGGGTCCTGGCCCGGACCCGGATCGGCAACTGGATCTTCGCGGTCGGCGGCGACGCCGACGCGGCCCGCAACACCGGCGTCCCCGTGGACCGGGTCAAGATCGGCCTCTTCATGACCACCTCGACCCTGGCCGCGCTGACCGGGATCATGATCGCCCTCCGCCTGGGCTCGATGCAGGCCGCCCAGGGAGTCGGCGAGGAGTTCCAGTACATCATCGTCGCGGTCGTCGGCGGCTGTCTGCTGACCGGCGGGTTCGGCTCGGTGATCGGCTCGTCATTGGGCGCGCTGATCGTCGGCATGGCCTTCATCGGGATCCAGTTCGCCGGGTGGAACACCGACTGGCGGTTCCTCTTCCTCGGTCTGATCCTGCTGATCGCGGTCCTGGTCAACAACTACATTCGCCGCGCGGCGGAAGGAGCGAAGTCATGACCACCGCAACCCCGGCCGCCACCGGCGCGGCACCGCTGCTCGAGGTCCGCGACGTCGCCAAGCACTTCGGCAACGTCAGCGCGATCTCCGGCATCAACGCCAAGGTCAAGGCGGGCGAGATCACCTGCATCCTCGGCGACAACGGGGCCGGCAAGTCCACCCTGATCAAGATCCTCTCCGGGGTCCACGAGCCCTCGGAGGGGGAGATGCTGGTCGACGGCGTCCCCACGGTGTTCACCTCGCCGCGCGACGCCCGCGCCGCCGGGATCGCCACCGTCTTCCAGGACCTGGCGACCGTGCCGCTGATGTCCGTGTGGCGCAACTTCTTCCTCGGCTCCGAGCCGGAGAAGGGGCGCGGCCCGCTGCGGCGGATGGACATCAAGAAGGCCCAGGCGATCATGCGCGAGGAGATGTCGAAGATGGGCATCGACGTCCGTGACCCGGACCAGCCGGTCGGCACCCTCTCCGGCGGCGAGCGGCAGGCGGTCTCGATCGCCCGGGCCGTGTACTTCGGCGCCAAGGTGCTGATCCTCGACGAGCCGACCTCGGCCCTCGGGGTCAAGCAGTCCGGCGTCGTGCTGCGCTACCTGGTGCAGGCCCGCGAGCGCGGGGTGGGGGTCATCTTCATCACCCACAACCCGCATCACGCCTATCCGGTCGGCGACCAGTTCATCGTGCTCAACCGCGGCAAGGTGATCGGCTCCTGGGGGAAGGGCGAGATCGAGCGGCAGGAGCTGGTGCAGCTGATGTCGGGCGGCGCCGAGCTCGAGGCCCTGTCCCACGAGCTGGAGCAGGCGACGGGCGAGTCGCCGCTGCCGTCCGAGGCGGTCCTGCCGACCAGCGAGAACCCGCTGCCACCCGGGATCGAGTGAGAGATGCCTGAGCCCGCAGCACAGGGTGGGGGGCCCCGGCCCTCGATCGGCGTCGGCCTGGTCGGCTTCGGCTGGCTCGGCCACGCCCACAGCCGGGCGATCCTCCGCCTGCCGACGTTGTTCCCCGACCGCGGCTTCGACGCCTCGCTGGTCGCCGTCTCCGACACGAGCGAGCAGCAGCGCCGGGAGGCGGTGGAGGGCTTCGGCTACGCGCGCGCCACCGACGACTGGCGTCGCGTGGTCGAGGATCCCGAGGTGGACGTGGTCTACGTGGCGGCACCGAACATGCTGCACGTCGAGGTGGTCGAGGCGACCGCAGCGGCCGGCAAGCCGGTCTTCTGCGAGAAGCCGGTCGGCGGCACCCCCGCCCAGACCGCGCGCGCCGCCGCGGCCGCCCGGCGGGCAGGGATCCTCAGCGGGGTCGGCTACAACTTCCGCTGGGCCCCCGTGGTCCAGTACGCGGCTGAGTTGATCCGGTCGGGCGAGCTGGGCCGGATAACCAACTATCGGGGCCGGTTCTTCTCGATGTACGGCAGCGACCCGCTCGGCCCGCTCTCCTGGCGCTACCGGGTCGAGGAGGGCGGATACGGCGTCACCTCCGACCTGCTGAGCCACGCGGTCGACATGTCGCGGATGCTGATCGGGCCGATCGAGTCGCTCGTCGGGACGACCGAGCTCTTCATCCGGGAACGCCCGATCCCCGGCGGGGAGGGCAGCCACTACGGCCGGGGCTCGGCCGGCGACCCCACGGGCGCGGTGACCAACGAGGACTACGCGGGGATGCTGGCGATCTTCGAGAACGGCGCGCGCGGCACCTTCGAGACCAGCCGCTCGATGGTCGGCCCCGAGAGCCAGATGGCCTTCGACGTCTACGGGACGGAGGGGGCGGTCAGCTGGAACTTCGAGCGGATGAACGAGCTGCGCGTCTACCGGCGGGGCGAGAACCTCGACACCGGCTACACCACCGTCTTCGGCGGCGACCGGTTCCCGTACCACGGCAGCTTCGTCCCCGGCAGCGCCAACGGGATCGGGTACGAGGACCTGATCACGATCGAGGACTACGAGTTCCTGCGGGCGCTGGCCGGCGGCGGCGAGTTCCGCCCCGGGCTGGAGGAGGCGCTTGCCTGGGTCGAGGTCCAGGACGCGCTGCTGCGCTCCGACCGGACCGGGAGCTGGGAGCAGGTGGGACCGATCGGCGAGGAGGAAGCATGAGCACCGTGAACCTGTCCGCGGCCGAGGCCACGGGCGCCACGACCCGCGAGCTCGGGGTCGGGCTGATCGGCGCCGGCCGGATCGGTCGGCTCCACGCCGACGTGATCGACCGCCAGGTGGAGGGCCTCTCGCTGGCCGCCGTCTACGACCCGGTCCGCGGCGCGGCCGAGCAGGTGGCGGCGGCGCACGGGTCCGCGGTCGCCGAGGGTGATCTCTCCCTGATCCGGGACCCGCGGGTCGAGGTGGTCGCGATCTGCTCCAGCACCGACACCCACGCCCAGCTGATCGTCGAGGCCGCCGCCGCCGGCAAGGCGATCTTCTGCGAGAAGCCGGTCTCGCTCGACCTGGCCGAGGTCGACCGGGCGCTGGCGGCCGTCGATCAGGCCCGGGTGCCGTTCATGGTCGGGTTCAACCGGCGCTTCGACGCCGCCCACGGCTCGGTCCAGGCGGCGGTCGCGGCCGGTCGGATCGGCGAGGTCCACCTCCTGCGGATCTCCAGCCGCGACCCGGCCCCGCCGCCGATCGAGTACGTCCGGGTCTCGGGCGGGATCTTCCTCGACATGATGATCCACGACTTCGACATGGCCCGGTTCGTCACCGGATCCGAGGTGGTCGAGGTGTTCGCCCGCGGGGCGGTGCGGATCGACCCCGCGATCGGCGAGGCCGGGGACGTCGACACCGCGGTCGTGACGCTGACCCACGCCAA
The DNA here is from genome assembly GCA_040393665.1 of Conexibacter woesei. Lineage (GTDB taxonomy): Bacteria > Actinomycetota > Thermoleophilia > Solirubrobacterales > 70-9 > 67-14. Next base: position 4,404 of record JBEBTS010000051.1, read on the forward strand.
CGGCTGCATCACCGCGATCGACAACAGCCGGCAGGCGGTCTACGGGTTCGACCAGAGGGTCGAGGCCTTCGGCTCGCTCGGGGTGTCGAGCTCGCTCAACCCGCCGGCCCACACGGGGGTGACGATCACCGCGGAAGGGGTCTCGGGACCGCCGCTGCCGTGGTTCTTCCTCGACCGCTACGTGCCGACCTACGTGAACGAGTGGCGCGCCTTCCTCGACGCGCTCAGCACCGGCGGCACCTCGCCGATCGGCACCCGGGATGCCCGCATGCCGCTCGCGATCGGGCTGGCCGCGGGACGATCCCTGGCCGAGGGCCGACCCGTCCGAGTCGACGAGATCGAGGCCTGAGATGAGCTCGCGCGAGTGGAAGCTGGCCGGCGCCCCGATCTCCTGGGGGGTCTGCGAGGTGCCCGGCTGGGGGCCGATGCTGCCGCCCGACCGGGTCCTGGGCGAGATGGCCGGGCTCGGCCTGACCGCCACCGAGCTCGGTCCGGACGGCTACCTGCCCGCCGACCCGGCGGCGCTGCGGGAGCTGCTCGACCGGCACGGACTGTCCCTGGTGGCGGGCTTCGTGCCCGCCGTGCTCCACGAGGACGACCGCACCGCCGGGCTCGACGACGTCCGGCGTCAGGCCGAGGTGCTGGCCGGGCTCGGGGCGGAGCAGATGCTGTTCGCCCCGGTCGTCGACCTGGAGTGGACCCTGCCGTCCGGGCTCGACCAGCGGGGCTGGGACAACCTCGCCGCCGGGCTGGGCGAGGCCGGCGAGATCGCCCGCGCGGCTGGGATCGGATCTTGCGTCCACCCGCATCTCGGCTCCCTGGTCGAGACCGCCGGCGACATCCGCGAGCTGTCGGCGCTGACCGAGGTCGAGTGGTGCTTCGACACCGCCCACCTGATGATCGGCGGGGTCGACCAGGTCGAGTTCGCCCGTGAGAACGCGGACCGGATCCGGCACGTCCACCTCAAGGACGTGGACGCGGCCAAGGCGGCGAGGATGGCGCGGCGAGAGCTGACCCACCTGGAGGCCGCCGCGGAAGAGGCCTTCCTGCCGCTGGGCCGGGGCGACGCCCCGGTCACCGAGATCATCGAGGCCCTGACCGCGGCCGGTTACGACGGTTGGATGGTGCTGGAGCAGGACACCTCGCTCGACGGCCCCGAGCTGCCGGAAGGGGAGGGGCCGGTCAACGACGTCCGGGCCAGCCTCGAGTTCATCCGGGCGCTCGACCGGGCGCGGGAGGAGGCGGCGTGAGCCGGATCCTGATCACCGGGGCCGCCGGGTTCTTCGGCTCCAACCTGGCCAAGGTCCTGGGCGAAGGGCTCGGGCACGAGCTCTGCCTCCCGGTGCGCTCCGAGCCGCCGGCCGGGTTCGGCGACGGCTGGGCGCGCGGGGTGGACCTGGAGGACCGCGACCGGGTGCTGGCCACGGTCGAGGGCTTCCGGCCGGACGCGATCGTGCACTCCGCGATCCTCAACGACTTCAACCGGATCTACGCCGACCGGCGGGCCGGCTGGGACGCCTACGTCGGCACGACCCGGACCCTGGCCGACGCCGCGAACCGGGTGGGGGCGCGCCTGGTGCTCGTCTCCACCGACTGGGTCTTCGACGGCACCGGACACGAGGTGGCGGAGGACTTCCCGCCCAACCCGGTCAACCTCTACGGGTTCCTCAAGGCCGCCTCGGAGCTGGTCGTGCTCGAACGGGCCGAGCGGGGCTCGGTGGCCCGGATCGCCGCGGTCAACGGGCGCCACTGGGCGCGGCCGGAGAACCCGCGCGAGCAGGACGCCGGCTTCGGCTACTTCCTCGGCTCGGTCGTCGACGCCCTGAACGCCGGCCGGGAGTTCGCGGTCTGGACCGGGGAGGGACTCAACCTGGTCGCCACCCCGAGCCTGGCGAGCGACTCCGCGGCCCGGATCGGCCGGATCGTGGAACGCGACCTCGACGGCGTCTTCCACTGCACCGGCGCCGACTCGGCCGACCGGCTCGGCCTCGCCCGCCGGGCCGCCGCGGCCTTCGGCCTGGACGAGGGAGCGATCACCGAGGGCCGGCCCCCCGCCGGCGCGCTGCCGGACGCGCCGGTCCCGGCCGACACCAGCCTCGATCCACGGGCCACCGCCGAGCTGCTGGGGCTTCCGGCACTGCGGCTCGACGACCTGCTCGCCCGTTTCCGGGCCGAGCTGGAGACCGGCCGGATCGAGCTTCTGACGAATGGAGGAACCTCTTGAACGACCGTTTTGAACTGATCACCATGGGCCGGGTCGGGGTGGACCTCTACCCGAACCAGTCCGGGGTCGGGCTCGAGGACGTCTCCTCGTTCTCCCGCTTCCTCGGAGGGTCCGCGACCAACGTGGCGGTGGCGGCGGCCCGCTACGGCACCCGCTCCGCGGTCATCACCAAGGTCGGCGACGACCCCTTCGGGACCTACGTCCGCAACGCCCTGCGGGACTTCCGGGTCGATCCCCGCTGGGTCGGCACCGACCCCGACCTGCGGACCCCGATCGTGTTCTGCGAGATCCATCCGCCCGACGACTTCCCGCTGCTGTTCTACCGGGAGCCCCAGGCCCCCGACATGATGCTGACCGTCGACGAGCTCGACCTCGACGCGATCCGCGACGCCCGGATCTTCTGGACCACCGGCACCGGCCTCTCGGCCGAGCCGTCGCGGACCGCCACCCTGGCCGCCCTCGCCGCCCGCGACGACTCGCCGGCGGGCTCGATCACCATCCACGACCTGGATCACCGGGCGATGTTCTGGGAGCACCCGGAGGACGCCACCCGGTACGCCCGCGAGGCGCTCTCCCACGTGACCGTCGCGGTCGGCAACCGCGAGGAGGTCGAGGTGGCGGTCGGCACCCGCGACCCGGTCGAGGCCGCCTCCCGGCTGCTGGAGCTGGGGGTCGAGGTCGCGATCGTCAAGCGAGGGCCGGAGGGCGTGTACGTGCGGACCGCCGACCGGGAGCTGGAGGTCCCGCCGATCACGATCGACGTGGTCAACGGGCTCGGGGCCGGCGACGCCTTCGGCGGCGCGCTGGCGCGGGGTCTGCTCGACGGTGACGACATCGAGACGGTCGTCGGCCGGGCCAACGCGGCCGGGGCCTACGTCTCCGCCCGGCTGGCCTGCGCCGACGCGATGCCCGACCGGGACGAGCTCGACGGCTTCATGGCGGAGGAGGGCCGATGAGCCGCCTGACCACGGCCCAGGCCCTGATCCGGTTCCTCTCGGTCCAGGAGATCGAGGTCGACGGCGAGCGGCAGCGGCTCTTCCCCGCCTGCCTCGGCATCTTCGGGCACGGCAACGTCGCCGGCATCGGCCAGGCGCTCCAGCAGGAGGCCGAGTCGATGCCGTTCATCCAGGGGCGAAACGAGCAGGCGATGGTCCACACCGCGGTCGGCTTCGCCCGCCAGATGAACCGCCACCAGGCGTTGATCTGCACCTCCTCCGTCGGTCCCGGCGCGACCAACATGGTCACCGGCGCCGCCCTCGCCACCATCAACCGGCTGCCGGTCCTGCTGCTGCCGGGAGACACCTTCGCCAGCCGGGCGCCGCACCCCGTCCTCCAGCAGATCGAGGTCGAGCGGGACGGCACCGTCTCGGTCAACGACGCCTTCCGCCCGGTCTCCGCGTACTTCGACCGGATCGAGCGGCCGGAGCAGGTCTACTCGGCGGCGATGGAAGCGGTCCGGGTGATCACGGACCCGGCCCTGACCGGCGCGGTCACCCTGGCCCTGCCCGAGGACGTCCAGTCCGAGGCCTTCGATTGCGACGACGCCTTCCTCGAGCCCCGGGTCTGGCGCCAGCGCCGCCGCCCGCCCGCGCCGGCCGCGATCGAGGAGGCCGCCGCCGCGATCCGGGAGGCCCGGGCGCCGGTGATCGTCGCCGGCGGCGGGGTGATCTACTCGGAGGCGACCGCCGCCCTGGCCGAACTCTGCGAAGCGACCGGGATCCCGGTCGCCGAGACCCAGGCCGGCCGTGGATCCCTGCGCTCCGACCACGAGCTCTCGCTCGGAGCGGTCGGGGCGACCGGCACGCTGGCCGCCAACCGGATCGCCCGCGAGGCCGACCTCGTGATCGGGATCGGCACCCGGTACAGCGACTTCACCACGGCGTCCAACACCGCCTTCGAGAACCCGCTGGTCCGGTTCGTGAACCTCAACGTGACCGGGCTCGACGCCTTCAAGCGCAGCGCGGTGCCGGTGCTCGGCGACGCCCGCGAGTCGCTGGAGGCGCTGGGCCGGGCCCTCGATGGCCACCGCGTCCCCGCGGCGTGGTCGGAGCGGGTCCGGGCCGAGCGGGACGGGTGGATCGAGCTGAGCGACGAGATCCGGGCCGACGGCGAGGGAACCCCGCTCAAGCAGGCGGCGGTGATCGCCGCCGTGAACGACGCCGCCGGCGAGGATGGGGTCGTGGTCTGTGCCGCCGGCTCGATGCCGGGCGACCTCCACAAGCTCTGGCGCGCCACCCATCCCAAGGCGTACCACGTCGAGTACGGCTACTCGTGCATGGGGTACGAGATCCCCGGCGCGATGGGGGTCAAGCTGGCCGCCCCGGAGCGACCCGTCTTCTCCCTGGTCGGCGACGGCTCCTGGCTGATGCTGCCCGGCGAGCTGGTGACGGCGGTCGCGGAGGGGATCGGCATCGTGATCGTGCTGCTCGACAATCACGGGTACGCCTCGATCGGCGCGCTCTCGCGGTCGCTCGGCCAGGCCGGGTTCGGGACCCACTACCGGGGCCGAACGTCCCGCGAGCAGGTGGTCGACGGCGCCGGGGACCGCCCGGTCGGCGACTCCGGGCCGCTGCCGGTCGACCTCGCGACCAACGCCGAGAGCCTCGGGGCCGAGGTGATCCGGGTCGGCCACATGGCCGAGCTCCGGGCCGCGCTCGCGGCGAGCCGCGGCACCGACCATCCGATCGTGATCCACGCCGAGACCGACCGGTACCAAGGGGTGCCGGACTTCGAGAGCTGGTGGGAGGTCCCGCCGGCCGAGGTCGCCCGTGACCGGGCGGTCACCGAGGCACGCGCCGCCTACGACGAGCGCCGCCTGAAACAACGTCTTCACCTGGAAGGAAAATGAGCGAACTTCTGATCAAAGCCAACCCAGTCAGATCCGGCGAGTCGATCGCCGACGTCACCCCCGAGAGCGCCGGCTGGAAGTACGTCGGGTTCGAGGTCCTGACGCTGTCCCCGGACGATTCCGCGAGGCGGCGGACCGAGGGGGTGGAGGCCTGCCTGGTCGCCGTCGCCGGCGGGTTCGCGGTCGAGACCGCGGCCGGAGAGCGGTTCGAGGCGCCGGGCCGGCCCGGTCCCTTCGAGGGAGCACCGGACGCGGTCTACCTGCCGCCGGGGACCGAGTACGAGCTGAGCGCGCTCGGCGAAGAGGCCGAGATCGCGATCTGCGCAGCCCCGGCCGAGGGCCGCTACCCGGCCCGCGAGCTCCGCGGCGCCCGGCTGGAGCGCGAGACCCGCGGCTACGGCAGCTTGGAGCGCCGGATCTACCCGATCCTGATGGCGGACACCGAAGCCGAGTCGCTGCTGGTCTGCGAGGTCGTGACCCCGGCCGGGCACTGGTCGAGCTACCCGCCGCACAAGCATGACCGGGACAACCTGCCGGAGGAGTCCTTCCTGGAGGAGACCTACTACCACCGGATCCGCCCGGAGCAGGGATTCGCCCTGCAGCGGGTCTACACGGAGGAGCGCGACCTCGACGAGGCGGTCGTCGTCGAGAACCGCGACACCGTCCTGGTCCCGCGCGGATACCACGGGGTGTCGGCGCCGCCCGGGTACGAGAACTACTACTTGAACGTGATGGCCGGCCCGAACCGGGAGTGGGCGATCCACAACGATCCAGATCACGAGTGGCTGCTGCAGCCGGAAGGGAGTCGTCGATGAGCAGGTGCGGCACGGGCTCCAAGGCCGCGACCGGCGAGTACCGGCTCGGTTTCGACGGTCACATGTACGTCCTGGCGTTCGATCACCGGGGCAACTTCCGCCGGGTGCTGTTCGGGATCGAGGGTGATCCCGACGAGGAGCAGACCGCCCGGATCGCCGCTGCCAAGCGGGTCGTCTTCGACGGCCTGGTCGCGGCCGTCGCCTCCGGCGGGGTGCCCGAGGACCGGGTCGGGGTGCTGGTCGACGAGCAGTTCGGCGGCGAGGTGCCCGCCCTCGCCCGCGAGAACGGGATGCTGCTCTCGATGCCGGCCGAGAAGTCGGACCAGGCGCTGTTCGACTTCGAGTACGGGGACGCCTTCGGCGAGCACATCGCCGCCCACGGGGTCAGCTTCACCAAGGTCCTGGTGCGGCAGAACCCGGACGGCGACGCGGAGGGCAACCGGGTCCAGCTCGAACGCCTCAAGCGTCTCGCCGACTGGCTGCACGAGAACGACACCGCCTTCCTCTACGAGCTGCTGGTCCCGCCGACCGAGGATCAGCTCGCCGCCGCCGACGGCGACGTGCTGCGGTTCGAGCGCGAGCAGCGCCCGGAGCTGATCCGTCGCGCCATGGCCGACGCCCAGGCGGCCGGGGTGGAGGCGGACATCTGGAAGCTGGAAGGGGTCCACAACCCGGCGGAGGCGGCGATGCTGGTCGCCCAGGCGCGCAACGCGCCGCACCGGGAGGACGTGGTCTGCGTGCTGCTCGGGGCCGGCGCCCCGGACGAGCGAGTGCGGGAGTGGATGAGCACGGTCGCCGCGGTCGAGGGCTACGCCGGGTTCGCGATCGGCCGTTCGATCTGGATGGAGCCCCTGCGGCGCCTGCTGGCCCACGAGACCGACCGTGAGGGGGCGGTCGCCGAGATCGCCGAGAGGTACCTCCGGTTCGTGCGGTTCTACGAGGAAGCGGTCCGGTCAACCGCAGCCGGAGATATTTGACCTTATGTACCAATGGACTGCTTCTGCCTGCGTTTCGTAAAACAGAAACGGCGATTGCTAGGAGTAGCCTCGAAGAGAGAACTTCCGAAGGAGATAGCTGATGACGGTCACTGACACCACCACCAAGACGCTGAAGAACTATGTACGCGGAGCCTGGATCGACGCCGACGGCGCGGAGTACCACGACGTGGTCAATCCCGCCAACGGACAGGTGATCGGACGGGTCCCGTACTCGACCGGAGCCCACCTCGACGACGCCGTCCGGTCGGCCCGCGAGGCGTTGCCGGCGTGGCGTGGGGTCAGCACGATCGGACGGGCGCAGAAGCTGTTCGAGCTGCGCGAGAAGCTGGTCCGCCGGAAGGAGGAGATCGCCCGCCTGGTCGTGACCGAGATGGGCAAGACCCTGCCGGACGCCACCGCCGAGGTCGGCCGGATGATCGAGATGGTCGAGGCCGCCACGGCGATCCCGACCACGATGCAGGGCAAGATCCTCGAGGACGTCTCCCGCAGCGTGGACGCCGAGACCATCCGCCAGCCGGTGGGGGTCTGCGCGATCATCGCTCCGTTCAACTTTCCGGCGATGGTGCCGTTCTGGTTCCTGCCGTTCGCGATCGCCTGCGGCAACACGATCGTCCTCAAGCCCTCCGAGCAGGTGCCGATGACCCAGGCGCTGGTCTTCGAGATCATCGACGAGCTCGACCTGCCGGCCGGCGTGGTCAACCTCGTGAACGGCAGCCGCGAGGTGGTGGAGGGCATCCTCGACCATCCCGGCATCGACGCGATCTCCTTCGTCGGCTCCGCCCCCGTCGCCCAGCTCGTATATGAGCGCGCGGCCAAGAACGGCAAGCGCGTCCAGGCGCTCGGCGGCGCCAAGAACCACATGGTGATCTGCCCCGACGCCGTGGTCGACCCGACCGTGAAGGGCCTGATCGGCTCCGGCTTCGGCGCGGCCGGTCAGCGCTGCATGGCCGGTTCGGTGATCGTCACCGTCGGCGAGGCCCACGACCGGGTGATCCCGACCCTGCTCGAGGAGTCGAAGAAGCTGCTGGTCGGCGATGGCCTGGAGGACTCGACCGACGTCGGTCCGGTGATCTCCTGCGACGCCCGCGACCGCATCGGCGAGTGGATCCAGAAGGCGGTCGACGAGGGCGCTGAGATCGTGCTCGACGGCCGTTCGCCGGACGCCGACCCCGAGGGCTCCTACGTCGGCCCGACCATCCTCGACAAGGTCAAGCCGACCGACTCGATCATCACCAACGAGGTCTTCGGCCCGGTCCTGGCGATCGTCAACGTCGACACCCTCGAAGCGGCGATCGAGATGGTCAACGCCAGCCCGTTCGGCAACGGCGTCTCGATCTTCACCGAGTCCGGGTCAGCGGTCCGCAAGTTCAACCACGACGTCGAGGTCGGCATGGTCGGGGTCAACATCGGCGTCGCCGCTCCGGTCGCGTTCTTCCCGTTCTCGGGCTGGAAGAAGTCCTTCTTCGGCGACCTCCACGCCCACGGGCCGGACGCGGTCGAGTTCTTCACCCGCAAGAAGACCATCACCAGCCGGTTCTTCTCCGGCGGCGACGAGCACGGCAGCTACTTCGTGGAGCACTGAGCCACCCCCATTTCCTGACCCCACACCCCTTCGCCGGGCCGGACGCCCGCGAAAACCCGGGAGCCGTTGGACGAGCTCCCGTCTCTCCCGCCACGACCCCCGCCTCCCTGGGGGTCGTGGTCGTTC
>JBEBTS010000052.1:0-12959 GCA_040393665.1 Conexibacter woesei
CTCGATCGGGATCGCCGGCCTCGTCTGGCGTCGCAAGACCGACCAGTTCGGCTGGTCGGCCCGTTCGACCGAGCTCCTGGAGAACCGGATCCTGCGCTACGCCAGCGTCGTCTTCCACCTGGGGGTGCTCGCCGCGATCGGCGGCCACGTGATCGGCATCCTGGTCCCGCAGTCCTTCACCAACTGGCTTGGGCTGTCGGAGCACGGCTACCACCTGATCGCGGTCGTCGGCGGGATCTCCGCCGGCTCTGCGGTGATCGTCGGCTTCGCCGCTCTGATGTACCGGCGGTTCACGGTGCCGCGGGTCCGGGTGACGACGACCCGCATGGACGTGCTCATCTTCGTCGTGCTCGGTGTCGCCATCGTCACCGGGATGCTGGCCACCCTGACCAACATCGGCGACGGCACCAACTACCGCGAGTCGGTGGCGCCGTACTTCCGGGAGATCTTCATCCTCAACCCGAACCCGGACCTGATGACCCAGGACAGCGTCACGCCGATCTTCCACATCCACGTGACCGTGGTCTGGTTCCTCTACGCGCTCTGGCCGTTCAGCCGCCTGATCCATGCCTTCACGGTGCCGGTCGGCTACCCGAAGCGCAGCCCGATCATCTACCGGCCCCGTAACCCGCAGGCGGCCGCCCGCGCCTCCCAGGGACGGCGGTACGGGAGCGGCACCCCGGACTACGCCCCGAGCATCCCCGCCGCCGGGTCCGACGGCGAGCGTCAGGTCCCCGAGAAAGTCAGCTAGGAGATAACTGATGGAACCAGAAGCCGCCCGCGGTTCGGGTCGCAACCTCGCCCTTGCCACGATCGCCTTCGCGGCCTGCTTCTCCGCCTGGGGGATGCTGGCCCCGATCGCCCCGGCGATCCAGGACGACCTCGGCCTGAGCAACTCCCAGACCTCGATCATGATCTCGATCCCGGTGATCCTGGGATCGTTGCTGCGGATCCCGCTGGGCGCCCTGACCGACCGGATCGGCGGCCGGGTCGTCTTCACCGGGATGCTGGTCTACTCGGCCGGCGCCGCCGTGTTGGTCGGCTTCGCCAGTAGCTACGCGGCCCTGATCGGGGCCGGCTTCCTGCTGGGCGCGGCCGGGGCCTCCTTCGCCGTCGGCGTTCCCTTCGTCGCCGAATGGTACCCGCCGAAGAAGCAGGGATTGGCCCTCGGCATCTACGGGATGGGCAACATCGGCACCGCGATCGCCGCCTTCTCGGTGCCGGCGATCCGCGACAGCGCGGGCCAGGAGTGGGCGGGGATCGCGTTTGCCGTGGTGATCGGCCTGTACGCCCTGATCTGGATCTCGATGGCCCGCCAGGCGCCGGGCGAGAAGCCGCCTCCCACCCGTTACGGCGAGGTGCTCGGCGCCGGTTGGAAGCTGTGGCGTCTGGCCCTGTTCTACTTCGTCAGCTTCGGCGGCTTCGTCGCGATGGCGCTCTACCTGCCGAAGCTGCTGACCGACTGGTTCGATCTCTCGCTGACCGACGCCGGCCTCCGGGCGGCCGGGTTCACGCTGCTGGCCACCGGGTTCCGCCCGATCGGCGGCATGCTCTCCGACCGGATCGGCGGCAACCGGGTGCTGACCATAGCCTTCATCGGGGTCGGCGTCGACGCGATCGGCCTCTCCTGGCAGGCGTCCGATCCGAGCATGGGGGCGACCACCTTCTTCTGCCTGACCATGGCCCTGTTCCTCGGCATGGGCAGCGGCGCCGTGTTCAAGCTGGTTCCGCTCAGCTTCCCCAAGGCGACCGGTGCGGCGACCGGCATCGTCGGCGCCGCCGGCGGCCTCGGCGGGTTCTTCCCGCCGTTGTTCCTCGGGGTGGTCAAGGACGCGACCGGGGACTTCGTCCTCGCCTTCGTCCTCCTGGTCGCCTTCGCCTGGCTCTGCGCCGGCCTCGCCTTCGAAGGCCGGACGCCGTTGCCCCAGGAGCCGGGACCCGAGTCCTCTGCCGAGCCCGGACCCAAGTCCGCCCCGGACCCGATCCCCGATTCCGCCCCGGACCCGATCCCCGATTCCACCCCTGGTCCCACCTCCGACAGCGGGGGCGATTGATCCAGCCCTGCTGGAGCGATCGCCCCAGCGAATCGCCGTCTGCTGCTTCACCAAAGTCGCCGGGGCGATCGCTCTAGCTCTGCTCGAGCAATCGCCCCAGCGATCTGAGGGGTTTATCTGAGGGGTTCATCTGAGGGGGTCCGGTCGCTACCGGCCGGAGCGGAGCTCCGTCTCGATCCGGGCCAGGTCCTCGGGGGTGTTGGCGTTGGCGAACATCCGGGCGGGATCGCCGAACCGGCGCAGCTCGTCTTCCTCGATCGTGACCGGGTCCAGCTCGGCCAGCGCCTTCCTGATCGCGAGGCCGCGCTCGATCCCGGCCCGGACCGGCGCCGCGGCCTCCGGCCCGTAGAGGGCTGCGAGCGGCTGGAGGTGGCCGGAGACCCGCGGCACGACTGTTCCCCCGGTGCGCTCGGCCAGCCAGCCGAGCAGCGGCGGTGGGAGCAGCGGCATGTCGCAGGCGACGACCAGCACCGACCGCCCTCGGGCGTGCTCGATCGCGGCCAGGATCCCGACCAGCGGGTGACGCGGCCGGTCCGGCTCGACCACGACCTCGGCTGCGACGGCGGGGCCGGCTCCGCCCGCGGTGGCGTCGAGCGGACGGTCGGCCTTGGTCACGATGAACGGATCCAGGCCGGCCGCCCGCAGGGCCTCCAGCGGGTAGTCGATCAGCGGGCGACCCGCGAGCATCGCCCCGGCCTTCGGCCGGCCCATGCGGCTGCCGGCGCCCCCGGCCAGCACCGCGGCCGCGACGCGATCGGGATCGGGGGGCGCGCTCGTCATGGGTTGATCATGCCGCCTCGAGCGCCGCGATCCGGTCGGCGAAGGACGGATGGGTCGAGTTGAGCCGGGTCGGCGAGAGTGTCGCGGCCGGCTCCGGGTCGCCGTAGATCTCGAGCAGCGAGGACAGCGCCCGGGTCAGCTCCTGCCGGTAGCCGATCCCGGCCGCGTAGGCGTCGGCCTCCAGCTCGGCCCGCCGGTCCAGCAGCCGCAGCAGCAGGTCGGCCCCGCCGAGCAGCAGGTAGAGCGCGACGGTCGGGATCAGGACGAGGACCAGGAAGCCGACGTAGACGAAGGAGCAGCCGCAGCCCCGGATCGACCCGGCCGAGCGGATCATCCCGAAGCTGATCGACATCAAGGCGACCAGCAGGGCGCGGGCCGGCAGCCCGAACCAGAGGCCGAGCGCGTTCGACGCGGTGTGCCGGCGGACGTGGTGACCGAGCTCGTGGGCGATGATCGCCTGGAGCTCGGGATCGGTCATGCCGAGGATCCCCTGATCGAGGGTGATCACGCCGTCGCCGACCGCGAAGGCGTTCTGGACCGGACGGTCGCTGACCTGCAGCAGGTAGGCGTCGCGCGAGATCCCGGCCCGGTCGAACACCCTGTCCCAGAGCGGCACCAGCCGGCCCGCCTCGACCGGCGAGGGATCGCGGCAGCCGAGCCGGGGCCGCCACACCCGGCGGTCGGCCCAGCCGGTCAACAGGAAGCCTCCGACCGCCGTCCAGGCGATCAGCAACGGGGCCAGGACCGTGACGAACAGTGGGTCGCCGATCAGCACCCAGCCACCGGGCTCGCCCGGTTCTTTCGCCACCGCCGCCACGATCCAGGCGATCGACCCGAAGACGAAGGCGGCCGAGATCAGCCACAGCCCGAAGACGACCGCGAAGCTCCCGATCGCCGCGGCGGTGGCGTCCTTGCCCTGCCCGCCCTTCGTCCCGGTTCGTTCGAGGGGCACCACGCCTCCCGGCCGGTGCCCCTCGCCCGTCTAGGCGATGTCGGTTACGTCGATCTCCCGCTTGAGGATCTTGCCGGTCGGGCCCTTGGGGAGCTCGTCGATGATCCGGACGTGGCGCGGGTACTTGTAGGCCGCGACGCCGTTCTTCGCGTGCTGACGGACCTCGTCCTCGGAGGCGGACTCGCCTTCCTTGAAGGCGACGACGGCGACGATCTCCTCGCCGAGGTCGTCGTGCGGGATGCCGATCACGGCCGCCTCGGCGATCGCCGGGTGCTCGTACAGCACCTCCTCGACCTCACGCGGGTACACGTTGTAGCCGCCGCGGATGATCATCTCCTTCTTGCGGTCGACGATCGAGTAGTAGCCGTCCTCGTCGACGGTCGCCATGTCGCCCGAGGCGAACCAGCCGTCGGGGTCGATCGCCTTGGCGGTCGCGTCAGGCAGGTTCCAGTAGCCCTTCATCACGTTCGGGCCCTTGATCTGGAGCTCGCCGACGTCACCGGCGCCGAGCACCTCGCCGTCGTCGCCGACGATCCGCATCTCGACGCCGTCGATCGGGGTGCCGATCGTGCCCGGCTTGCGCTCCATGTCGACCCGGCCGAAGGAGGCCACCGGCGAGGTCTCGGAGAGGCCGTAGCCCTCGAGGATCGGGGTGTCGAACTCGCGCTCGAAGGCGCGGATGATCTCGACCGGCAGGGCGGCTCCGCCGGAGACGGAGAGCCGGAGCGAGGTGATGTCGTAGTCGCTGCGGTTCGGGACCTGGAGCATCGCCGCGTACATCGTCGGCACGCCCATGAAGATCGTGACCCCGTCGCGCTGGATGATCTCCAGCGCCTTGGCCGGATCGAACCGGGGCAGCAGGGTCAGCTCGGCGCCGATCGCGACCGCGCCGTTCATCGCGACCGTCTGGCCGAAGACGTGGAAGAGCGGCAGCCCGCCGAAGAAGACGTCTTCCTCGGTCGGGTCGAACAGCTTGTGGATCGCCTCGACGTTGGAGCGGATGTTGTTGTGGGTGAGCTCCGCGCCCTTGGGCTGGCCGGTCGTGCCGGAGGTGTACAGCAGGACGGCGGTGTCGTCGCCGTCGACTTCGGCGATCTCCTCGTGGGGCTCGATCCCGGCGATCAGGTCGGCGACGTTATCGGGGCTGATCGAGATCACCTCGGCGCCCGTCTCGGCCGCGGCCTCCTCGGCGGCGGGGGCGAAGTCCTGCCACACGATGATCAGGTCGGCGCCGGAGTCGGCGAGGTAGTGCTTCACCTCACGGGCGGTGAAGAGCACGTTCATCGGCACGACGACCGCACCGAGGCGGAGCGCCCCGAAGTAGACGAACGGGAAGTGGGGGACGTTCGGCAGCATGACGCAGACGCGATCGCCCGCCTTCACGCCCTTGGCCGCGAGCAGCCCGGCAACGGCCTTGCTGACGTGATCCAGTCCCGCATACGGGATGGCGATGTCATCGAGCCGGATCGCGGTCCGGTCGGGATACTTGCCGGCGGACTCACTCAGCAGCGTGGCCAGATTGGGATTCAACGCGGGTACCTCTCCCTTGATTTTGTCGTTGCCAACGGCCGCCGGATCGCCCGGGCGGCTGCCGCCGGGACATCCGGTCGGCTCTCTCGCGGGACATGCTAAACGCCATCGGCTCTGGGAGACTCCCCGCATGGAGCTGAACGGGAAGGTCGCGCTGATCACGGGTGGCGCCAACGGGTTTGGCCGTGCGGTCGGAGCGCGCCTGCGCGAGGCCGGAGCGGAGGTGGTGCTCGCCGACATCGAGTCCGGGCCGGGCGAGGCGGCGGCCGCCGAGACCGGGGCCGAGTTCGTGCGCTGTGACGTGACCGCGCCGGAGGACTCCGCCGCCGCGGTCGCCGCCGCGGTCGAGCGGTTCGGGGGACTCGACCTGGCCTTCCTCAACGCGGGCATCACGACCGGCACCGGACTGGTCGACGGGTTCGACCTGGAGCTGTACCGCCGGGCGATGGCGGTCAACCTCGATGGGGTCGTGTTCGGGCTGAACGCGGTCGTCCCGGCGATGCGGGAGCGGGGCGGGGGCGCGATCGTCGCCACGTCGTCGCTGGCCGGGCTCGCCCCGGTGCCCTATGACCCGGTCTACGCGGCCAACAAGCACGCCGTCGTCGGCCTGATCCGCTCGATGGGGCCGGTGCTCGCCGCCGAGGGCATCCGGCTCAACGCGATCTGCCCCGGGTTCGCCGACACCCGGATCGTCAACGGCATCCGGGAGGGCCTGGCCGAGGGCGGGATCCCGTTGATCCCGGTCGAGACGGTGGTCGACGGGGTGATCGCCCTCCTCACCGGCGAGGACGCCGGTGCCTGCCACTTCGTGCAGGCCGGCATGGAGCCCCAGGAGTTCCGCTTCCGCAACGTCCCCGGGCCGCGGGCCTGACCGCCGGCGGCGCGCCGGCCGTCGCTCAGGCGAGGGCCGGGATCAGGTCGCGCCCGATGATCTCGATCTGCTCGAGGTCGTCGTGGAGGAGGAGCTGGATCATCACCCGGTCGACCCCGGCCTCGCGGTAGCGGGTCAGCTGCTCGATCACGCGCTCGGGTGATCCCTTGAAGACGTAGTCGAGGTCCCGCCCGGTGCCGGCCCGTTCCTGGGCTCGGGCCAGCCGGTCCTC
The DNA here is from genome assembly GCA_040393665.1 of Conexibacter woesei. Taxonomy (GTDB): domain Bacteria; phylum Actinomycetota; class Thermoleophilia; order Solirubrobacterales; family 70-9; genus 67-14. Next base: position 6,420 of record JBEBTS010000052.1, read on the forward strand.
CGCCTCCGCCTCGTCCCGGCCGAGGGCCGCCCCGGTCATCACCGAGAACCGGACGGTCCCCGGGTCGCGCCCCGCCTCCTCCCAGGCGCGGACGATCGCGGCCCGCCGTTCGACGACCTGGTCGAAGGTCGGGTTCGGGGTGTTGTACTCGGTGGCGTACCTCGCGGCCAGCGCGGCGCCCTTGGGGCCGGCGTTGCCGCCCATGATCAGAGGGAGCGGCCGCTGGACCGGCTTCGGCAGGGCGTCCACCCCGGTCAGCTCGTAATGCTCGCCGTGGAACTCGAGCTCGCCGTCGCCCCACAGGCCGGTGATGATCGCCAGCTGCTCGGCCAGCACCTCCGACCGCTCCTTGCCGGAGAGGAACGGCAGGCCGTAGGCGTCGTGCTCCGGCCGGTGCCAGCCGGCGCCGAGCGCCGGCTCGATCCGGCCGTCGGAGATCTGGTCCGCGGTGGCGACCAGCTTGGCGAAGATCGCCGGGTGCCGGAAGGATGCCGGCGAGACCATCGTGCCGAGGCGCAAGGAGGTGGTGCGGGCCGCGAGCCCGCAGAGCGTCCCCCAGGCGTCGAGCGACCCGCGGCCGTCCTGGTCGAAGACGGAGAGGTAGTGGTCGGACCGGAAGAGCGCCGGGATCCGGTTCTCCTCGCACGACTCCGCTATCGCCACCCACTGCTCCCAGGTGACGTCCTCCTGGCCTTCGATCATCACGCAGAGCTCCATGCGTCCTTTATACCCGTCGACTCGTCCGCCGAAGAGGAATACCGTGCGGCTGGATGCCGGAACCGGTAGGTCAGAGCGCCCAGCGGTACATGCCCGGGCTGGACGGGCTGCGGGCGGTGGCCGTCCTGGCGGTGATCGCCTACCACCTCGACTTCGGCTGGGCCGCCGGCGGCCTGCTCGGGGTCGGCGTCTTCTTCACCCTCAGCGGCTACCTGATCACCGACATCCTGTTGGAGCGGTGGTCGGAGCGGCGGCTCAGCCTGGGCGAGTTCTGGCTGGCCCGGGCGAGGCGGCTGCTGCCCGCCCTGTTCGTCTTGCTGATCGTCATCCTGGCCTGGGTCACGATCGGCGATCCGGCCCAGCTCGACCGGCTGCGAGGGGAGACGATCGCCTCCGCCTTCTTCATCTCGAACTGGTGGTTCATCTTCCAGGACGTCTCCTACTTCGAGCAGTTCGGGCCGCCCTCCCCGCTCGGGCACATCTGGTCGCTCGGGGTGGAGGAGCAGTTCTACATCGTGTGGCCGTGGCTCTTGCTGCTCGGGCTGCGACTCTTCCCGCAGCCCTCGCCGAGGCGGCGGGACCGCACCGACCGACCGGCCCGGTCCCGGCTCCAGCCCCGCCTCGCGCTGGTCACGCTCGGTCTGGCCTTCGTCTCGATCGTGCTCATGGCGATCCTCTTCGCCCCGGGCGACGACTCCACCCGCGCCTACGAGGGCACCGACACCCGGGCCTTCGGCCTCCTGATCGGGGCCGCGCTGGCGATGGTCTGGCCCAGCCGGCGGCTGGTCGGCCGGGTCCGCGGGCACGCCCGGCGCACCCTGGACCTGGTCGGGATGGCCGGCCTCCTGCTGATCGCGCTGCTGATCGTGACCACCGACGAGTTCTCGCCCTTCATCTACCGGGGCGGCCTCGTGATCCTCTCGGTCGCGACCGCGATGGTGGTGGCCTCGGTCGCCCATCCCGCGAGTCGGACCGGGCGTCTCCTGGGGGTGAGGCCGCTGCGCTGGATCGGGGTCCGCTCCTACGGGATCTACCTGTGGCAACTGCCGATCATCACCCTGACCACGCCGGCCCTGGCCGGGTTCAGCTGGCCGCGGGCGGCGCTCCAGGTCGGGGCGACCTTCCTGATCGCGGCGCTCTCCTGGAGGTTCGTCGAGGACCCGGTCCGGCACGGGGCGATCGGGCGGCTGTGGCGGCAGGCCCGGGCGGCCCGCCGGCGGCCGTCGCTTCCCCGGCTGACGGTCGGCGGCTGGGTCGGGGCGGGCGCCGCCGGGCTGATCGCCCTGGTCGGGTTCCTCGGCCTCGCCGGCCTCAAGCTCTCCGACCCGGTCCTGCCGGTCGCGGTGACCCGGGCCGAGCCGCTGAAGGGCATCGGCAACGAGCGGGTGGCGGTCTCGGTCGACACGGCGCCCGACGACGCGGAGCCGACCCGGACGGCCTGCCGCTCGGTCGCCTACATCGGGGACTCGACCTCGCTCGGGCTGGTCTCCTCCGAGTACCTGCCGGACCCGAGGCAACGGATCGACGCGCGCCTCTCGGCGGTCGGCGCCCACCGGCAGCAGATCGACATCGCCGGGGCCCGCTCGGTGGTCGAGACGATCCCCGGGACGACCAACGCGGAGGACGCGGCCGAGGCGATCCGGGCCGGCGGGTTCCGCGGCTGCTGGATCTTCGCGCTCGGCACCAACGAGGCCGCCAACATCTTCGACGGGTCGACCTACACCGAGGCCGACCGGATCGCGACGATGATGGAGGTCGTCGACGGCGAGCCGGTGCTCTGGGTCAACGCGAAGACCCTGGTCGACGACGGCTCGGGCTACGACGACAGCCGGGTCAGGCGGTGGAACGAGGCGCTGCTCGACGCCTGCCCGTCCTATCCGGAGATGCGGGTGTACGACTGGGTCCGGGATGTCGAGGACCGCTGGTACATCGACGACGGGATCCACTTCACGACGCCGGGATACGCGCGGCGCGGACACCTGATCGCCGAGGCCCTGGTCGAGGCGTTCCCGGCCGGGGAGCCCGGCTCGTCCTCTTGCCTGGTCCATCCTCCGCCGGGCGCGACCCGCACCGCTCGCGAGTCGTTGGAGGCGGTCGAGCGCTGGTAGCCGGCTACTCCCAGGAGTGGCCGACGAACACGGGCTCCGGGCTGAGCGGGATCCCGAAGACCGCCTCGACGCCGGCGCTGATCCCGCGGGCGAACTCGACCAGCTCGGCGGTGGTGGCGCCGCCCCGGTTGACGATCGCCAGGGTGTGGTTCCGGGACAGGCCGACCGGGCCGTCGCCGAAGCCGCGGGTGAAGCCGGAGCGCTCGATCAGCCAGGCGGCCGAGGTCTTGACCAGGCCGTCGTCGGCCGGATAGGCGGGCGGGGTCACGTCCGGCCCGTACAGCTCCAGCGTCCGCTGCTCCAGCATCGCCATCTCCTCCGGGTGGAGGATCGGGTTGGTGAAGAAGGACCCGGCACTGACCGAGTCGGGGTCGTCGGGGTCGACCACCATGCTCTTCGAGCGGCGCAGGTCGAGCACGGTCTCGCGGGCGACCGACAGCGGCACCCGCTCGCCCTTCTCGGTGCCGAGCTCGTCGGCGAGCTGCGCGTACTTCAGCGGCTCCGACTCGGGCGAGGGGCTGAGCAGGAAGTTGACCGCCAGGACGAGGAAGCGGGCGCGGCCCTTGAAGCGGCTGGTGCGGTAGCCGAAGCCGCACTCGTCGGCGTCGAGCTCGACCACCTCGCCGCTCTCGCGGTCGAGGACGAGCACGGACCTGATGGTCGAGGCGACCTCCTGCCCGTAGGCCCCGACGTTCTGGATCGGGGTGGCCCCGACCGACCCGGGGATGCCGGACAGGCACTCGATGCCGGCCAGCTCGGAGTCCACGGTCCGGGCGACGAGCGCGTCCCAGGGCTCGCCGGCGGCCACGGTCAGCGAGACCCGGCCGTCGTCCAGCACCTGCTCGTCGATCCCGCGGGTGTCGATCAGGATCGTCGTCCCGGGCACCCCCGCGTCGCTGATCACGACGTTGGATCCTCCCGCGAGGAAGAAGAGCGGCTCGCCCTCGGCGTCGGCGGCCCGGACCAGGCGGATCAGCTCGCCGGTGTCGGTCACGCGCACCAGCCGCTCGGCCGGTCCGCCCAGCTTCAGGGTGGTCAGCGGGGCGAGCTCGATCCCTGTTCCTGCTTCAGCCATCGCGTCGATGCTGCCAGATCGGCCCCAACGGCAACAGCACGAGCAGCCCGAGGCTGATCGTCTGGGCGATCGCGTCCCCGGTCGAGAAACCTTCGAGGTGGTCGGCGTGGAACAGGAAGTGGATCACCTGCGAGAGCAGGAACCCCCAGCAGAGCGGGAGCACCAGCTGTGGCGACGGACGCCGGGCCGCCCAGGCGAAGATCGCGGCGAAGCCGAGGTAGAGGCCGCCGACGTCGCTGACCAGATGGTGGTTGTAGGGCGGCAGCAGCCGCACCCAGGACGAGAAGAACGGGTAGTCCTCGTAGAAGGTCTCGGGGGCGAAGGCGGCCGGGATGCCGATCGAGAGCGTGGCCAGGGCCAGGAGGATCAGGGAGATCCGAACGAGCGGGGAGTCAGCCATGCCCACGATTCATACCGTCCGGATCGGCGACTGTGGTCACCCGGGCCGCATCTCCCGGGCGGCGACCGCCTTCACCGTCTCGGTGAGGTCGTCGAGGAGGGGCGACTCGAGGGTCCACCGCTGCCAGTAGAGCGGCACCTCGACCACCTGCTCGGGGGCGAGCTCGACCAGCTCGCCCCGGCCGATCTCGTCGAGGCACTGCTGGTCTGGCAGCAGCCCCCAGCCCAGGCCGAGCACGATCGCCCGGGCGTAGTCGGACGAGGTCGGGATGTAGTGACGCGGCGCCCGCAGGGGCCGTTCCGCGAACCGTCGGTAGAAGCGGCTCTGGGTCTCGTCCTTGCGATCGAAGTCGACCACGGGAGCGCGACCCAGTGCCGCCGGCGTCACCGCGCCGCCCAGCCGGTCGGCGAGGAACCCGGGGGAGCAGACCGCCCGGTAGGCCATCGTCCCGAGCAGCTCCGAGCGGCAGCCCTGCACGGCCTCGGCGTCCGAGGTCACCGCGGCCATGACCTTGCCCGCCCGGAGCAGGGAGGTGGTGTGCTCCTGGTCCTCGCGGAAGACCTCGAAGGCGACGCCCGGAGTGTCGACCCGGGCCAGCGCCTCCATGAACCAGGTCCCGAGGCTGTCGGCGTTGATCGCCAGCGGCACCGTGATCGCGCCTCTCTCGCCTTCCTCCAGCGCGAGCGCCCGGGCCGCCTCCTCCTCGAGCAGCCGCATCTTCCGGCCGTACCGCAGGGCGATGTCACCGGCGGCGGTCGGCTCGACCGGGTTGCTCCGCTGCACCAGCACCTGGCCTGCCGCACGCTCCATCGCCTTGATCCGCTGGGAGATCGCGGACGGGGTCACGGCGAGTCGCCGGGCGGCGGCGTCGAAGGTCCCTTCCTCGACCAGGGCGACCAGGGTCTCCAGATGCTCGGTGCGGAATCCTGCCATCAGATTCTCTAAAGATAACTAAGCAAGTTTAGTTTGACTACATACGAGCGCGGGCCTAGATTCGGCCCCGATGGACGTCTCTCTCCTCCACCTGATGCTGCTGGGCTTCGGTGCCAGCCTGACCCTGATCGTCGCGATCGGGGCGCAGAACGCGTACCTGCTGAGGCTGGGAGTGGAGGGGCGCGGTCGCGTGCTGGTGACGGTGGTCCTGATCTGCGCCTTTTCGGACGCGATCCTGATCGCCGCCGGGGTGGCCGGGATCGGCGCGGTGATCGAGGCGGTCCCGGCCGCGATCGACGTCGTCCGCGTCCTCGGCGCGGTCTTCCTCGTCTCCTACGGGGTGATGGCGGCCCGTCGCGCCTTCCGGCCGCGCGGCATGACCCTGGACGGCACCCCGTCCGAAGCCTCGATGAAGGCGATCGTGCTGACCACGCTCGCGCTCACCTGGTTGAACCCGCACGTCTACCTCGACACGGTGATGCTGCTGGGCTCGATCGCGAACCAGCAGGGCGACGCCGGCCGCTGGTGGTGGGCGCTCGGGGCCGTCACCGCCTCCTTCGCCTGGTTCTTCCTGCTCGGCTACGGCGCCCGGCTGCTCAAGCCGGTCTTCGCCAAGCCGGCGGCCTGGAGGGTCCTCGACGGGCTGATCGCCGCCGTGATGATCAGCCTCGGCGCGGGCCTGATCGTCGCCGCCTGACCGGAGCGGCGGCGCCCGGGTCCACTCGCGCCCAGCTCTATTTCCTGGACACGTACGGGTTGCCGGCGATGTGGAAGCGACGCAGCCGGTCGGTGGCCTTCGAGATGCCGATCCGGGTGCTCCGGGTGACGGCCTCCCCCGGCTCCAGCTCGGCCTGGAGCAGACGCAGGGGCTCGGTGCGCAGGTCGTGGCCGCCGAGCTCCCGGTCGATCACCAGCGCCTGGCAGAGCTTGGCCGGGCCGTTCGTCGCGTTGACCCCGGCCATCCCGCGACGATGCTCGATCAGCTCCTTGCCCCGGATCGGCTCCCCGGCACGGATCAGCACCCCCGATCCATGTCCGGGCTCGCCGTTGACCACGTTGCAGCAGTAGTGCATGCCGTAGGTGAAGTAGACGTATAGGTGGCCGTGCGCGCCGAACATGACCTCGTTCCGCGGGGTCGGGCCGCGGAAGGCGTGGCTCGCCGGGTCGTCCTGGTCGTATGCCTCGGTCTCGACGATCCGCACCGTCATCCGCTCCCCGTCGATCGTCCGCTCGAGGAAGCAGCCGAGCAACCGCTCCGCCACCACATCGACCGGCTCCGTCAGGAAGTCAGGGAACATCGCTCCAAC
>JBEBTS010000053.1:0-12838 GCA_040393665.1 Conexibacter woesei
AGCTGCATGAACTCGACCCATTGCGTGATCGCGCTCGGGCCGAGCGAGTCGACATGCACCCCGTTCTGCAGGGTGATCCAGACGTCCTTCTTGCCCTGGAGCGCAGTCAGCGCCTCGGGGAAGTGAGCGCCTGTCTGCTCGTCCTGGAACTGTCCGATGAAGAACACCGGCACGTCGATCCGCTTCATCCAGGCGCCGGGAGCCCTGCTGTCGAACAGCAGCGGAGTCCGGAACGGGTTGTTCTCGATCTCCTTGTTGTAGTCACGGGTCTGCAGGCGCAGCTGCTGGTTGTCCAGGCAGTGCTGCTTCTGCGACTCGCGCAGGACCGGGTCGGTCACGTCCGGGTCGCCGGTCGTGGCCATGGCCTTCGCCCAGGGCTGGCCGAACTCCGGAGCCGGCTTGGCGTCGTCCGCCCGTTCGGTGATCCAGCTGTAGGCGAACCCGTTGTTGAAGATGCCACCGGGGAACCCGGTGCCCTGGTAGATGTCGTCGGTCACCGACATCGGCGAGATCGCCGCCAGATGGGGCGGCTGGGTACCCGCTGCGAACAGCTGGCTGATCCCCGAGAAGGAGATCCCGCCCATGCCGACCTTGCCCTTGACCCAGTCCTGGGCCGCGACGGTCTCGACCATGTCGTAGCCGTCATAGGTGGTGGGCAGGCCGAACAGGTCGAAGGCGCCGCCCGAGCAGCCGGAGCCGCGCATCTGGACGCTCACCACCGCGAATCCCATCTGCTGGCCGATCAGCCCGCCGACCGCGGTCGAGGTGACCGGGGCGAGCGGATCGTTGGTGCCGGCCCCGGCCATACCGGCCAGGATCGAGTCCAACATGTCGTGGGGCGCCGCGGTCTGGTAGCCCGAGTGCTCGATCATCGCCGGGAACGGACCGTCGGAGAGCTTCTTGCCCGGGGGCAGGCGAACGGTCATCGCAAGCTCCACCCCGTCCCGCATGGTCACGTAGTTGAGGCCGGGCTTGAGCTCCCGCTCCTTGCTCTTGTAGAAGGACTGGTCAGGGTTGTCATCCGGCTTGAGGACCGCGAACTTCTTCGTTCCGAGCACTCGCTTCTTGTTGACGCGGGTCCGGACCGAGTAGTTGGCTCCGGGCGGCACGTCGTAGAAGATCTTGGCGCCGAACTGGTCGGTCTTCCCGGTGCGGATGACCCGCTCCTTCTTGTTGACCAGCATCAGGCTCGTGTTCGGCTTGGCGCCGGTCACGTAGGCGTCGCCGACGCTGCCCCTCGCCTTGTAGGTGGCCGCGTGCGTCCGCTGCGGGGCGAGCGGCTTGAGCCGCTTCTTGTACGTCTTCTTGGCCCGCCTGACGCAGGCCCGGCTCTTCTTCTTCGCCTTGCGGATCCGCTTCGCGTTGCGGGTCTTCCTCGCCTTGCGGACCGCCTTCTTGCACTTCTTGATCTGCTTGGCCCGCTGCTTCTTCAGCTTGCTGTACTGGTCCGAGGTGGTGGCTGTGCTGGCCACCCCCGAGGACGCCGTCACGCCCCCCAGCACCAGGACCGCGACCAGCCCCACCAGGACCGTCACGAATCTCGATTTCATCCTGCTCATCTCTCCTTCTCCTTCATCCTTGAAATTTCTCTGTTCCGTTGAAGATCAGCCCGGCCGGCCCCGCGGGAGAAGCGGGGCCGGCCGGCAGGGACAGGGCGCCAGTGCTAGTGCCGCCTCTGCTGACGACCGTCCGGTCCTCATGGTCGGTCGCCTCTTGGTCGGCGGGCCACCTGGGAAGGTGATGGCTCCGCCGACGCAAGTCCGGGGTTGCGAGACGTGTGTAGAAAAGCGGCCCGCCCGACCACTCCATCCATGGGGGTCGGGCGGGCCCAGGTCCTCCTTGACCGAAGTTGAAACGCCTACTTGACTGAAATTCACATCTACCTAGCTCGTCTTCGCAACGTCGGGTCAGTCGCCATGAGCAAACTCAACTCCCCTTCTCTCGATGCGCACCACCCCAACCAGCGGCTGACTCTCTCTCCGAAGAGCTTGGGCGATACTTAACCTGATCAATCGAGGTTTGTCAAGTAATCAATTGTTCGTCAGCCACGACCCGGGAGATTCCCGACGGCAGGCCGGCTCGAGCCCGCACGAGGCGAAGGGGCAGACGCGGACATCCGGCAGACGGCGGCACGGGTGCCCGAATGGCGGAGAGGCCGACTGGCTCAAGCGCCGCGGCGGGAAGGCCCGGTCGCCCGCTTGGACGCCCTGCCCACAGCCTCTCTGCGGCGCGCCACGGGGATCCGCTTGATCTCCTCGGGGCCGACCTCGAGCTTGCCGGAGATCCTGAGCTCTTGCAGGTTGTCCACCGCTCCGTCGGCGCCGTGGACGTCCTCGTCCAGCAGGTAGCGGACCACGGCCGCCCGGAAGTACGGGTCCTGGTCCACGGCATAGTCGGCGGCCACCGCCATCGCGGACATCATCCGCAGACGCATCGGCCGGAGGCCGTTGTACATGGAGCGGAGGGCTTCGCGCGAGTATCCGTCCGGGTCGAAGTCCCGCGCCGCGTCGAGCATGGAGTCGATCGTCATTCCGGTCTCGGCCATGTGCCGGGAGAGGTTGTCCACGAAGGGATGGCGGGCCATTCGCCAATCAAAGAGGCCCAGATACCGATTGACAAGGGACGATTGGTACAGGGACATGTCCGATCCGACCAGCGAGACCCGCCCGTCCCCACGGCTCAGGCCGACCTGGAGCGCGTGTCGCTGGCGTCGGAGGTCAGCCGCGAGGCCGGCGCGAACGCGGGAGCCTCCTGGATCCCTCCCCCACCGCATCCTTCCGCCGAGCGACGGGAATCCGCTTGATCTCCTCGGGACTCACCTCCATCTTTCCGCTCACCTCGAGCGCGTCCAGGTTGGCCACCGCCCCCTCGGGCCCGTGGACGGCCTCGTCCAAGCGGTACTGCACGAGGGCCACCGCGAAGTACGGGTCCTCGTCGGCCGGATAGCCGACGGCCTGGGCCATCGCGGACATCATCCGCAGCCGCATCGGTCGAAACCCGTTGTACATGGACCGCAGAGCCTCGCGGGAGTACCCGTCCGGGTCGAACTCACGGGCGGCGTCGAGCATGGCATCGACCGTCATTCCGGTCTCGGCCATTCGCCGAGCGATGTTGGTGACGAACGGATGGCGGGGCACCCGTCAATCAAAGAGAATCAGATACGACTTGACAAGGGACAACTCGTATCTGATTCTACGTCCGTGAGGTGTTGACGCATTCGTGACGGCTTCGTTCGGACCTCGTGACCCACTCGCGGTTCACGCCGGACCCACCGCTAGCTTGACACGAACATATGTTCGAGAAGGAGCGAAGAACGTGGAGGACGACTACGAGAGGAAGAGGCCGGAATGGGCCGGTGAGCCCGAGCTCTTGGAGGGCGATCGCGAGATGGCACGGGAGATAGCGCTGTTCATCGCCGATCGGGCCTTCACCTTCGACGATCGCGAATGCCGCGCCTGGGCGCTGACGGACTTTGGCGTCTGGGCGGAGCTCGCCGGGATGGAGCCCGAGCTGAATCTGCGTGAGCAGGGAAGGACCGATCCGTCCATCGGAAATGGATGAACGCTTGACAAGATACGTTTAGTACAGGTACGTTTAGTATCTACCCGTGTGGGTGGTTCTTCGACTGGGTGTCGACGAGCCGGTTCCCGCCTGTCGGAAACGTCGGGCGGGACGCAGGGCGGCGCGCTGACACCCCGTCGAAGGAGCGGATTCAGACTTGGAGATGAAATGCCACACAATCGACTGATCGAAAAGCGAGCGTCGGGACTCCGTAGGACCCTCCCCCGCCGTGAGCTGATCGATCGGGGCCAGATCAGGCTCCAGCTGAAACCGCCGGCGCGTCAAACGGTGATGGCCCTCGACCAGGCCGAGTCCGGTGGGCGTGGTGACCGCGAGAACATGGATTCTCGTTCTCCCGGTCGCCACGCCCACATGCGCCGATCCTCATCGCGCCAGCCGGGGACCGCCCGATGGCAGGCGACCCCTACCGGCCGGGTGACTTCACCCGACCACCCGCTCGCGGGCCCTTACGGCTTCGGGAAGTGGAGCAGCGTCAGCGTGGTGTGGAGCTCCTGCTCCTTGCGTTCGTCCTCGTCCAAGGCAGCGAGACGCGTCATGGCCTCGGCCTGGAGGTCGAGCACGCGATCGAGCAACGAGGACAGTTCCTCCGTGATCTCCTGTACGCCCTGGCGATCCAGCTCGAAGTCGGACCAGACCACAGTGGTGTCCAGGTCCTTGAACCCGTCGGCGCTGGCCGAGGCGGCGACCTTGTCGAGAGCCTGTCCGAGAGTCTGCTCCAACAGAGCGATACGGCTGGACTCAGGAAGGACGGCCCAGTGCTCCGCCTCTAGCCGCGGTCGCATCATGGCCCGATAGAAGTGCTCCAGCGCACCACGCACCGGTGCGGTCCGCACCAGCTCGATCGCATCGCAGGCGATCAGGATCTTGACGTGATAGCTGACGTTCGAGAGCGGTTCGCCGAGCTCCTCTGCGATCTCGCTCGGGCTCGCGACGCGGACGTTCAGGACTTGGAGCACCCGCTGTCGCAACGGGTGGCCCAATGCCTTGATGATCTTGGCGTCGATCGTACCGTCGGTTCTCGATCGAGTTCCGCTCTCAGCCTTGGTGGCCGAACCGGACTTTTGCTTTTCGAGGGGGGTCTTCTGTTTTGATGTCATGCGTTCTCCAGATAAGAGCGCAGCTTGGCGCGGGTGCGATGTAACCGTATCTTGACAGTTCCATCGGGTATTTCCAACCGATCAGCGATTGCTGACTGTGTCAGGTCGTCGAAATACCGGAGTTGGACCAGCTCTCTCTCGGTCGAGCTCAGGCGCTCCAGGGCCGAGGCCACGGTCACCGAATCGACCACCGCAAGGCTCTCGTCAGGGCTCGGCTCGAGGAGCCCGAGATCGGCCGACGGGATAGGCCTTCGACGGGCCACCTCGCGCAATGCCTCGTTCTTGGCGATCTGGACCAGGTAGTACTCGAAGGACTCTCCTTCTGGGATCCGGTCGCGATTCCGCCAGGCGCGGAGCATCGCTTCCTGGGCCGCGTCCTCGGCGTCGAACTCCGATGAGAAATAGCGTCTGGTCACGCGCAGACAGATTTCCTGCGCCGCGATCCAGGTCCACGAATGATTGGATGAAACGTTTTCGATCATTCGGCGGGTCTACAGCGGCATGAACGGAAATCTCGCCCGCGACACGGGCTCCCCGAACCTCGATTACGACCCGCTGGCTCCGCACTACGACCAGTTCACCGCGCATCACGATTACGACGCGTGGATCGGGTTTCTCCTGCCGGAGCTGAGGCGATTCGGCCTGAGCGGGAACCGGATGCTGGACGTCGGCAGCGGGACGGGCAAGAGCCTCGCCCCCATGCTCGACCGAGGATGGGAGGTGACCGCCTGCGATCGGTCGGCGGGAATGCTGGAGCAGCTGCGCGAGAAGTTCGACGACCGGGTGGCCGTCGCGATGGCCGACGCCACGCAGCTCCCCCGCCTCGGCGAGTTCGATCTCGTCCTGAGCCTCGGGGACGTGCTCAACTATGTGGCCGCCGAGGGGGCTGTCGATGACTTCCTCCGCGGCATTCGCGCGAACCTCGCGCCCGGCGGCCTGGCGCTGATCGACATGAGCACCCTGGCCACCTACCGGGGGATATACGCGACGACCTTCGACACCGAGGTCGACGGCCACGTCCTCCGATGGGTCGGCGGGGGCGAGACGACGACCAGTCCGGGCGCAACGCTCACCACGACCATCGAGATCCTGGACGAGAGCCGCCACTCGGGCACGCCTTCGGTGCACCGCCACCGACACGTTCCGGAAGCCCGGATGCGGGCATCGCTGGAGCACGCCGGCCTCGAGTGCCTCGACCTCTTCGGCCACGACCTCGCCGTAACGATCGGCCGACCGCTCGATGAGTCGCGGCACACGAAAGCGATCTGCATCGCCCGAAGCTTGACCCACGAGGAGGAAGGGAGGTGAAACATGAAGACCAAGAAGATCGAAAAGCCGATCTCGCCGCGCCCGTCGCTGACGAAGGGCGCTTGAGTTCGTCGGGTGGTCGCCCGCCAGCCGGGCGACCACCTGTGCGATACCGGCTGAAGCGCTCGATCGAGTGCTTCGCCCCGTCGAACGGATCGGTCTACCTGGTCCACGAAGGCCTGGGCGAGACCTTCGAGATCCTCGAACCGACCCTGGCCGACCAGGTCACGCTCACGCGACTGGCCACGGGATACGCCGACGAAGCGGAGTTGCGTCGCAACTTGCGCGACGCGGGCCTCGAGGACGGATCGCTCAAGGCATCTCTCGCCGAGCTGACCGCGATCGGAGCACTCGAGATCTCGGACGGCGCCAGCCCGCTGCCGCCGTCGTTCGCCCAACGGTTCGATCGACAGCTGATCTACATGAGCGACATCTGCGAGCCCGGCCAGAACGGAGAGGAGTTGCAGCTCAGGCTTTCCGAGGCTCACGTCGCGATCCTCGGTTGCGGCGGCCTCGGCTCCTGGGCCGCGTGCGGGCTGGCCTGCGCGGGGATCGGGACCCTGTCCCTGATCGACGACGACCGGATCGAGCTCAGCAACCTCAACCGGCAGCTCCTGTACGGCGAGGCGGATCTGGGACGGTCGAAGGCCCTGACGGCGGCGGCCGCCTTGCGAGCGCACGACTCCGGACTCGAGGTCAACCCGATCGAGACCCGCATCACCGGCCCGGACCAGCTGGTGGACCTGATTCAGGACGTCGACCTGCTCGTGGGCACCGCCGACTGGCCACCGCACCTCCTGCCGCGTTGGATCAACGAAGCATGCCTGCGGACGGACACTCCCTACATCACCGCCGGCCAGTTCCCCCCTTTGGTCCGGGTCGGCCCCACCGTTATCCCTGGCAGGACCGCTTGCCTCGCCTGCCAAGAGCTCGCGTTCAACGCTGACTTTCCCCTGCATCCCGAGCTGACCGCATTCCGGGCGGCCAACTCCTCGACGGCCAGCACGATCGGCGCAGCCTCGGGAATCATCGGCTCGATGATCGCGATGGACGCGGTGCATCTGTTGACCGGCGCGGTCGAGCCAGCCAGCCTCGGGACCGCCCTGATGATGGACCTGCGCACGATGTTGGTCGAGTCGGAGCCGATCCGACCGCATCCCGAGTGCGAATGCCGGTCAGCCGTCCTCACGGCAGCCTGATCCGAGGATCGAGCACCAGGTAGAGGAGGTCGACGGCCAGATTGGCGACGATCACGATCACCGCCGCCACGAGGATCACGCCCTGCACCACCGGCAGGTCGGCTCGTTCGACCGAGTTCATCAGAAGGCCGCCCAAGCCGGGGATGTTGAACGTGACCTCGACCAGGAGCGCGTTGCCGACCAATATGAAGCCGAGGTCTATCCCGAGAAGCGTGAGCACGGGCGTCATGCCGGTACGGGCCCCGTGGCGCCAGAGCACCCGCCTCTCGCTCATCCCTCGAGCCCGCGCAGCCATGACGTGATCGCGTTCCAGCTCGTCCCGCACAGTCGCCCGGCTCAACCGCGCGTACAGCGCTCCGGCGCTCAGGCCGAGCACCAACCACGGCAGGATCAAGGCGCCGCACTTGGCCCCGAAGGACTCGGCCTCGATGTACGAGCCGACCCCGGGCAGGACCGGCCAGAGCACCCCCGCCCCGAGGGCGAAGAGGTACAGCGCGAGATAGCCGAGCCAGAACACGGGTGCTGAGATCAGCCCCAGGGAGACCGCTCCGACGGCCCGGTCCAGCAGCGAGCCCGGACGACCGGCGCTCAAGACCCCGGCGATGACCCCGGTGCTGAGCCAGACGACCGCCGCTCCGCCGACCAGCAACAGGGTGGCGGGCATCCGGTCGGCGATCAGGGAGTTGACCGACACTCCCGACTGGTAGCTGAAGCCGAGATCGAAATCGAGCAGCAGATCCCGGATGAAGATGCCGTACTGGACGAACGGCGACCGATCCAGGCCAAGCGCCTCGCGCACCGCGGCGAGTTGCGCCGGATCCGCCCGATGGCCCGCTCGGGCGGCGGCCGGATCGCCCGACGGGAGCGCGTAGAAGATCAGGAAGACGATCGCGGTCACGGCCAGCAGGAGGCCCACCGCCCAAGCGAGCCTGACCGCAAGGAACCGCGTCATGCTCAATCCTCGGGATCCTTCAAGGAGACCATCGGAAGAGCGGGGCCGGCGGTGGAGCTCGTGATCACGTTGCTCACGTCCGGCGACGCGATCGAGGGGACGCTGCTCCAGAGGATCGGGATGGCCGGGGCCTGGCTGGTGATCTGACGATCGACCGCCGCCCAAGCCCGAGCTCGCCGACCGGTCTGGGCCATCGACTTGGCGCGCTCGATCCCGGAGTTGATCCGGGGTACGTCGAGCTGGGGCCAGTTCGAGTTGTTCACCGGTTGGATGTGACGGCCGTTGAACGTCAGGTCGAGCATGGTCTGCGCATCGTTGAACTGCTTCACCCAACCGACGTTCGGGCAGACGGCGACGCGCGCCCGAGGCACGCTGCAGAACCTGGAGTACATGGAGTCCTGGGTCACGGACCGGACCTCGACCTCGAGGCCGAGGCCGACCATCGCCTGGCGCACTATCTCGCCGGTGCTGCGACCGATCCCGGTGTTGTCGGTGACCATGCTGAGCTTCGCGTGGCCGTCGTATCGCCCGTCCGGGTAACCGGCCCGTCGCATGTAAGACGCGGCCAGGTCGGGATCTCCTTCCGGACTCGCCAGGAAGTCGAGATCCGGGCCGCGGATGCCGCCGGCCTCCCGGAATCCGGGCATGCCCGGCGGGATGAAGTGGGTCGCGAGCGGCCCGGCGACGTCCCCGCCCCGGGCGAGCCGCAGCGCCGTACGGTCGGTGGCCGCGACGATCGCCTTGCGAACGTCGATGTCGTCGAGCGGCGGGATCGTCGTGTTCAGGCTGGCGTAGAGCGTCGCGCCGGCGGGGACCATCGTCAGCTGCTCCGGATGATCCTCGGCCACCTCTTGAAGCGCACCCGGGTCGGGTGCGAAGTCGCCGTTGACCATCGCCGAGCCGGACACGATGCGTCGGGTGGCCGTCGCCGTGTTGGTGAAGCCGCTCTCGACCGTGATCCGGTCGAGGAATGCCGGCCTGAAATCGGTGTCCGCCCGCCAGCTCGGGTTGCGGACGAGCTCGATCTCCTTGCCGGGCTGGTACCCGGTCACCTGGCCGCTCTCGTCGTTCCTCACCATGTAAGGCCCGGTCGCGACGAGATGGCGGGCGTAGGTGGACGGGACCTCGGCGTCGAACCGACGGGCATACCCGGCCGGGACCGGCGCCGTGAGGGGCAGAGACAGCGCGTCGACGGCCAGCGGCGGGACGGTGCCGCCACTGAATCGAAGCCGGAGCAGGGTCGACGACAGAGCCTCGACGCCCGAGATGTCCGGCGCGACCCGGTTGTCCCGCCTCGCCTGGCGTCGCGCGGCGTCGAAACCGTCCAGCTCGCTGAGGAAGGACTCGGTCAGACCATTGGATATGCCGGGCAGCAACGACCGTTCGATCGCGTACTCGACGTCCGCCGCCCTCACCGCGCGATCGACCGGTGGCGAGAACCTCACATCGGGACGGATCTCGATCTCGATCGTGCCCTGCCGCCGGTCGATCTCCGGGAGCGCGGCAGCGAGGTCCGGCCGCAAGGAGGCGGACTGGTCGGAGGATCCGGTCAAGAGGGTGCGCTGGGTTGCGAAGAGGACCATGAACGAGAACTGGTTCTGTGCGGTGCCCGGGTCCAGCGAATCGACGTCACCGCTGGCGAGCACCTTCAGCTCCCCGCCCCGGCGCGCGTCGGCGGGAGGCGAGTAGACCGGCGCGAAGTCGCCGGACGCCGCGCTGTCGGCGCCACCGTCGGGATCGGTCCTCCCGCTCGAGCCGCAACCCCCGAAGGCGGCCGCGAGGCCGAACGCAAAGGCGACGACCATCGCGAGGCGGAGGCGTCCACCCCCGATCATCGGCCCCTCCGATCCGCCGTGTCGGCCCCGTTTCGATCGCGGAGCCCGTCGGCCAGGATCGTGCTCGCCAGGACGGTCGCCAGCAGCGCCATCCCGGGGAACAGCATGCACCACCAGGCGTTGGGGAACGAAGACGAAGCCTCGGCGATCATGCCGCCCCAGCTCGCAGTGGCGGCCGGCACCCCGGCCCCCAAGAAGGACAGCGCAGTCTCGGCCAGGATCACCTGGGGGATCAGGACCACCATGAGCACGGCGATCGGGCCCCAGAGGTTGGGCAGCACCTCGGTCATGAGGATCCTCCGTTCGGACGCCCCGGACAGCCGGGCGGCCACGATGAAGTCGGACTCGCGGATGGTGAGGGTCTGAGCGCGCACGATCCGGGCCACGGCGGGCCAGCTGGCGATGGAGATGACCAGCACGACCAACGGGACCCCGGGCTTGACCGTTCCGGCGAAGCAACCGGCCTCGGTCGAGCAGGCGACGGCGATCCCCACCGCCAGGAGGAGGTAGGGGATCACGAGCACGGCCTCGATCAAGCGGGAGACGATCGCATCCACCCAGCCGCCGCGATACCCCGCGATCAGACCGAGGGTCACGCCGAGGAGGGAGGTGATGGCCGTGGCGGACACCGCCACCACGACCGAGACCCGGGTGCCGTAGAAGGTCCGGCTGAAGACGTCCCGGCCGAGCTGATCGACCCCGAACCAGTGGGCGCTGCTGGGGCCGGAAGCCACCCCGAAGCTGGTCGAGAGGCTGGACGTGTCCCGGAGCTCCGGAGCCGGTGCGCCGGTCACGGCGACGATCAGCGGCGCGAGCAGGCCGGCGAGGGCGATCACGGCGAGGCCGACGGCCGCAATGATCATCGAACGGCGCCGACCGATGCGACCCCAGGGTTGGAGCGACCCCTTCAGCTCCTCTTCGGGAGCATCCAGAACCACCGAACCCACCGGCCCGTGGCTGCCATCGAAGCTACGCCTCGAATCCTCTCCTAACACCCCACGCTCCTGTTTAAACATCCCGTTTAAACATCCGAGTACACCAGTTTAGCCGTTGACTCCGGAGAAACCGACCGTGGAGAGCTGAGAGGATTGATCCGTGTCATCGAGAGCCCAGGGTGAACAGGTTGCCAGGAAGGCGGCGAGCGGGGAGTCACCCGATTGGATCGGGCCGCTTTTGGCAGTCTCAGGGCTGAACGTCTCCTTCCCGGCAAGGGCCGGCTGGGTCGAGCCGGTCACCGATGTCTCGCTCGAGGTGGGCGAAGGCGAGATCCTCGGGATGGTCGGTGAGTCCGGGGCCGGGAAGTCGGTCACCGCAAAGGCGATCCTCGGCCTTTCGGGAGGGGATGCCCCCGCAAGGATCGGAGGATCGGTGCGATTCAGAGGGGACGAGCTGACGGCGCTCGACCGGCGGGGGATGCAGGAGGTGCGGGGCACCGGGATCGGCATGATCTTCCAGCACCCTGGCGCCTCGCTGAACCCGGTTGCGACGATCGGCAGCCAGCTGGTCGAGACCCTTCGGCTCGATCGCAGGACGACGGCGGAAGAGGCTCTTTCCTTGCTGTCCGACGTCGGTTTCAGCCGACCCGAGACGATCGCCGGCCGTTACCCCCATCAGCTCTCCGGGGGCTTCCAGCAGAGAGCGATGATCGCCCTGGCGCTGGCGCGGCGACCGTCGCTCCTGATCGCGGACGAACCCACCTCGTCGCTGGACGTGACCGCCCAGGCGCACATACTCGACCTGCTCGTCGACCTGCGGCGGCGGCACGCGATGGCGATCATCCTGATCACCCACGACCTCGGGATCGTCTCGAGGCTCGCCGACCGGGCGGTGGTGATGGCCGGCGGCGCCACCGTGGAGACGGGTACGGCGGCCGATCTGCTCCGCCGTCCGGAGCATGCCGCCACGCGGCGCCTCGTGAATGCCCACCGGGCGCTCGAGGGAAGCTGGGACGGACGGGAACGCGATCCGGCAAGCGCCGGCTCTGGGCGCTCACCGCTGATCGAGGTCGAGGACTTGACCATGTCCTACCCGGCCCGGGCCGGCGGCGGCGCTCGACGCCGCCCTTCGGCCGACGACCGCCCTGCCCTGGACGGGGTCTCGCTGACACTGACCGAAGGCGAGGCGGTGGGCCTGGTGGGCGAGTCCGGATCCGGCAAGACGACCTTCGCCCGCTGCCTGATCCGAGCCTGCGAGCCGATCGGGGGTCGCGTCCGCTTCGACGGGACCGACGTCACCCACCTTCGGGAAGCCGAGCTGAAGCCGTTGCGTCGGCAGATCACGATGGTCTTTCAAGACCCGACCTCATCGCTCAACCCGAAACAGAGGGTGGCCGAGATCCTGGAAGCTCCGCTGAAGGCCGGAGCGTTGCTCGGATCCGATCGTTTCCGTCAGGGCTCGGAGCGATCGGCCCGCATCGCGGAGACCCTGGACATGGTCGGTCTGGGCGTCGAGCACCTCGGTCGACTTCCCGGCGAGCTCTCCGGCGGCCAGCGGCAACGCGTCGGGTTGGCCCGGGCCCTGGTGACGGAGCCGCGGGTCCTGATCTGCGACGAGCCGTTCTCATCCATCGACACCGTCAGCCAGGCAGAGCTGATCGAGCTGCTGGCCGATCTGCGACGACGGCTGGACCTCACCTGCCTGTTCATCGCTCACGACCTCGCCGTCGTCCGGCGCGTGGCCGACCGGGTCGCGGTGATCGACCGCGGACGGATCGTCGAGCTCGGCGAGACCGAGCGGGTCTTCACCGATCCTCGCCACGCCCAGACCCGGGGGCGGCGGTCGTGGTGGTGACGGGGCCGGGGGGGGGGGGGGGCCCGCGCCCGGGGGGGGGGGGTAAGATAACCCGCGGGTGAGCATGGGGGTGGG
>JBEBTS010000054.1:0-12669 GCA_040393665.1 Conexibacter woesei
CAGCTGGCGGCGGCGATGGCGATGATCGAGCAGGAGGGTCGGGGCGTGCTGCTCTACCTCTCCCAGGAAGGGCGCGGCATCGGCCTGCTCAACAAGCTCAAGGCCTACAAGCTCCAGGAGGAGGGCCTCGACACGGTCGACGCCAACCTGCAGCTGGGACTCCCCGCCGACCTCCGCGACTACGGAATCGGCGCCCAGATCCTGCGCGACCTGGGCCTGCGCAAGATCCGCATCCTGACCAACAACCCGAAGAAGATCATCGGGCTCGAGGGCCACGGCCTCGAGGTGACGGAGCAGATCAAGATCGAGGCTCCCCCGAACCTGCACAACGAGGACTACCTCCGGACCAAGCGCGACCGCATGGGCCACATCCTCCACCACCAGGGCCTGGCTCTCGACGAGGAGATGATCCACGACGAGCAGGTCCACGACCGCGAGGCCGGCGTCCGGGCCGAGAGCGAGGGCTCGAATGGCTGATTCCACCAGGTACGCGATCTGCGTCGGCAGCTTCTACACCGATCTGGCCGAGCGCCTGATCAAGGGGGCGAAGGAGGAGTTCGCCGCCGCCGGGGTGGGGGAGGACCGGATCGACGTGATGGAGATCCCGGGAGCCTTCGAGCTGCCGCTGGCCGCCCACTACTGCGCGACCTCCGGCCGGTACGCCGGGGTCGCCTGCCTCGGCGCGGTCATCCGCGGCGAGACCGACCACTACGACTTCGTCTGCAACGAGGCGGCCCGGGGGATCCAGGACGTCCAGCTCGCCACCGGCGTCCCCTGCGGCTTCGGGGTGCTGACCGTGGAGAACATGGATCAGGCCCTGGCCCGGACGGGCGGCGGCAAGCGGGATCAGGGCGCCAGCGCCGCCCGCGCGGTGCTGCGCATGAACGAGATCAAGTCCGACCTCGGCGTTTGACCATGACTACGTCCGGAATCGGGATCGTTTAGGATTCCTCGCCTTATGGCTCGCGTATGTCACACCTGTGGAAAGGGTCCTGCCTTCGGCAACACCCGTAGTCACTCGATGGTCGCCACCCGGCGCCGCTTCGACGCCAACCTGCAGAAGGTGCGGATCGTCGAAGGTGGCGTGAAGAAGCGGGTCAACGTCTGTACGCGGTGCCTCAAGGCCAACAAGGTCGCGAAGTCGGCCTGAGCGCCGGCGGCCCACAGGGCCCAGGATCTTCGAAAAGGCCGTCCGGTGGGCGGCCTTTTCCCTTTCTAGGCGCCTGAACGGCCGGGCACGCTTGTCGACATCTCGTTTCTATAGGGTGAATCCCCGTGGCTGATCCATCTATCGAACGGTTCAGACGCGTCGTCGCGTCCGCATACGGTTATCTCGAAGCCCGTCGCCAGGAGGTCAACGACCTCAACGTCTTTCCGGTCGCCGACGGCGACACGGGGGACAACATGGCGATGACGATGCGTGCCGTCATGGAGGAGCTCGACCGTCTCGATGACGACCAGTCGGTCGACGAGATCGGCCGGACCCAGCTGGTCTCGGCCCTGGCCCGCGCCGCCCTGATGGGGGCACGCGGGAACTCCGGCGTCATCCTCAGCCAGATCGTGCGCGGAGCGGCCGAGGAGCTGGCCTCCCGGCCCGGCGAGCTGGTCGACCCGGTGCTGGTCGCGTCCGCCTTCGCGACCGCGGCCGACGCCGCCTACGACTCGGTCCGCGAGCCGGCCGAGGGCACCATGCTGACCGTCTTCCGCGAGATGGCCCACTCGATCTCCCGTCAGCTGGCCCACATCGACCCGGCCCAGCAGCGACTCCGCCCGGACGCCTCGGCCGAGGAGCAGGACGCCCTGCTGGCCGGCGTGCTGGAGAAGGCGATCGAGGACGGCGAGCGCGCCGTCCAGCGCACCCCCGAGCAGCTCGAGGTCCTGGCCGAGTCCGGGGTCGTCGACGCCGGCGGCTACGGGCTCGTGCTGATCCTGGCCGGGGTGCTGGCCGCCCTGCGTGGCGAGGACGCCGAGCTGCCCGAGATCGGCCATCACGCCGCCGCCCGGGTCGACCACTCGCACCACGTCGACAGCCGGTTCCAGTTCTGCACCAACTTCATCGTCTCCGGTCAGGGGCTGGTCTCCCGGGAGTTCATCCCGAGGCTCGAGGAGCTGGGCGACTCCGTGCTGGTCGTCGGCGACGCGAGCACGCTCAAGGTCCACGTCCACACCGACGATCCCGACCGGGCGACGGCGGTGTTCGCCGACCACGGCGAGGTCTCCAACCTGGACGTGGCCGACATGCGCCAGCAGGTGGCGGAGCGCGAGGCTCGGCTGCTGGGCGACCAGGCCACCGGCGTCGTCGTGGTGGCGAGCGGCGACGGGCTGGAGGGGATGTTCTCCGAGATGGGCGCGTACGTCGTCCCCGGAGGCGAGACCCTGAACCCCTCGACCGCCGAGCTGGTCGCGGGCATCCAGGCGGTCGGGACCGACGACATCCTGGTCCTGCCGAACTCGTCGAACGTGATCATGGCCGCCGAGCGGGCCTGCACCCTCTCGGGGAAGAACGCCGTGGTCGTCCCGACCAAGACCCAGCAGGCCGGCCTGCTGACCATGTTCGAGTACGACAGCGACGCCGACCTCGAGTCCAACCGGGCCCGGATGGAGTCGGAGCTGGACGGGCTCAGGATCGGCGGCGTGGCCCCGGCCGCCCGCGATGACGCCCAGGGCCGGTTCCGGCGGGGCGACGCGGTCGGCTTCATCGACGGCGACATCGTCTCCTGGGGCGGGGCGGGATCGGCCCTGGCCGCCACGATCGAACGGCTGACGCCCGGGTCGGAGCTGATCACGGTGATCGCCGGCGACGGTGCGCCGATCGAGTTGACCGAGGTCGAGGCCCACGCACCGGACGGGGTCGAGCTGGAAGTCCACGAGGGCGGTCAGCCGAGCTGGTGGTGGCTGCTCGCGGCCCAGTAGCGCCGCCGCTCTTCGGGGCCGCACGCTCACAGGCGGCGGATCGCGAGGCTCTGCTCGCCGCCCCGGTGCGATGGCCCCGGCCGGCGCGCGTGGAGGCGGGGATCTCTTCGCTTCCCGGCATCGGCCCGACCCTGGCGGCGCGCGCCGAGGAGGCCGGGGTGGAGCGCGTGCTCGACCTGATGTGGCGCGTCCCGCGAGCCTACGGCGACCCGCCCGGCCGCCGGCTGCTCGGCGAGCTCGAGCCGGGGGAGCCGGCCGCGGTGGCGGTGGAGATCGTGCGCTCCCGCAAGGTCCGCACCCGCCGGCGCGGCCTCAGCGTGGTCGAGGCCCGGGTCGCGGACAGCTCCGGATCCCGCAAGGCGACCTGGTTCAACCAGCCCTGGATGGCCGAACGGCTGACCCCGGGCGCCCGTTTCCTGCTGGAGGGCCGGCTCGACGCCAAGGGCTTCACCGTCTCCGCGGCGGAGCCGCTGCCGGGTGCGGCCGACGGCGGGGAGCTGCCCGGGGAGGCCGTCGCGGACGCGGGCCGCACGTCCGCGGAAGGGCCCGGGACGGGAGCCTCGGCCGGACCGGTCCGGTGGAGCTCGGCCGACGCCGCGATGCCGTCCGCGCTCACTGAGGAGGCGCCCCGGGGCAGGCACTCGGCCGGGGGCGAGATCGGCCCGGCCCGGTGGCGGCGGTGGTCGTTCGAGGCCTGTCGCCGGGCGGAGGACCTGCCCGAGCCGGTCCCGGCCCGCCTGCTGACCGGCCACGGGTTCCCCGGGGCGGCCGCGGCCATCCGCGAGGCGCACTTCCCGCTCGACGAGGAGCGGTCGGAGCTGGCGCTCCGGCGGCTCGCCTGGGAGGAGCTCCTGCTGCACCAGGCCGTGCTCCGGGACCGTCGCGAGTCGGAGCGCTCGGCGAGCGACCCGGCGATCCGCCTGGACGGCCCCGACCGGGTCTCGCGCGCCTGGGTCGAGTCGCTGCCGTTCGAGCTGACCGCGGATCAGGAGCGGGCCGCGGACGAAATCGCCGCCGATCTCACGGGCGACCTTGCGGAAGGGGCCCCGATGCGCCGGCTGCTGATGGGCGAGGTCGGGTCCGGCAAGACCGTGGTGGCCCTGCTGGCGATGCTGCGGGCGGCGGAGTCGGGGAGCCAGGCGGCCCTGATGGCGCCGACCGCGGTGCTCGCCGAGCAGCACGCGGCGACGATCGGCCGGCTGCTCGCGGACACCGGCATCCGTCCCGCCCTGCTGACCGGCGACACGCCGGAGGCGGTGCGGGCGCCGATGCTGCAGGCGCTCGCCTCCGGAGAGCTGGACCTGATCGTCGGCACCCACGCCCTGCTCGAGGACCGGGTGGAGTTCCACCGGCTGGCGCTCTGCGTGGTCGACGAGGAGCACCGGTTCGGAGTCAGGCAGCGGGCCCGTCTCGACGCGAAGGCTCCCGCCGGCAGCTCCGCGCACATCCTGCACATGACCGCCACCCCGATCCCGCGGACCCTCTCCCTGACCACCTACGGCGACCTCGACGTGACCACCCTGCGCGAGCTGCCCTCCGGCCGGCTGCCGATCCGCACCGAGCTGGCCGGCGAGACCGAGCGCGGCGCCGTATTCGAGCGGGTCCGCGGCGAGCTCGACCGGGGGCGGCAGGGCTTCGTCGTCTGCCCGCTGGTCGAGGAGTCGGAGCAGCTCCAGGCCCGCGCCGCCGCGGCCGAGGCCGAGCGGCTCGCGGCGGAGGAGCTGTCCGGGTACGAGGTCGGGCTCATCCACGGCCGGATGTCCGCCGCCCAGAAGGAGGTCGCGATGGCCGCCTTCGCCGACGGCCGCATCGACGTCCTGGTCGCGACCACGGTGATCGAGGTCGGCATCGACGTGCCCAACGCGACGGTCATGGTGATCGAGGGCGCCGAGCGGTTCGGGCTCTCCCAGCTCCACCAGCTGCGCGGCCGGGTCGGACGGGGCGCGCACGGCGGCACCTGCTTCCTCCTGCCCGGGTCGGACGGGATCCGCTCCCGCCGCCGGCTGGCCGAGCTGGCCCGGGAGTCGGATGGGTTCCGCCTCGCGGAGCTCGACCTGGAGATGAGGGGAGAGGGGGAGATCACCGGGACCAGGCAGCACGGGCTGCCGCGGTTCGCGGTCGCCTCGCTGCCCCGCGACGGGGAGCTGCTGGAGTCGGCCCGCGAGGACCTGGACCGGATCGGGCCCGGACCGCAATACGATCTGCTCCTCCGGTCGGCGACGGCCCGGTTCGGATCACCGTGAGAAAGGAATTGAGATGAGAGTGATCGCCGGCGAGCTCGGCGGGCGGCAGTTGCTGGCGCCGAAGGGATGGCAGGTGCGCCCGACCCCGGAACGGGTCCGGGAGGCGATGTTCTCCGCCCTGGGCGACATCTCCGGCATGCGGGTGGCCGACCTCTACTGCGGGACCGGGGCGCTCGGGATCGAGGCGCTGTCCCGCGGGGCGGAGTCCGCGGTGCTGGTCGACCGTGACACCCGCCCCGCGATCGGGAACGTGCACAACCTCGGGCTGACCGCGAGGGTCGAGCTGGTGAGGGCCGAGGCGTCGGAGTGGCTGGCGACGACCACCGAGCGCTTCGACCTCGTCTTCGCCGACCCGCCGTACCGGATCGCCCCGGAGATCGCGGCCGCGCTGGACCGGCATCTCGGTGGCGTGCTCGCCCCCGAGGGCAGGGTGGTCGTGGAGTGCGAGGCCAAGCGCCCCCTGGAACTTCCTTCCCTCGAGGCCGTGCGGGAGCGCCGGTACGGCCGAACCCTGGTTACATTTCACCGGTCAATCGACCAGTCTGGAACTGAATGAGCGAGAAACGTCCACGCATCGCGATCTGCCCTGGAAGCTACGACCCGGTGACCAACGGGCACCTGGACATCATCACCCGATCCTCGAGGATCTTCGACCGCGTGGTCGTCGGGGTGGTCAACCAGCCGATCCGCAAGAAGAAGACCCTGTTCACCGCCGAGGAGCGCCAGGGATTCATCGAGGACGCGACCGCCGACCTCGGCAACGTGGACGTCCAGGTCTTCTCCAACCTCGTGGTCGAGTTCGCCCGGGAGGTCGGGGCCTCCGCCATCGTCAAGGGCCTCCGCGCGATCTCCGACTTCGAGTACGAGAACGAGATGGCCCAGCTCAACTACAAGCTGGACTCGGAGATCGAGTCGCTCTACGTGTTCGCCCACTCGAACTACAGCTTCCTCTCCTCGACGGGAGTCAAGGAGATGGCGACCTTCAACGCCGACGTCACCGACCTCGTGCCCGCACCGGTCGCGACCGCACTGGCAGATAGACTGGGTCGGAGTTAGTGTCAATCAGGCACAAGGTAGGAATGGGCGATTGCGTGCAGAATGTTCACCAAGCGGTTTCATTTCCCCCCAAATCAATGGAGACGCATAGGGTTCTCTGAGCAATGGATGTCCTGGTTCTCATAGACAAGCTTGATGATCTCGTCCACAATGCCCGGCCGGTCCCCCTGACCGACCAGGTTCGCGTCGACCGTGAGGAGATCTACGACCTCCTCGATCAGATGCGGGCGACCATCCCCGAGGAGATCAAGCAGGCCCGTTGGATCGTCAAGGAGCGTCAGGAGATGCTCGAGGAAGCCAAGCGGGAGTCCGAGCGCGTCGTCCGCGAGGCCCGCGAGCAGCAGGCCCGACTCGTCTCCGACGAAGAGGTGACCAAGCAGGCCGAGCGCGCCGCCGACGAGATCGTCGAGGACGCCCGTGCCCGTGAACGCGAGATCCGCCTCGGCGCCGAGGACTACGCCGACGAGATCCTCAACACGCTCGAGGTCAACCTCCAGAAGTTCACCGCCGCCGTGCAGCGGGGCCGCGACCGGCTCGCCGGCCGCGACGAAGAGCCCCTCGGCGACATCGAGGAGTAGCCCTCGAGGAGCGGTCGCACTGCTCCGCGGTGCGGATCGCGGGAGCTAGCGGTAGTCGGCGACGATGACCACGAGGTCGTCGTCGGACCAGGCGATCTCGCCGCCGCACCAGGCGGCCAGCTCCTCGGCCGTGTCCGGGTAGGCCGTGCCCGGCACCTGGGTGCCGCCCCGGCCGTCGCCCAGCGAGACGAAGTCGCCGATCACCAGGGAGCGGGACTGCTCCCGCACCCGGCGGAAGAGGGTCTGCTTCTGGTCGTCGTCCAGCCGGTGCACGGAGAGCACCGAGATGACGAGGTCCCACGGACCGTCCGGGAGGGGGTCCTCCATCCGGGCGAGGCTGACCTCCGCGACCAGGTTGCGGGCGCGGTAGAGCATGTCGGGATCGGAGTCCAGCCCGGTGATCCGGGTCTCGGGGAACCGCTCCAGCAGGCGTGAGCTGGTCTCTCCGGTGCCGATCCCGAGATCGAGCGCGGTGGTCGGCGCGAACGGCACCGCGGCCACCGTGGCTGCCTGGAGCCGGTCATACAGGGGGACCTGACGACGGACCGATTCCAGGTAGCTCGTTTCAGAGGATTCGCTCATCGAGTTGACAATCGTAGAGGTCTGTCAAGCTGGGAGTGGACCATGGCACTTGAACAGGTAGATCTCGACGCACTCGGACTCACCTACGGCGACGCCACCCGGATCGACCGGGCGGTGCCGGTGGGGGCCGTCAGCCTCGGCGGGCAGGAGTACGCGCCCTCGCCGCCGGAGCCGGAGGCCCGCCTGGACATATCGCGGACCAGCGCCGGATACGCGCTCAGGCTGCGGTTCGAGGTGGCGCTCGAGGGGCCGTGCTTCCGTTGCCTGGAGCCGGCCTCCAACCGAGTCGTGGTCGACGTTCGCGAGGTCGACCAGCCCGCCGAGGGGGTCGCCGGCGGCCTGCCCGGATCCCGTCCCGGGGTCGACGAGGGGGAGGAGGACGAGGACGAGAGCAGCGCGGCCGAGCTGACGAGCCCCTACGTGGAGAGCGGCATCCTCGACCTCGCGGCCTGGGTTCGGGACGCGCTGATCCTGGCGCTCCCCAACCAGATCCTGTGCCGCGAGGACTGCCTCGGGCTGTGCGCCTACTGCGGAGAATCGCTCAACGGGGCGGACCCGGATGCGCATGACCACGGCCAGAACCTCGACCCGCGCTGGTCGAGATTGCGCGACCTCGGCTGAATCCCTAGAATCCCGGTCCTTATGGCCGTACCGAAGAAACGAACTTCCCGCACCCGCCGCGACAAGCGCCGCGCCACCCACAAGGCCGCGAAGGCGCGGGTGAATCACTGCCCGCAGTGCCACTCGCCTCGCCTGCCGCACCGGATCTGCCCCACCTGTGGCCAGTACGGCGGCCGCGAGGTCATCGCCCCGAAGAACCAGCCGTTCGGCACCGTCGCCCCTGAGTAGTCGCGGACCCGGCCCCGCCGGACCGCTCCGGCTGCCATGAACCTCGACGGGATCGTCGTCGCCCTGGACGGCCTGGGCGTCGAAGCCGGCCCCGGGACCTTGGCGGCCGGCGCCAAGCTGGCCCTGGCCGACGGCATCAAGCTGCGCGTCTTCGGCCCGGCCGACCAGCTGGGCCTCGACGGGCTCGAGGGCTGTGAGGTCTTCGACGCCACCGAGGCGATCACCAACCACGACGACCCGGTCCCGGCGGTCCGCTCCCGCCCCGACGCATCGGTCGTCCGCGCCGTGGCCGACGTGGCCGCGGGGAACTCGTCCGCGGTGGTCAGCCTCGGCTCGACCGGGGCGACGATGGCCGCCGCCACCTTCGGCCTCAAGCGGCTGCGCGGGGTCAAGCGGCCGGCCCTGGCGGCCCGCCTGCCGATCCCGGGCAAGTCCGTCCTCTTCCTCGACGTCGGCGCGAACGTCGACGTCCGTGCCCAGCACCTGATCCAGTTCGCCTGGCTCGGCGCCGCCTTCGCCCGATCGGTGATGGGGCTGGCGGATCCGTCCGTGGGCCTGCTGTCGGTCGGCGAGGAGGCGGGCAAGGGCCGCGACGAGGTGGTCGAGGCGAACGCCGTGCTCAGCGCCGCCTCCGGGATCAACTTCATCGGCAACGTCGAGGGCGGGGACGTCCCCGGCGGCACCGCCGACGTGATCGTGACCGACGGCTTCACCGGCAACGTCGTCATCAAGACGATGGAGGGCACGGCGAAGACGGTCAGCGGCGCGATCTCGGCGGCGGCGCGCTCGAACCCGGTCTCCGCGGTCGGCGGCCTGATGATGAAGCCCGCGCTCGGCGGGTTGCGGCGGGAGCTGCATCCGGACTCGACCGGCGGCGCGATCCTGCTGGGCCTGCGCCGGGTCGCCGTGGTCGGCCACGGCAGCTCCGGACCGGAGGGCGTCGCGAACGCGATCCGGGTCGCCGCCCGGGCCGTGGCGGTCGACGCCCCCGGCCTCACCGAGAGCATGCTCCGCGAAGCCGGCGCCAACCGCGGCGCAATCGAGTCCTCCGACCCCGCGTGATAGGAAACCTGTGATGAATCGCGATGAAGTCATGAATCTCGTCCGTGAGCACCTGGTGACGGAGCTCGAGCTGGATCCCGCCCAGATCACCGAAAAGGCGCGGTTCAAGGAGGACTTCGACGCGGACTCGCTGGATCTCTACGAGCTGGTGATGGAGCTCGAGGATCGCTACGGCATCTCGGTCTCGGAGCAGGAGGCCGCCCAGATCAAGACGGTTGGAGACGCGGTTGACTTTGCCCTGGCTAAAAAGGGCGCGTGAACGACGGGAGGACGGCCCGCCCGGCGTCGCGGCGCTGCGGGCGCTGATCGACGAGCTTCCCGAGGAGTCCCGGGCCGCCGCCCTGACCCATTCTTCCTGGGCCGAGGACCGGGTCGGCTCGTACGAGCGCCTCGCCCTGCTGGGGGACTCGGTGCTCGCTCTGTCGATCGCCGACGAGCTGTACCGGGCGCTGCCCGACCTCGACGCCGGCGCGTTGACCAAGATCCTCAACCAGACCGTGAGCGGCACCTCCTGCGCCGCGATCGGGACCGAGCTCGGCATCCCCGAGATGCTGCTCGCCGCCGATCCGGGTGAGAAGGACGGCAAGCAGACCCCGGCCCGGCTGCTGCTGAAGGGCGCCCGCCCGCTGCCCGAGATCACCGAGGCGATGATCGGCGCCTGCTACCTCCAGTTCGGCTTCACGCGGACCGGGCCGGCGGTGGTGGCCGCCTTCAGCTCCCGGATCGCCGCGGTCCGGGAGAACCGGACCGACTTCAAGTCGGCGCTGCAGGAGCTGGCGGCCCAGCAGCGGAAGACGGTCGCCTACACCGTCGTCTCCGCCAGGGGGCCGGCCCACCAGCGCATCTACGAGGTCTCGGTCCTGCTCGACGACGAGGAGATCGGCCGGGGAGAGGGGCGCTCGAAGAAGGCGGCCGGTCAGGTCGCTGCCGCCGTCGCCCTCGAGCAGCTGGACGGCGCCGGCGAGTGATTTCCCGCATTTTGCGGGATGGAAGCACCGCGGAAGCCGGTTCGGGGCGTCGTCCGTCCGCTCGAACCGGCACTCTTGGAGGCGCATGTATCTCCGTTCCGTGACGATGAAGGGCTTCAAGTCCTTCCCCGAGAAGACCGAGCTCAACTTCTCACCCGGCGTGAGCGTGATCGTCGGCCCGAACGGCTCCGGCAAGTCGAACATCACCGACGCGGTGCTCTGGGCGCTGGGCGAGCAGAGCCCCGGCGCGATCCGCGGCAGCTCGATGCAGGACGTGATCTCGGTCGGCGGCCGCGACGTCGGGGCTCGCTCGGCGGCCGAGGTCGAGGTCGTGATCGACAACGCCGAAGGCCAGCTCGGCGACGACTTCACGGAGATCGCGATCACCCGTCGGCTCGACCGCAACGGTGACGGCGAGTACCGCCTGAACGGCGCCCGCTGCCGGCTCACCGACATCGTCGAGCTGCTCTCCGACGCCAACCTCGGTCGGGAGATGCACTCGGTGATCAGCCAGGGCCGGGTCGACTCGATCGTCCACTCGAAGCCGCGCGAGCGACGCCTGCTGATAGAGGAGGCGGCCGGGCTGGGCAAGTACCGCAAGCGCCGCCGCCGGGCCGAGCTGAAGCTGCTGACCACCCAGGACAACCTGGACCGCGCCCTCGACGTCGAACGGGAGGCCCGGAGGGCGCTCCGGCCGCTCAAGCAGCAGGCCAACGCGGCCGAGATCGGCGCCCGGATCGAACGGGAGGAGCTGGGCCTCCGGGCGAAGCTGGTGGCCGAGGAGCTCCGCTTCGGCGAGGACCGGCTGGAGGCGGCGCGTAAGCGGGCCGCCGAGGCCCGCAAGCTGCGCGACGGCCTCGAAGGGCAACTGACCGAGGTCTCCAAGCGCCGCCGGGCCGCCGAGGAGCGGTTCGCCGAGCGCGACCGCGCCCGGACCGAGATCTGGGGCATCCTCAACCGCCTTCGCTCCGGCCAGGAGCAGATCTCGATCGGCGCCTCGACGATCACCGAGAGGTCCCGCAGCCTGGAGTCCCGGCTCGAGGCGCTGAGGCTGGAGCTGGCGCCGCTGACGCTCGACGTCGGCACCTCCGGCTCGGCCAGCGAACGGGCCCGTCGACTGGCGGAGGAGCTGTCCGAGGTCGACGCCGGGCTGCAGACCGCGATCGAGGGCCTGCGCCGCGCCCGGGCCGACGGGGCGGAGACCGATCGGCTGGAGGCGCTCGAAGGCGTGCACTCCGGGGCCGAGCGCGCCACCCGTCACGCCCGCCGGGCGGAAGGGCTGCTGGGTGAACGCCACCGTGAGCAGCTCGGCCGGCGGATGGAGGCGGTCGAGGGGCTGATCGTCCTGATCGCCCAGCTCAAGGACTCGGCGGAGGCGGTGGGGCAGGCGGTCCGCGACCGCGTGTCCCGGGCCGAGCGCACCGTGATCGGGGATCAGGGGGACGGCGACGAGATCGCGGCCGAGCTCAAGGCCTGCTCCAACCTCGAGGTCGAGGTCCAGGCCAAGCTGCGGGGCATCGCCGAACAGGTCACCCAGGCCGAGGTCGAGGCCGCCCACCTCGGCGATCGCCGGGCGGAGGCCGCCTCGGAGCTCTCGCGCATCGCCGAGCGCCTGGGCGAGGACGTCCCCGAGGCGGAGCAGCCGCTGAAGGACGAGGAGCGGACCGACATCGAACGGCGGCTGAGCAACCTGCGGGCCCGGCGGGAGCGGATCGGGCCGGTCAACCCGCTGGCGAAGAAGGAGTACGAGGAAGCGGTCGAGTACGTCGAGCAGCTGGTCTCCCAGCGCGAGGACACCGAGCGGGGGATGCGCGAGCTGGAGGGGATCATCCGGGACATCGACACCGAGATCAAGCGCTCCTTCGACGAGACCTTCGCTGCGACCGCGGCCAACTTCGAGGAGATGATCGCCCAGCTCTTCCCGGGCGGCTCCGGCCGGCTGCGCTCGGTGGACCTGCGGCCGGTCCCGGAGCCGGAGTCCGGTTCGGGCGACCAGGCAGAAGGGGACGGCGACGCCGCCGAAGACGTCGACGATGAAGATCCGCGCGGCCCCTCGGAAGCCGACTTCGGCGTCGAGCTGGAGGTCACCCCGCAGGGCAAGCGGATGCGGCAGATGAGCCTGCTCTCCGGCGGCGAGAAGGCGATGACCGCGCTGGCCTTCGTCTTCGCGGTGTTCCTCGCCCGGCCCTGCCCCTTCTACATCCTCGACGAGGTCGAGGCCGCCCTCGACGACGCCAACATCAACCGCTTCCTCGAGCTGGTCCGCCGGTTCTCCGACCGCACCCAGTTCGTGATCGTCACCCATCAGAAGCTGACCATGGACGCGGCCGACGTGCTGTACGGGGTCAGCATGGGCGGCGACGGGGTGACCAAGGTCGTCTCCCGTCGACTGCCGCGCGACACGAGCCCCGGCGCCAC
>JBEBTS010000055.1:0-12410 GCA_040393665.1 Conexibacter woesei
GGAGGATCACCCGGTGGTCCAGGTCACCTTCGAGGACGCCGATGCCTACGCCCGATGGGCGGGCAAGGAGCTGCCGACCGAGGCCCAGTGGGAGCGGGCCGGCCGTGGCGGGATCGAGGGGGCGGAGTTCGCCTGGGGTGACGAGATCGCGCCCGGCGGCGAGGAGCGGATGAACCGGTGGATCGGCGAGTTCCCCTGGAAGTTCCGGCCCCGGCCCGGTGGGCCGCGCAAGCCGGGGACGGTCGCGGTGAAGAGCTTCCCGCCCAACCCGTTCGGCCTGTACGAGATCACCGGCAACGCCTGGGAGTGGACCTCCACCTGGTTCTCGGATGCCCATCCGGAGCCCGCCAGCCGGTGCTGCGCTCCGCAGAACCCGCGGGGCGGGGGGATCGAGGCGTCCCGCGACCCGGCCAGCGGCATCCCGCGGAAGGTGCTGCGCGGCGGCTCCTTCCTCTGCGCCGAGAACTACTGCTCCCGGTACCGGCCGGCGTCGCGGATCCCGGAGAGCGTGGAGAGCTCCACCTGCCACATCTCCTTCCGTTGCGTCGTCTGAGCCGGATACGCTTCAGCCCCGTTCACGACCTCAAGGAGTAGAGATGCCTGAAACCAGCGGTTCGAAGCCGCCCGGAGGATCCGCCGGCTGGGCGAGCTGGGTCGCCTTCGTCGCGGTCATGATGATGCTGATCGGCGTGTTCAGCGTGATCGCCGGCCTGGCGGCCGTCACCGACGACGGCTTCATGACCAGGACCACCGGCACCGGCGAGGTCTTCCTGCTCAGCGTCCAGGCCGTCGGCTTCGTCTGGATCGTGGTCGGGGTCATCGTGACCTGGGCCGGCTGGGCGCTGATCCAGGGCCGCGAATGGGCGCGCTTCCTGACGATCTTCCTCGTCTGCATCCACTCGGTCACCGACCTGCTCACGGTCAACTCGCATCCGTTCCTGAGCCTGCTGTTCATCCTGGTCAACCTGACGATCCTGTACGGCGTCACGGTCAAGTGGGAAGAGGCCAAGATCGGCATGGGGGACTGACGCGCAGCTCCCGCGCATTGATATTCCGCCGCGTCTGAAGCCGGCCTGGGTCGTCTCCCGGGACGCCGTCATCTCGTTCGACCGGGTGGCGGGGTCCCGGTTGGCGGCCCAGCTCGGCTTCTACGTCTTGATGACGTTCCCGGCGCTGCTGCTGATCGCGGTCTGGATCCTCAGCAACATCTTCGACTCGCCCGAGGTCCGCTCCGACCTGATCCACGAGATCATCGGGGCGCTGCCGCTCGACGCGGTCGAGGGTCGCCAGGAGATCGAGGACCTGCTCGACGGCCTGACCAAGGGCGCGGGCAGCCTCGGCCTGGTCTCGATCGTCCTCCTGATCTACTCGGGCAGCGGTGCGATCGGCGCGGTGCGGCACGCGGTCGAGACGACCCAGCCGGAGGACGTCAAGCGACCGTCCTTCCCCAAGAACAAGGGCTTCGACATGCTGGTCACGGCGGTGACCATGCCGGTCATCCTCCTGGTCGCGGGACTGTCGCTCTCGCGAGACATCTCCTCGATCGTCGAGGACAGCTCCTTCCTGAGCGGGGTCGCCACCGTCTTCGGCGGGGGCCTCGCGACCCTGGTCGTCGGCTTCCTGCTGCTGGCTTGGCTCTATTGGGTCCAGAACCCGGGCCGCCGCAGCTGGCCCGGCGCCGTGGTCGGGGCGGTGGCGGCAACCGGGCTCTGCTGGCTGATCTGGCTCGGGCTGGGGATCTGGTTCGGGATCACCGGCGGCGGGTCCGCCGTCTACGGGGTCCTGGCCGGCTTCCTGGGGCTGATGCTCTTCCTCCACCTCGCCTGCGTCGCGGTCGTGCTCGGGGCGCACCTGTCGGCGTCGTTCGCCGCCTACCGTCGCGGCCTCGGGTAGATTCCGGTCATGCCCTGCTTCGTCGCTCTCTTCGCCCTGGTCTCGCCTCGGCTGGCGCTGTTCTTCATCCTGCTGTTCTCCGACTGGGTGGGGCGGGCCTTCGACGGCTGGATCGTTCCCGTCCTCGGCTTCTTCCTGCTGCCCTGGACCACGCTCGCCTTCGTCGTCATGTACGAGATCGACCCGCCCGGGGTGGACGGCTTCGACTGGTTCATCGTGGTGCTCGCCTTCTTCGTCGATCTGCTGAGCTACGCCAAGTCGACCCAGGCCAAGCAGAGCTGAGCCGGGCCCGGCCGGCGGCTCAGTGGACGAAGATCTTGAGGGCGACGATCATCAACCCGATCACCGCGTTGGTCGAGGCGATCGCGAGGATCCGCCACCAGGACAGCCGCTGTCGGCTGCCCATGTAGATCCCGGCGAGGAAGAGCACCAGCACCCCGACGGACACCGCGACGAAGGTGGCCGTATCCGAGGAGACCACGCCGAGCGGGGCCAGCAGCATCGCCGCCGCGGGTATCAGCGACCCTTGGACCATCGGCCAGTCGTGCCGCATCGCCCCGAAGATCGCGGACCGGGCGCTGCCGGCGCGGGCGTAGCCGGAGGCGACGAAGGTCGAGTAGGCGTGAGCCAGCCAGAAGACGACCGCCGTCGCCGTGGCCCAGGCGGCGATCATGATCGGCCCGATCGACGGGTCCTTTGAGGCGGTGGAGATCACCGCCATCGAGAGGATGGTCCCGTAGATCGCCCCCGCGTAGTTCGTCTTGAACGGACGTCTCTCCATCGGCCGGGAACAGTATCGCTGCTGCGGTGGGACTGAACGGGAGGCGCCGGGGCCGAATCGGCCTCCCCGGGTTCCAAGTCAGTCGACTGACTTGTATAGTTGCGTCCCATGACGAGACCGACCCGCGAACAGAGCGACCGGCCCATGGACACCCGAGCCGCCGTGCTCGAGGCGACCCTCGAGCTGCTGATCGAGAAGGGCTACGCCGGAACCTCGACGCGACTCGCGGCCGAGCGCGCCGGTGTGTCCCTCGGGGCGCTCCAGCACCACTTCCGGACCAAGGCCGAGCTGACCGTCGAGTCGATGCGGTTCGTCACCGAGCGCCTCGCCGACGAGTTCGTCGCCGCGATCCCCGAGCAGGGGAGCGACCTGGACCGCTTCGCCGACGCGATCGACCGGCTCTACGTCGTGTTCCGCGGCCCGACCTTCGCCGCGGCGGTCGAGCTCCACCTGGCCGCCCGGACCGACGAGGCGCTGCACGACCCGATCCGCGCCCTCCACGCCGACGTCGAGCGGATCATCTTCCGCAGCGCGGCGGAGCTGATGCCGGGCATGCGGGACCTGCCCGGGTTCCCCGGCCTGCTCCTGACCACCGTCTCCTCGCTCCGCGGCCTCGCCCTGACGACGATGGACCCGGTCGGCGACCAGGGAGGCGAGTGGCCCGCCCTCCGCGGATACCTGATCGACCGCGCCGCCGAGCTGACCGCGTCGGGAGCGGCATGACCGCGCCGCTGCCGCCCGGGCCCCGAGGGCTCGACCAGAAGCGCTTCTTGCTGGCGACGACCCGCGACTTCAAGGCGCCGATGATGGACGTCGCCCTCCGCTACGGCGAGGTCGCCGGCACCATGACCCGAGGCCGTCATTTCGTGATCGTGAGCGGTCACGAGGCCGCCAAGCACGTCCTGATCACCAACCAGGACAACTACACCAAGGGAGTCGAGTACGAGCTGCTGAGGGTGGTGCTTGGCGAAGGGCTGCTGACCAGTGAGGGAGAAACCTGGCGCAAGCAGCGCCGGCTGGTTCAGCCGCTCTTCGCCAAGCGCCACATCAGCGCCTTCACCGGCCACATGACCCAGGCGACGCTCGACGAGCTCGAGTCCGGACGCTTCCGTCACCTCCGCGACGGTCAGACGGTCGACGTCAACGAGGCGATGATGGCTCTGACCCTGGACGTGGTCGGCCGGGCGCTGTTCGGCGCCGACCTCTCCGGCGACACCGCCCGCCGGGTCGGCCCCGCGATGAACGACGTGCTCGGGCTCGGCACGAAGATGACCCGCCGCCTGCCGACCTACCTGCTCTCCAGCCTGCCCGGGATGGATCTCGAGAAGGCGATGTCGGTCAACCCGGAGGGGCGCCGCTTCCAGCGCTCGCTGGAGGAGCTGCGCCGGGTGATCGACGAGCTCCTGGTCGAGCGGCGATCCCAGTCCGACTCCGGCGACGACCTGGTCGGAATGATGCTCGACGCGGTCGACGACGAGACCGGGGAGGGGATGTCACGGCAGCAGATCGGCGACGAGCTGATGACCTTCATGCTCGCCGGACACGAGACCACCTCGAACGCCCTCTCCTGGATGTGGCGCCGGCTATCGCTCAACCCGGCCGCGCGCGAACGGCTCTTCGAGGAGGTGGACACGGTGCTGGGCGACCGCGTGCCGACCATGGAGGACGTCGACAGCCTGCCCTGGACCCGTGCCTGCGTCGAGGAGGCCATGCGGCTCGACTCGCCGGTCTGGACGGTCGGCCGCCGCGCCCGGGCCGACGACGAGATCAACGGGTTCCACGTCCCGGCCGGCTCCAGCGTGATGGTGCTGATCAGCATGATCCACCGCGACACGCGGATCTGGCCGAACCCGGAGGGATTCGATCCCAGCCGGTTCCTGCCGGAGAACGCGAAGGGACGCCCCCGGCACGCCTACATGCCGTTCGGTGCCGGCCGACGGGTCTGCGTCGGCTCGACCTTCGCCACGGTCGAGGCCACCCTGGTCGCGGCGATGCTCGCCCGGCGGCTGCGCTTCGACCTGCCTCAGGGGTCCGAGGTGGAGGCTGAGGCAGCGATCACGCTCCGCCCCCGCGACGGCCTGCCGATGCGCGTCTTCCGCCGCGATCACGATGCCACCGGGGAAAATTCGGCCGGGGAAGGCCGGACCGGATATATTTCGGCAGTCGGGTAGACGCGGCCGACCCGTCGCCCCTTCCCCGGCAGCGGGTGGGAGAAAGCTTTGGGAATGCGGATTTTGATCATCGAGGATTCGCCCGAGGACGCCGAGCTAGAGGTGCGGGCCCTGCGCATGGCCGGCCTCGACTTCGAGTGGCGCCGCGTCTGCACGTTCGGCGAGCTCGAGGCCGCGCTCAAGTCCGGTGGGTGGGACGCGGTGATCTCCGACGTCGGCCTTCCCGGGCTGAGCATCGGGGTCGCCCTGCCGCTGATCCGCAACTACGACCCCGAGCTGCCCGTGGTGATCGTCTCCGGCACCATCGGCGAGGCCAGCGCGGTCGCGGCGATGAAGGCCGGGGTCCAGGACTACGTGCTCAAGGGGGATGGCCTGGCCCGGCTCGCACCGGCCCTGGAACGGGAGATCGAGGATGCCGGCCACCGGCGCCGACTCAGCCGGGAGCGGCGGTTGCGGCGCACCAGCGAACGTGAGCTCCACCGCCTGGCGGCGATCGTGGAGTCCTCGGCCGAGGCGATCTTCTCGCTCTCCCGCGACGGCTCGATCGAGAGCTGGAACCGCGGCGCGGAGAAGGTCTTCGGCCACTCCGAGAGCGCCATGCTGGAGGCCCCCGCCCAGATCCTGATCCCCGGGGACCGGCTGGCCGAGTTCCAACGGTGGCTGAGCCAGGTCAAGGAAGGCCGCTCGATCGAGCACCAGGAGAGCCAGTGGCAGCGACGGGACGGAACCTTGATCCACGTCTCGGTGACGATGTCCCCGATCATGTCGGAGGACGAGACCCAGGTGGTCGGCGCGTCGGTGATCGCCCGCGACATCACCTACCGGCTGGAGACCGAGTCGCGGCTCCGCTTCCTGGCCGACCACGACGTGCTGACGAACCTGTACAACCGCCGCCGGTTCGAACGGGAGCTGGAGCGGGAGATCAAGGTGATCAACCGGTCCGGGGGCGAGGGTGCGGTGATGGTGCTCGACATCGACAACTTCAAGGCGATCAACGACAGCCTCGGGCACCGCGCCGGGGACGAGGTGATCTCCCGGGTGGCCCAGATCATCCGTGACAGCCTGCGCGAGATCGACATCGTCGCACGGCTCGGCGGCGACGAGTTCGCGGTCTACATCCCGGACGGATCCTCAGGCGAAGCGGCGGCCCGGCTGGTCGAGGCGGTCAACGGCACGGCGATGGTCTTCGGCGACCGGTCCGTCCGCGCGACGATCAGCGTCGGGGTCGCTCCCGTGAACGAGCGGGGCGTGACCGACGAGGAGCTGATGATCCGGGCCGACCTCGCCATGTACGAGGCGAAGGAGGGGGGACGCGGCAAGTACGCGATCTACCAGGCCGAGTCGGGCAGCGCCGAACGGGCGACCGAGGGCCTCCGGCTCAGCGAGCGGATCCGGGTCGCGCTGGACCGTGACCAGCTGCGGGTCTTCGCCCAGCCGATCCTCGACCGGCGGTTGAACCGGGTCAGCCAGTACGAGCTGCTGGTCCGGCTGGACGACCCGGACGGCGGCATCATCCAGCCCTCGGAGTTCCTGCCGACGGCGGATCGGTTCGGCCTGGCCGCCGACATCGACCGGTGGATGATCGATCGGGCGATCGAGATCCTGTCGGACCGGTCGCTGCTCGGCCCCGAGGCCTCGCTCCAGGTGAACCTGTCCTCGCGGTCGATGGTCGACCCGGGGCTCTGCGACCGGATCGAGAGCTCGCTGCTCGCCGCGGACATCGCCCCGTGGCGGCTGGTGCTCGAGGTGACCGAGACCAACGTGATCGACAACATGGAGCAGGCCCGCCGGTTCGCGACCCGCCTGGCGTCGTTCGGCTGCCGTTTCGCGCTCGACGACTTCGGGGCCGGCTTCGGGTCCTTCTACTACCTGAAGCACCTGCCCTTTGAGTTCCTGAAGATCGACGGCACCTTCATCCGCCAGCTGCCGTCCAACCGCACCGACCAGCACATGGTGGAGGCGATCATCAACCTCGCCCACCGGCTGGGCAAGCGGACGATCGCCGAGTGCGTCGAGGACAACGAGACGATCGACCTGCTGTGCGGCTTCGGGATCGACTACATCCAGGGGTACCACATCGGCCGGCCCCATCCCGCGGAGGAGATCAGCCTCCTCACCGGGGACGGGGCCGGGTAGACGGGCGGTCTCAGTCGAGGCCGAGCTCCTCGGCCGACACGAGCGGCTTCTCCTTCGGATCCTTGTTCGCCACGAGGTGGCCTTCCAGCGAGACGTTGGGGAGGGCCCGGTCGAGCCACCTGGGCAGCCACCAGGCCTTGTCGCCGAGCAGGGTGACCACCGCGGGGGCGATCACGAGACGCACGAAGATCACGTCGATCAGGATCGCCAGTCCGAGCCCGAGGCCCATCATCTTGGCCACCACGTCGGGTTGGCTGACGAAGGCGAGGAACACCGAGGCCATGATCAGGCCGGCGAAGAGCACGACCTTGCCGATCCGCGACATGCCGTGGATCACGCTCTCGCGCGGCCCGTCGCCCTCGTTGTACGCCTCGTGGACCCGGGAGAGCAGGAACACGTTGTAGTCCATGCTCAGCCCGAAGAGGATGGCGAAGATCATCACCGGGATGAAGGAGACGATCGGCACGCCGGACTCGGCCCCGATCAGGCTGGCGCCGATCCCCTCCTGGAACACGGCCACGACGACGCCGTAGGCGGCTCCCACCGAGAGCAGGTTGAACACCGCCGAGACCAGCGGGATCCAGATCGAGCGGAAGGCGGCCATCAGCAGCAGCACCGAGAGCAGGATCACGAACGCGATGAACAGGGGCAGGCGCTTCGCGACCTTGTCCGAGAAGTCCTCGAAGCTGGCCGTGTTGCCGCCGACGTATACCTGCAGCGGCGTGCCCTCGATCGCCGTGGGCAGCACCGAGGATCTCAGCTCGTTGAGCAGGTCCGAGGTGGCGGCGTCCTGGGGCGAGGTCTTCGGGATCAGGACCATGGTCGCCAGCTCGCCGTCCTCGCTGAAGCTCGCGGGCATCACGGCCGCGACGTTCGCGGTCTTGGACAGGTCGTCGTGGACCCGGTCGAGCTGCTGCTTGGTCTCGGCGGAGTCGTTCGGGGTGGTGATGGCCAGCAGGAAGGGCCCGTTGGCGCCGGGGCCGAACCCTTCGCTCAGGTGGTCGTAGGCGATGCGCTGGGTGCGGGACTCGGGCTGGTTGCCGTCGTCCGGCTGGCCGAGGCGCATGTTGGTCACCGGGAAGGCGAAGATCAGCAGCACGATCACGCCGCCGGTGATCGCGAGCCAGGGGCGCGCGGTCACCTTCTCGGCCCAGCCGCCGAAGGCGGAGGAGGGGATGACGTGCTCGGCCTTCTTCGGCTTGAGCCGCTTGGACAGGGCGCCGATCATGATCGGGAGGAAGGTCAGGGCCGAGACGACCACCGCGCCGACGCCGATCGCGGCGCCGATGCCCATCTTGCCGATCAGCGGGATGCCGATCACCAGCAGGCCGGCGATCGCGACCATCACGATCAGGCCGGCGGCGACGACGGCCGAGCCGGCCGTGGCCGAGGCCTTGGCGGCCGCGTCCCGGACGCTGTCACCGGCGGCCGACTGCTCCCTGAACCGGCCGATGATCAAGAGCGAGTAGTCGATGCCGGCGCCGAGGCCGAGCATCACCGCGATCGTCGCGGCGAAGGCGGGCAGGCCGAGCGGCCCGGACAGGATGGTCAGCAGCACCTGCCCGACCATGACGCCGATCAGGGCGCCGGCGAGCGTCGCCGCCATGGCCGCGCCGGAGCGGAAGAGGAGGGTGAGGAGGATGATCGCGATCGCGATGCCGATCAGCTCGCCGACCGGGAACTCCTGCTCGGAGCCGACGTCGACCACGACGCCGCGCATCGAGACCTCGATCCCGTCGGTCGCCGCGACGTTCGCGGCCTCCTCGAGCTGCTCCGCGGTCGTCTTGTCGACGTCGCCGAACTCGAGGTCCCACCGCACGTCGGTCGAGGTGACCTTGCCGTCGGGCGAGATCGCCGGCGGCTGGGAGTCGAAGGGGTTTGTCGCCGACATCACGTCGGGCTGGGCCTTGATCTCCTTGATCGCCTTCTCGATCGCCGCCTGTCGCTGCGGGTCGGTGAGCGCGCCTTCCTTGGCGTAGAAGACCACGGTCGAGTCGACGCCCGCCAGCGCCGGCATGTGCTCGGAGAAGAGGTCGTAGGCCTGCTGCGACTCGGTCCCCGGGATGTCGAAGTCGTCCGGCGGAGGGGAGCCCGCGGTGCCGGCGAGCACGCCGAGCAGGATGATCGAAGCGATCGCCACGACGAGCGAACGCTTCCAGTGATGGCTGATGGCACGGGCGAGTTTGGCGAGGCGATCTGACATGGAGCTCCTGAGGAAGGGGGAGGGAAGCCGAAGAAACGTAGCAAACGCTCCCCATGACTGCAGCGACTGCGAAAATATGAGGTCTGCATAATTGCAGCGACTGCAACGCCGATGGTAGGATGGGGGCATGATCGGCATCGAAGGCAGGAAGGAGGGGCTCCGCGAGCGGAAGAAGCAGCGCACCCGCGATCGGATCTCCCGTGCCGCCTTCGACCTCTTCGACCGGCAGGGCTATCAGGAGACCACGATCGCCCAGATCGCGGACCTGGCCGACGTGTCGCCGCGGACCGTCTCCTCGTACTTCCCGGCGAAGGAGGACCTCGTCTTCGAGAGCTTCGGGCCGTTCGAGGAGAAGCTCAGCGAGGCGCTGGACGGCCGTCCGGAAGGCCAGGACACCATGGAGGCGCTGCGCCAGTGGATCTTCGAGGAGCGCAAGGTGTGGGAGGCCAAGGAGGAGCAGCTGGCGCGGCTCCACCGCCTGATCGACCTCGACGAGCACCTCAGCTCGATCCACCGCGCACGGATCCACCGGCTGGAACGGCTGATCGCCGAGGGCATCGCGCAGGACCTGGGCCTGCCGCCCGACCACGTCGAGCCCCGGATGGCGGCCGCCGCGGCGGCGGCGGTGTTCGACCTGCTGGACGACGAGGACCGGGACGCCGAGTGCTCGATCGCGGGCGTGGACCGGCAGTTCGACCTGGTCGACCAGGCTCTGACCTTCGTGTCCGGCGGGATCCAGGCGCTGCGGGCCGCCGGCAAGGACCGGGACCCGGCTCGCTGACCGACCCGCCCTTCCAACCCGTCCTTTAACGAGAACCGCCCCGGGGAGGCCGGGGCGATTCTCTGGGGGAGGGAGGGAGGTGGTGAGGGTGCTGGCTCAGTAGTTACCCGGATGGCGGGCGCTGAACCGGCCCGGGGTGGAACGCTTGCTCTTGCTCCAGCCGGGGCCGTTGCCCGGGGTCATCGAGGTGTCGAACCGGAGGCCCGCGACGATCATGTACGCGTGACTGGGATTCGAGTAGACGGTGATCCACTTGCCCTTGCCGCGCTTCTTCCAGTTCATGAAGCCGGTCGAGGC
Organism: Conexibacter woesei; assembly: GCA_040393665.1. GTDB lineage: Bacteria > Actinomycetota > Thermoleophilia > Solirubrobacterales > 70-9 > 67-14. The sequence continues at coordinate 10,263 of JBEBTS010000055.1, forward strand.
GAGCGGCCGTGGCAGGAACTTCCCGCCGCGGAGCGCGTAGCTGACGGCGCCGGAGCAGTCATAGCCCCGCGACTTGAAGCTGGCGTGGCCGCCGCCGTAGACGTAGGGCTTGTTGCGGATCCGGTTGGCCCAGTTGATCACTCGCTTGACCCGGGCCGGGGCGGAGGAGGGGGCGATCGCCTTGCCGTTGACGAGGCGGGCCTTCTTCACCGGCTTGCAGTCGTTGTTGCCGGAGACGCTGATCCCGCCGCCGGTGGACTTGCCGCAGGCGGAGGCGTTGTCGGGTGAGAGGAGCGCGATCAGCCCGAAGGCAGCGAACACGATCCCGATGGCTAGTCGAACTCCCGTGCCGGCACGGGTGAGGTGATACGTCTGGGTGTTGATGATCCGATCTCCTTGGTCGTGCCTACGGGGTTAGCTGACGGGCTGGCGCTTCAGGAGTCGCGCTCCCACCGGATTCCGGCGGATTCGCCCCAACTACTTGGTTCCCCCGTTCTCCGGGCCTTGCGGAACCGGAGACTCGGCGTATCGGTTGAACAGAAGATAAGCACTATAGAGCATTTGCTAATAGTTTGCTCACAAAGGCTCGGATGGCGGCGATCAGCGGGCCAGGTCCGACGCGTTTCAGGGCTCGAGAGGCGAGCCGGGGCCGGGGCCGCGCGACCGAAAGCCCGCTCGCAAAGCCTCAAGCCAGAGGGGATGCACCGCTGGCGGTGCATCCCCTCGGTTGGTGGTGAGGACGGGGTGGACCGTCCTCGGTACTACTTGATCGTGCGGATCAGCTTCTTGTTGACGAACTCCTCGATGCCGTAGCGGCCGAGCTCGCGGCCGAAGCCGGAGCGCTTGACCCCGCCGAAGGGCAGCTCGGCCCCGTCGGCGCCGACCCCGTTGACGAACACCATTCCGGCCTCGATCGAGTCGGCCACGCGCTGGGCCTGATCGGGGTCGTTGGTGAACACGTAGGAGCCGAGCCCGAACGGGGTGTCGTTGGCCAGCTCGATCGCCTCCTGCTCGGAGCCGACCCGGTAGATGCTCGCCACCGGCCCGAAGAACTCCTCGTGGTAGGCGTCGTTGTCCGGGGTGATGTCGACCAGCACCGTGCTCTCGAAGAAGTTGTCGCGTCGACCGCCGCCGACCACGACCTTGGCTCCCTGGGACACCGCCCGGTCGAGCTGGTCCTGGAGCCGCTCGGCCGCCGCGGCGGAGGAGAGCGGGCCGATCGCCGTCTCGTCGGAGGTGGGGTCGCCGGCCTCGGTCGAGGACATGCCCTCGGTGAACTTCTGGAGGAAGTCGTCGTAGAGGTCATCGGTGACGATGAACCGCTTGGCCGCGTTGCACGACTGGCCGGTGTTGTCCAGGCGGGCGTCGACCGCGGCGGTGACCGCCTCGTCCAGGTCGTCCGCGCCCAGCAGCAGGAAGGGGTCCGATCCGCCCAGCTCGAGCACCACCTTCTTCAGGTTCCGGCCGGCGATCTCGGCCACCGCGGCCCCGGCCCGCTCGGAGCCGGTCAGCGAGACGCCGCGGACCCGGGGGTCGGCGATCACGTCGGCGACCTGATCGTTGGTGGCGAGCACGGTCCGGAACGCGCCCTCGGGGAAGCCCGCGGTGTCGAACATGTCCTGGATCGCGGCGGCGGACTCGGGACACTGCGGGGCGGGCTTCAGCAGGATCGTGTTGCCCAGGGTCAGGTTCGGGGCGGCGAAGCGGGCCACCTGGTAGTAGGGGAAGTTCCACGGCATGATCCCGATCAGCGGCCCCATCGAGCTGCGGCGGATGACCGCGGTGCCGTCGCCGGCGAGGAGGTCGATCGGTTCGTCGGCCAGGAACTTCTCGGCGTTGTCGGCGTAGAAGCCATAGATGTCGCCGCAGAAGTCGACCTCGCCGAGGGCCTGCTCGCGCGGCTTGCCCATCTCCCGGATGATGATGTCCGCCAGCTCGTCGCGGCGCTCCACGTGCAGCTCGCCGACCCGCCGGACCATCGCCGCCCGTTCGCTCACCGAGGACTCCTGCGACCAGTTGCGCCAGGCGTCGTCGGCCTTGGCGATCGCATCCTGGAGCTCGGAGTCGGTGATCGTCGGATACTCCCGCACCTGCTCGCCGGTGGCCGGATTAACTACTGCGTAGTCGCTCATGAAGCTCCAATCCTCG
>JBEBTS010000056.1:0-12302 GCA_040393665.1 Conexibacter woesei
CCGTCTTCCGGGGTCGGCTCGGGGGGCACTCCGAGGACGTCGGCCATCATGCCGCGGAACACCGCGACCTGGTTCCGGAGCAGCTCGTCGCGACTGAACCGCGGGTCCCGGATCCACTCGGCGGAGCTCACCTGGACGAAGGTCAGCCAGGTCCGCACCGCTCCGGCCAGCCGGGCCGGCGGATCGGGGACCTCCATCCGGGAGACGATCCGCGCCGCGACCCGGAGGTGGGCCTGCTCGACCTCCGCCTGGATCTCCGGGTCGGCGGCGGGGCCGCCCTGCATCACGTGGGGGATCGCGTAGGGGAACCGCTCCAGCAGGGTGACGTAGCCGTCGAGGCCCTCGAGGAACCGCTCGGTCGCCGTGCCAGACGGATCGGGGTCGCTGGCCTCGGTCGCCAGCTCCAGGCCGGCCCGGATCGACTCCCGGTAGAAGCTGCGCTTGTCGCCGAAGTACCGGAAGACGAGGCCCTCGGAGGCGCCGGCCTCGGCCGCTATCTCCGCGACCTTGACCTCGTTGTACGGCCGGGTCGTGAACGCCCGGAGGCCGTGGCCGAGAAGCTCCCGGCGACGCTCCTCCTGGGACAGGCGGCGACGAGTGGGAGCCGGGCGGGTCACGCTCAGGAGGCGGGGGTCAGGCCGATCACGCCGCCCAGCGTACCGACGTACAGGTTGCCGGTCGGGCCGAGGTAGAGCGCGGCGTAGTGGTTGTTGGCCATCGGTCCGGTGCCGGCCAGCCGCCGCCACAGGACCTCGCCCGTGCCGGCGTCGACGGCGGTGAAGTACCAGGCGTCGATCCCGGTGGGCAGGGCCGGCTTGGTGTAGGTCAGCATCAGTCCGTCCGCGGCCGAGACCTTCGAGACGACCGAGGGGATCCGGGTCCGGTCGGTCTCCCAGACGAGGTCGCACCGGCCGGAGCCCGGGTCCACGTCGATCCTGGCCGCACCCGGCTCGGAGCTGTGCCCGGCGACGATCTCCGGCAGGCGATAGCCGTAGTTGTTCTCGACGAAGAGCGACCTGCCGGCGGCGATCAACGAGTTCTCGGTGGCTCCCTTCCGGTCGCCGAACACCGGGACGGAGCAGAGCAGCCGGTCGCCCCGCACCCGCGGCGCGGCCCGGAAGACCTGGACGTTCATGCGGGGGTCGGCGTTGTCGGCGATCGCCACCAGGCGGCCGCCGGCCATGACGGTCGGCGTGGTGCCGGAGGCGCGGCTGGTCTGCCCGGGCTTGCGCCGCTCGCCCGCGTCGTAGGGCTCAGACCAGACCACCACCGGACGTCCGTTCGGCGCAGCCCGCAGCCGCATCAGCGCCCGGGAGTCCACCACGAAGACGCCGCCGCCCGGAGCCAGCGCGAAGGAGTTCTCGATGTCGCTGCCGGAGGCGTGGGCGGCCCGGACCCGACCGGACGCCGGGTCGATCGTGCCGATGGTCCCCTCGGACCCGACGAACCACCACAGCCGCCCGTTCTCCGGCAGGACCGAGGTGATCTTCTCCTCGTCGGCCAGGCCGGACGAGACGTCGATCGTCCCGATCGGCTCGATCGCCTCACGGCCGGGGGTGAAGTCGGGCCGGAACAGGTCGACCGTCCCCTCCGCGGACGGGATGATCAGCCTCCCCGCCCGGTCGAGCACGGCGTACCCACCGCCGGAGAAGTTGGTCAGCACGTCCGGCCTCAACGGGCGGGACGAGATCTCCCGGGTCGCCAGCGGCTCGAGGGTCGACGGGTCGAGCAGGTGGGCGGTGGTGCGGGTCGCCCCGACGCAGACCGCGATCAGGTTCCCGACACGATCGAACAGCAGCGACGCACAGTCGCCGTAGGCGCGGTAGCTGCGGATCCGACCGGACTCGGGGTCGGTCACCCGGCGGTCGAAGTAGGCGTCGGTCATGCCCGGGTCGTTGTGGATGTTCGATCCCTGGCCCGGCAGCAGGCCGCCGAAGGGACGGGGCCGTGGGGCGGCGAGCGGCTCGCCGGTGATCCGGCCGCTGCCGTGGAAGTCCGCGAGCAGCACCCGTGAAGGGGTGCCCGGGATCCCGGTGCCGCGCAGCCCGTCGACCGTGCCCGCGAGCGCCACCGCGAGGAAGGCCGCCACGGCGGCGGCGCCGACGACGCGCATCGCGGCCGGCGCGGGCCCGCTCCGCGAGGCGCCGACCCCGCCCGTCGCCCCTCCGGCCGCCGCCAGGGCGATGACCGCGGCCACCGCCAGGGCGACCAGGGCCCAACGTCCCGCCGGCAGCCAGGAGAGCGGGGACAGCCGGTAGAACGGCGAGAGCGCCAGCAGCAGCGCGACCAGAGCCAGGGCCGTCGCCCCGAGCCGGGCCCGTCGGGCGCCACGGCCGGTCAGGTAGGCGAGCGCCAGCAGCGACGGCGGCAGCAGGGCCACCGCGAGGAAGAGGATCCCGGCGCCGACCCACACTCCCTCCGCGCCGATCCCGGCCGCGATCAGGGCCGGCCCGCCCCAGAGGGAGTCGAGCCAGGCCAACGGACTGACCAGCAGGCAGCCGAGGCCCGCCGTGAGGACGGCGGCGCGTCGCTCGGGGCTCAACCCCGCTCCTCGCTCAACGTCGCTTGCCGCCGCAGCGCGGCGCCTTGAACGACGCCCGGCTCGTGTAGCCGGCCTTCGGGAAGTAGGCGCCCATGACGTCACGCTCCGTGCCGAGCTTGGTGATCCTCTGGATCGCCTGCTTGAAGCGCGGGGCGGCGAGCAGGTTCCGCATGATCAGGAACCCGGTCCCCTCCCGGCCGAGCGTGTCGACGAAGTCCCCCCACGGCAGCCAGGCCACGCCGCACTCCCGCCGGGCGTCCTTCGGCCGGCTGGCCTTGGTGCTGACCACGATCGTGTACCTGCGCTTCCGGGTGAGCGGCACCTGGGAGTCGCGCAGGCAGGAGACGACCGAGGTCGTGGTCGGGGTCTCGTTCTGGCAGAGCGACCAGTACCGGACCTGGCCGGTCCCCATCCGGGTCCGCCGCGGCCCTTCGGTGGCGGGGAAGGTCGGCATCTTGCCGCGGAGCACCACGACCTCGCCGAACCCACGGTTGATCGAGGTGGTGATGTAGCGGGCGTCCTCGTTGCTGTACTGGCCGCCCGACTGGGTCTGCGGCAGCCGGTCCCGGTCGCTCTCGCTGGGCGTGCCGCGTCTGTAGATGGAGAGCGAGAGCTGGGTGTTGAAGAAGTTCTCCCAGTGGACCGGGTTGAACGCCGGGACCGTGTCCCGGTCGGCTCCCGGCACGTTGACCAGCAGCGAGTAGAGGGCCGGTGGCACGGTCTGCGGCGCGATCGTCCGGACCGGATGGTTGATCGCCGCGCAGGCCGCGGACCCGGTCAGGCGGGTGCCGTCGGCGAGCAGCACGATCGGCTTCGGCAGGGCGACCCCACCCCGCGAGTCGCGTCCCCGATCCGGCAGGTACACCCGGTAGAGCAGCTCCTGCACCCCGTTCTCGGGTGGTGCGTAGAGCGTGTTCGCGGCCCGCGCCGACGAGCTCGCCGGGACCGGGTCGTTCACCACCTGGGCCTGCCAGCCCCGGCGGGCGTTCTTGAGGTTGCGGCGCTTCCCGGGCCGGAACGGGTTGACCGATCCCCGGTCGGGGCGGAACTCGACGTCGGTCAGGGCGTCGACCGGGGCGCCGCTGCGGTACGCGTTCAGCGACATGTAGCGGGAACGGGGGAACTTCCCCTTGAGCACCAGGCGGGCGCCCGCCGGGAGGTTGAACCGGGCCGCCCAGTACCCGACGGCGGTGTCCGGGTAGGCGAAGTTCAGCTCCGGATCCTTCAGCGCCCCGCGGTCGAACGGGCCGATCCAGAAGCAGGTCGCCTGGGGCTGGGCGGCCTGGGCCGCGGGGAGTCCGAGCGACGCCACGGCCACGATCCCGATCGCCGCCGCGAGCAGCGATCGGGCCAGGCGGATGGGCATGGATGACGGCCTTCCGGCACTTCCCCTCGTTCCCATGGCCGGAAGCTACCACACTATTGAGTCATAACTCAATAGCGGAGGATCGAGAGCACCCCGCCTCCCACCTCGAGCGAGGGCACCTCCTCGACCGACGCCGACGAGATCCGCGCGTCGGTCCGGATCGCCAGCTCGACCAGCGCCTCCGGCACGGTGGCCTCGCCGGCGTCGACCATCGCCCGGCGGGCGCCGTCGGAAAGCGCCTCCTCGCCGATCTCGGCGTAGGGGTCCAGCAGCAGATGCTCGACCCGGCCCTCGGCCAGCGCCAGCAGGGTCTCGTCCGCTCCGGCCGCGGCGCGGTCGGAGGCCTTGACCCGGGCCACCGCCTCATCGGCAATCGAGCCGATCTTCGTGCGCCAGGCGTCGCGCAGGTGCGGATCGAGCTGGGCCGCCGCCTCCGGCGCGGTCAGGTCGATCAGGTTGAGCGGGACGTCGGCCCGGACCAGCCCCCGGGTGTCCTCCGGCAGGGCGTTGACGAACTCGCTTCCGGAATCGCCGTCGGCCGCGATCACCAGCCGTTCGAACTCGAGCTCACGGGCGCTCTCGGCCACCGCCTTGGCGGCCGCCTTGACGAACCGCTGCCGCCACTCCTCGACCCGGTCGCCGTAGGCCGAGAGGTTCGAGATCGACTGACGGCCGCGCTGCGGGTTGGGCCGGACGGTGCCCCGGTACTCCTTCCAGTCGCCCAGCTCGAGGTCCCAGCTGGACTGCTCGAGGTCGTGGGCGGTGCCGTCCCGCCACTCGAGCAGGCGGATGTGGTCGTGGCTGAGCAGCACCAGGCCGGTCCGCAGCCCGCGGTCGATCACGTCGACCATCGGCCAGACCACGGCGCCGGAGTCGAAGGCGACGTGGTCCTGCCGGAACGGGATCTGGAAGGTGACCAGGCGATCGAGCGAACCGTCCGCGCTGAGGAACAGCGCGACGCTGCGTCCGCGTTCGGTCGCCGACGTCCCCGCCAGCCGCCGCTCCGCCTGCGTGGTCAGGCGCTGGGCCTGCTCGGAGGCCGCCCGGTCCCCGTCGGTCTGGCCCGCGATCGCCTTGAGCCCGTTGCGGAGGGCGATCGCCCAGGCCGGCGACTCGCCCTTGTTCGACGGCTCTCGCGGATCGGTCCGGCAGAAAACCGAAAGCACCGGGCCATCGGACTTGTGATCAATGAGGTCGCGAAGTTCCTGCATCCGGTTGCTGTTCATTCATCGATGCAACCAGACGAGCCCCGAATATCCAAATCATTCGCGGCGACGGGTCGCTCCCGTCGCCGCGACCGCCCGGGGCGCACCGCCCCGGGGACCGCTCAGGCCGCCGGAGCCGGCCCGGCTCCCTCCTCGGCGGAGTCGTCCTCCTGCTCCTCGATCTCGTACAGGCTCTCCCGGGCGACCTCCTTGCCGCGGGAGCTCCACAGCCGGATCTCCAGGTAGGCCTCGTCGCCGTAGTTCTTGAGCGCGTCCGGGGCGATCAGGGTGAAGCGGTCGGTCGGATCGGCCGAGGTGCCGCCGAACAGCGGGTCCTGGTCGACCGTGCCCCCGGCCAGCTCGGCCGTCACCGCGAAGGCGTCCCGGACCAGAGACCGGCCCCAGACCAGGGTGATCGAGGCCTCGCGGCCGTTCTCGCCGTGCCAGGTGCCGATCACCTCGTCACCGAGGTCGATCGTCCAGTCGGGGTTGTCGGCCGCGACCACGTCGGTGAAGTCGGCCGAAGCCCGGAAGTCGGTCGGGTCGCCGCCCTCGGGCTGCACGAAGCTGACGAAGCCGAAGAACTCGATCTCCTCCGGCTCGGCGCCCGCCTCCATCACGGCCTCCCCGGAGAGCGATGCCGGCACCCAGACCCGGCCGCTCCAGGAGCGCTCCGGGAACCAGACGATCCCGTCCCCCTCCGGCACGACGGTTCCCGCCGGCAGGTCCTCGATCTCCTCGCAGGCGGCGCGGAAGACCGCGGCCAGCCGCTCGGCGAAGCGGCCCTGGGGGACGCCGTGGCGCGAGGCGTCGGCGATGAAACGGGGAATGGGCTGATTGTCGATCGGCATGGGCGGACCCTATGCGATCCCCTGCCGCTGCGGGCCTCATGCCGGGAGCCCTTCCGCGCGCGAGGCGCCGGAGCAGGCGGGCCGCCCTAACCGTCGGACTCGATCGCCGCGCGCAGGTCGGCGGCGGCCCGTTCCGGGCCGACCATGTTGATGTCCACGCCGGTCGCGATCTCGAAGGCCGAGGTCGGCTCGATCCGCGGGATCAGGTCGAGGTGCCAGTGGAAGTGCTCGACCCCCCGCGGAGCGGTCTTGACCCAGAGGTTGAGCTGGGGCTCCTCCCCGAACAGCTTGGCCAGGGCCCGCACGGCGCGGCCCAGCATGCTCGCCCCGCCCTCGTCCTCCTCGAACCGGGCGGTCGGGCGGCGCGGGACGATCCGCAGCTCCCACGGGAAGCGCGAGGCCCAGGGGCAGATCAGGGCGACCTCATCGTCGATCGCGACCAGCCGGTCGGAGCGCCGGATCTCCTCGCGCAGGATCTCGCCGAGGAGGCTGGCCCCGGCGGTGCGCTCGCGGTAGGAGCCGAAGCGCTCCCGCTCCCGGGCGACCGCGGCCGGCACGAAGTTCATCGCGCCGAGCTGGGCGTGGGAGTGCTCGATCGAGGCGCCGGCGTCGGGCCCCTGGTTGAGGATCAGCTGGACCCAGGCGGCGTCCCCGTGGGCTCGCATCCGTTCGCGCCAGGCGGCGACCGCGGCGACGAGGCCGGCCTCGTCGAGCTGCCCGATCGAGGCGAGGTGCGCCGGCGCGTTGACGATGACCTCGTGGGCGCCGATCGCCGGGCGGCTCGCGAACATGTCGGGCTCGACCCCGCGGGTCGAGCTGAGCAGGGGGTCCGCCGGGCTGGCGAAGGCCGAGCCCGCTCCCGCGCCGGCGACCCCGCCGGCCGCCTGTCCGCCCCCGGCGCCGCCGAGGATCCCCGCGGCGGGGGCGTCGCCATCGTCCGCTGCGGCCGCCTCCTCCGGGGTGAGGATCGCCGGGTACAGGTTGGGCACGGTGCGGGTGATCCACCCCGGCCCGTCGGGTTCGCCCCCGCCCGGGCGGTCAACCGCGATCTCCGGCGGAGTCGCGGCCTCGTTGCCCTCGCAGAACGGGCAGCCGTCCGGCCCGTGGCGATGCCAGGGCCGGGCGGCGAACTGATCGGGTCGCTCGGCCCGCCCGGGCGCGATCAGCACCCGGGCACCGGTCAGCTGGTCGACCCTGATCTCGGGCGCCGGCACCGTCGGTTCAGCCGGTGTCGCCGGGACGGTCGCCCGGGCTCTCCTGAGCCTTCGCGATCGCGGGCGCGATCGCGTTGACGCCTTCCTGGAAGGCGGAGATCAGGTCCATCGGGAGCGGGAAGATCACGGTCGAGTTCTGGTTGCCGCTGATCTCGAGCAGGGTCTGCAGGTAACGGAGCTGCAACGAGGCCGGGTTGCGGCTGATGATGTCCGCCGCCTGGGTCAGCTTCTCGGCCGCCTGGTACTCGCCCTCGGAGTTGATGATCTTGGCGCGGCGCTCACGCTCGGCCTCCGCCTGGCGGGCCATCGCCCGCTGCATCGCCTCGGGGATCTCGACGTCCTTGATCTCGACCGTGGTGACCTTGACGCCCCAGGGCTCGGTCTGCTCGTCGATGATCTTCTGCAGCGACTCGTTGAGCCGTTCGCGCTCGGAGAGGATCTCGTCCAGCTCCGCCTTGCCGAGCACCGCGCGCAGCGAGGTCTGGGCGATCTGCGAGGTGGCGATCAGGTAGTTCTCGACGTCGGTGATCGCCCGGTTCGGGTCGACCACCCGGAAGTAACAGACCGCGTTGACGGAGGTGGGGACGTTGTCCCGGGTGATGACCTCCTGCGGCGGGATGTTCAGGGTGACCGTACGCAGGTCGATCTTGACCATGCGGTCGATGAAGGGGATCAGCAGGATCAGGCCCGGCCCCTTCTGATCGATCAGCCGGCCGAGCCGGAAGATCACGCCGCGCTCGTACTCGCGCAGGATCTTGATCGCCGAGAACAGCACGATCAGGGCGAAGATCGCGAGAACCACGACCAGTGTGCCGACGACTTCCATCTACAGAACCTCGCCTTCTTCCGGGGGCTGCCCGGACTCAAGTTTCGTTTCGGGACTCCCCGACTTCACGTGGGGCCTCACGACCAGGGTCAGGCCACGCACCTCGACGACTTCGATCCGCTCTCCGGCGGTCAGGGACTGGTCCGTCCGTTCCAGCTGCGCCCCCCACAGGGCCCCGTCGATGAAGACCTGGCCGTCCGGGCGCAGGGGCGTGCGGACGTCACCGATCATGCCGACCAGATCCTCCGGGCCGTACCGGACCGGCTGGACCTTTACCCGGCTGGCCCGCTCGATCACGAAGCTCATGAACGCGCCGACGACGATGCCGGCGATCACCACCGCGGGAATCGAGGTCGGGTCGGTGGAACGGTCGAACATCCAGATGCCGGCCGCGATCAGCGCGACCGAGCCGACGGCGGAGAGCGGCTTGTACAGCTTGAGCGCCACCGCCGCGACGAAGCTCGCGATCGAGAGGAACAGGAAGCCCATGCCGACCGCGGTGGCGCCGACGTCGAACAGGCCGATCACGCCCAGGATCAGTGCGATCACCCCGACGATGGCCGGCACGAAGCCGCCCGGCGTCAAGCTCTCGACGCCGAGCCCGACCAGGCCAAGCGTGACCAGGAGGAAGACTAGGGTCGGGTCGGTGATCTCCACACCCGGAGCGTATAGGTCCGGTCAGGGGTCATGGCAGCGGCCTCCGCGCGCGGGGATCCCACGCAGGCCGGCGGAACCTCGCTTGCGGGATGATGCACCCATGACGTTCCCAACGACTGCCGATCCATCGGGCTCGACCGCCGGCCGGGTCGGGTCGCTGCGCCGGCTGGCCGCGGCGTGCTCGATCGTCATCCTCGGTGCCGTGGCTCTCGCCGGATGCGGCGGCTCCGACGACGACATCGCGCCTCCCCCGGATTACGCGAAGGCGCTCGCCGGCTCCCCCGCCCCGCTCGCCGCGCTCTATCAACAGGGCGACGAGCTCCTCCCCGGGGGGAAGCCCGCCTTCGAGGCCCGGATGAAACAGCTCAAGGGGTTCCCCGCGGTGGTCAACCTGTGGGCCTCATGGTGCGGCCCCTGCCGGGCGGAGCTGCCCCACTTCCAGCAGCTCAGCGCCGAGCTGGGCAAGGAGGTCGCCTTCCTCGGCGTCAACTCGAAGGACTCCGACGAGCTGGCCGGGAACCTGCTCGAGGACTTTCCGCTGCCCTACCCGAGCTTCTCCGACCCGGACAGCGAGATCTTCGACTCGCTGCTTTCCAGCTCGAGGTCTGCCCTGCCGGCCACCGTCTTCTTCGATGCCGACGGGAACCAGACCTACGCCAAGCCGGGCCAGTACCCGAGCGAGGAGGCCCTGAGGGCCGACATCCAGACCTTCGCGATCGAGGGCAAGACCGAGTAGTCGACCGACGCCGGCCGGTCCCGTGAACCGGCCGTTTCTGCCGTCTGGAAAGCCGGTTTCCGCCCGAGATGGTTAAATAGAGTCATTCGGTCCGCCATCTTGCGGATCACGGAGGTTGCCGATGGCCGGTACCTGATGCCGTCACCGGGGATCTTCTTTCATCCACTCGTCCGGGCTGGACCAGGTTCCAAGGTCCGGACTGACTGTGAAGGCTTCGGTTGGCCCCCAGTACAGCAGCACCCGCAACGGATGCGGTTCCTTCAGCCAAGGACATCAAGCGCGCTTCGGAATTCGCGTGTGAGCCCCTCCTGCTCAATGGCGACGGCCCCGAGACGCTGGTCCCGGGCACCGCGCGAAGGCGGGCGCTCGACGCCGCCCTGGTCGAGCTCGACGCCGGGCTGACCGAGCCCTCGATCGAGTGGCGCCGGAACTTCTCCCTCCTGCTCGGGCTGGAGCGGCTGATCGGCGAGGAGCCGCCCAAGCTGAAGGATGGGGCCGAGCTCAACCCCCACCAGATCGACGCGCTCTCCGGCACGCTGACCGAGCTGCTGGCCGAGCAGCAGGTGGCGCCGGTGATCGACCCCGAGCTGTTCGAGACGGACGACGACGCCGAGGCGCCGGAGCCCGGCGAAGACGACGCGCCGACCGACGAGGAGGACCGGGAGGAGCCCGCCGACCGGGACGAAGACGACGGGGAGCCGGACGACGAGGCCGACGAGGAGGAGCCGCTGCCCTCGGTGGACGAGGCGGTCGCGGAGGACGAGGAGCCGCGTGACTGGGAGGACCCGACCGAGGGTGAGGCCGAGGCCGAGGTCGCCGAAGCACCCGACGATCCCGGTGCCGCACGACGGTTCTGGTTCGAGCACGCGACCGGCGCCGGCAAGACGGTCGCCGCGGTCGGCTTCATCGAGGCGACCCGCACCGGCGGCGTCCTGATCCTCACCCACCGCCGCAACCTGGTCGAGCAGTTCATCGGCGAGATCTCCGATCGCGGCTACCGCGACCGGCTGCGTCCGCCGCTGCTCGACGGCCGCGACGAGGCCGACGGGCCGGTCACGGTCGAGACCTACCAGTGGTTCGTCCGCAACGCCAAGCGGGTCTCGAACGCCTACACCGTGGTGATCTGCGACGAGGCGCACACCGCCCTCGGCGAGAAGACCTCGGCGTGCATCCGCGCCTGGAACGGCCCGATCTTCGTCGGCATGACCGCGACCGGCGCCCTGATCGCCCGCCACGTCGCCGACCTCTTCCCCACCCAGACCTCTCGCTTCGATCTCGCCCAGGCGGCCCGCCGCGGCGTGATCTCGCCGCTCCGCTGCCTGCGGATCCCGCCCGGCCCCGGCGTCCGCACGATCGCCAAGGTGCCGCTGCGCAAGGGCGAGGTGGACCAGGACTTCGATCAGGAGGAGCTGGCGAAGCTGCTCGACCAGGCGCCCTTCAACATGGCGATCGCCGACCTGTACAAGTCACGCTTCCGGAAGGCCCCGGGCGTCCTCTACACCGCCGGCGTCCAGCACGCGAAGAACGTCGCCGCCGCCTTCCAGGAGTTCGGCATCAACGCCAAGGCCGTCTCCGGCGAGACCCCGAAGCGCGAGCTCTCCGAGACCCTGGCCGCCTTCGAGCGCGGCGAGGTCGACGTGCTCTGCAACGCGCAGCTGCTGGCCGAGGGCTGGAACTCGCCCCGGGCGACCATCTGCATGCACCTGGCCCCGACGGCCTCGAAGCGGATCTACCAGCAGCGGGTCGGCCGCGTCACCCGGCGCTCGCCGGGCAAGGAAGCCGGCCTGGTGATCGACTTCGTCCATCCGGCCACCACGCACGACGAGTCGATCGTCACCCTCCACAGCCTGCTCGACCGCGACGTGTACCGCGGCGGCGCGATCGTGGTCGGACCGGTCCGACGCGGCCGCGGGCGCAAGGTGCGGGTCGAGCGGCGGATCGTGCCGGTCTCGGACGATCCCCAGCGCCGGATCGAGATCCTGGAGCGGGAGATCTGGCGGATCGCGGTCGAGAACCTCGACTACGCGGAGCAGCACGTCTGGGCGGCGCTGGCCGGATCCCGGGTCACGACCCAGGGCTGGCGTCGGGCCAAGGCGATGCTCCAGCACGACCAGACCAAGGAGCTCCGCCGCCGCTTCCTGCTGACCTGCCTGCAGCGCAACAAGAACGCCCAGCTCCGGATCAAGGCGCTCGGCGAGATCGCCAACCTGAAGGACGCCGAGGCCTTCGACGACGCGATCGACATCGTCGGCTCATGGAGCCGCGAGGACAAGCGGGCCGGGACCAAGGTCCTGCTGCAGGCGCTGGTCGACAAGCGGATCGGACGACGCGACCAGGCCCAGGCCTGGGTCTGGCGGCTCGCCACCTACACCCGCGAGCTGCACGAGGAGTACGCGGTCCAGCGGTGGCCCGAGACCAAGCGGCTGCTCGGCCTGCTGGTCAACTCGGCCGGTCGCGCCCACGGCAAGAACGCCCGCCGGCTGGTCCAGTCGGCCCGCAAGCAGGATCGCCGCCTGGCCGTCTCCCTGCTGGCGGCCGCCGTCGCCCACACCCCGGAGGGCGAAGAGGTCCTGCGCGGGGCCCGCATGCGCATGGCCCGCAAGCCCTCCGCCGTGGCCCGTGAGCTGCTGCGCAACTTCCCCAAGGGATCGAAGAAACGGCGGCGCAAGAAGAAGGGCGGCGCGGAGCCGGAGAGCGGCGCCCCGCAGAGCGGCCGCCGCGGCCGGAGCCGGAAGGCCGCGAGCGAAAGGTCGGAGGGGGACGGCGACGACGAAGCCGTGACCACCGACGAGGCCGAGGGGACGGAAGAGGCCGGATCGGAGCCGGAGACGGAGGCTCCGGAGAAGGACGCCCCGGAAGCCGAGGAGACGACGGAGGCCGAAGCCGAGGACGCCGCGGAGGCGGA
>JBEBTS010000057.1:0-12213 GCA_040393665.1 Conexibacter woesei
GCTCGTCGTACCACTTCTTGCGCTCCCCGACCCTGGCCCGGAGCTTCCAGGAGCGGGACTTCCGGGCGCCTTCGAGGGCCGCTTCGATCTTCCCGATCGACCCTTCGATCGCCTGCTGGTCCTCAGCGGAGAGCGGCGACTCGGAGAGGCCGTCGCGCAGCCGGCCGAGGTTGCGCTCGAGCGTGTGCTGCAGGCCCCAGTCCTTGCCGGTGAGGGCGGTGATGCCCTCCAGGTCGATCGACTCGATCGCGTCGCCCTGCCCGGTCTCCGGTCGGTCGGTGACCGGGAAGCCCAGGAGCAGGGCGTAGCAGTCGCCGCGGTCCTTGGGGTTCAGCTCGATGATCTGGAGCTTGGTCAGCAACAGGTCCGAGGGGGAGAGGGTGGGGCCGGGGAGGTCGAAGCGACGGGCCAGCGGCAGCTTGTGGCACATCTCGAAGTCGTCGATGAAGCCGTCGATCTTGCGGTCCGTGCCCGGGTCCGAGAAGAGCAGCCGCCGGGCGCCGTTGAGCGCGTTGAACTGGCTGTTCGGCTCCCATCCCAGCTCCTCCAGCAGGCTCTCCACCCCGGAGCAGTACGACTTCGTGGTGAACAGGTCGATGTCGCCGCACTCCCGCTTCAGGGCCGGGGCTATCCGGTCCCCGAGGGCCAGCTGGATCGCGATCCCACCGAGCAGCTTGACCTTCATCCCGCGGGCTTCGACCGCCTCGAGGATCCGGGCCGCCTCGGCCTCGAGGTCACTGCGGATCTGCGTGTCGCTCATGG
Source organism: Conexibacter woesei (assembly GCA_040393665.1). Taxonomy (GTDB): domain Bacteria; phylum Actinomycetota; class Thermoleophilia; order Solirubrobacterales; family 70-9; genus 67-14. Next base: position 763 of record JBEBTS010000057.1, read on the forward strand.
TCGTGGCCACCTCGGTCATCCGTTGATGAATTGATGTTTGACGTCGTCTCCCCGCAGCGCGATCAGGCACCCGGATATGCGACCCGTGTGGTAGTCGCTGCCCGGGTTGATGCACATGGTCCGCCCGATCCGGGTCGCCCCGGCGCTCTCGTGGACGTGCCCGTGGAGCGCCAGCAGCGGCTGGTACTGCTCGATCAGCTCTCGCACCGCGGTCGAGCCGACCGGGATCTGCTTCGGCTCCGACCCGGCCATCACCACCTGCAGGTCCGAGTCGAGCTCGGGGGCGGTGTCGAGCTGCGAGTCGTACGGCGGGACGTGGAGGTTGAACACGCAGCGGGAGATGTCCGGAGCGGACTCGGCCAGGGCGCTGACCCGTCGGAAGATCTCCTCCTCGGGCAGCTCCCGGGGCGAGTCGAACGGGGTCAGGTTCGAGTAGCCCAGGGAGACCATCGAGTAGCCGTCGAACTCGACCAGCTTGCCGTCGCAGGCCTCGACCCCGCTGGACTCCTCGATCGCCTCCGCCACGCCGGGCGGGTCGTCGTTGCCGGGCATCACGAAGCAGCGGGCCTCGCTCCCGGCGAGCCGTTCGCCGGCCAGGTCGAGCCACTGGTTGAACGTGTCCAGCATCACCTCGGCGAACCAGTCCTCCCGGTCCTCCTCGGAGAGGGCGGCGACCCGGTCGACCTCGGCGGCGGACATGCGGTGCGGGTACATCCCCTTGCCCCGCACCTGCCGCTCCAGCTCGGCGACGGCGTCCTCGCCGGTGATCCACTGGCGCTCGCCGAACAGCTCGACCTCGTAGCCGCCGTCCTTCTCCACCAGCGGGATCACCGCCTTGCCGGTGAGGTCGCCGCCCATCACCAGGACGTCGGCCTCGTACGACTTGGCCGCGTTGAGGAACTTGCGCCACAGGACCTCGGTCCCGTGGATGTCCGAGGCGTAGAAGAGACGCACCGGCTTCTCGCGGGATCTCCCGCCTCCGATTCCGAACAGTCCCATCAGGCTCCTTTCGTCCCGGTCGATCTACAACGTATCCGCGATGCCATCGTCATTCCGGCGGCAGCTCGCGGTGGGAGAGCGAGAGGTCGATGCCCTGGCTCTTGCGGACGGCCCGGGCCACCCAGTAGATCGCGAAGGCGACCACGTAGACCAGCAGCGCGAGCTGCAGCTTGCCCGGGTTGGCGCTCAGGCTGGCGCCGGAGCCGTCGTCCCAGAGGATGATCCCGACGGCCGTGCCGAAGCCGATCAGGGCCAACCCGCCGACCAGCGAGATCAGCGGGATGCCGAGGACCTTCCGGTTGTAGGGCGAGCCCTCGACCATCGCCGGCTGCCGGAACGGCAGGGCGATCCCCGAGACCGAGGTGATCAGCAGGGTCAGGGAGAGGCCGAGCAGCACCGAGACCGCGCTGAACCAGTCGGTGAAGGCGTAGATCGCGGTGCTGCCGATGCTCAGCACGAGCATCACGCCGATCGCCACCAGCGGCGAGCGCGAGCGCGGCTCGACGTACGAGAGCTTCTCCGGCATGATCCGGTCGAAGGACCAGGCGAACATGCTGCGGCTGACCAGCAGCAGGGTCTGCGGCAGCCAGAGCAGCAGCCCCAGCGCGAAGCCGAGGATGATCACCGTGCCGAAGACCGGGCTGTTCGAGGCGATCGCCATGATCTCGGGATACGCAGGCGCGCCGGCGACGAAACCGTACGAGGCGGGATCGGCGAAGCCGAGCATGCCGTTGAAGTTGTAGTCGGCGACCCCGAGGAAGCTGGGAATCAGGATCAGGAGCGCTGCGACCACGATCAGGACCGCTCCCGGCATCGACTTCAGATGGGTCCCGCGGGTCACCCGGATCTCACCGGCGAAGTAGTTGCTGGAGTAGATGAAGCCGAAGATGAACCAGAAGATCGAGACCGACTTGACGGTCGCCTCGAAGTCGAAGCCGGAGGACGCGTACCCGGCCTCGGTGGCCGAGGTCCGCAGCGCGTCGGCGGCGTTGGCGACGCCCAGGTTGGCGGCGTAGTCGTTGAAGGAGGCGATGAAGCCGCCGTGGTCCTGGAACAGGCCGACGATCGCCGGCACGACGAAGGCGCCGACCACGTAGAGGACGAAGCCGACCGCCTGGACCTTGAAGAAGAGGCGGGTGCCGCCGCGGATGAACAGGGCGGCGGAGATCAGCAGCGCCACCGTGCCGGTCAGGAAGAGGCCCCACTCGGTCGAGAACCAGTCACCGAACGAGACCCATCCCGAGGAGCCCGTGAAGCCGGTCATCATCCGGCCCCAGGCGCCGATGCCGTAGGCGGCGAAGTAGGTCGTGTAGACCCCGATCACGATCGCCAGCCAGAAGCAGTAGCTGAAGTTCCCGGCGAACCCGACGCTGGGGTGGAGCGCCCGGCTGTTGAAGACGTAGTCGCCTCCGGTGCGGGGCATGATCTGGGTCAGCATCGCGTACAGGAACGAGCCCGGCAGGCCCAGGCCGGCGGCGATCAGGATGCCGAGGTACGGGTTGGCTCCGGGGTAGAAGGCGAAGAAGAGCCAGTAGAAGGCGAAGGTCAGGGCGACGCTCGACCAGAGCAGGTTGTAGAACAGCGCGTCGCGGGTCTTCGCTTCGCGGACCAGTCCGGTCGCCTTGCGGGTGAAGAGGGCGGGCGAACCGCCCGAGTCCCCCGGTGCTGCGGTGCCTCTCTCGGTACTCATCGTTCTCCTCCGTTGGTTTGATCTTGGACGATCACGTGCAGTTCCGGCCGTATCTGGCCGAGGTATCCGGTCTGGGTGTCTTGGTGTGGGGCGGGAACGGGGATCCTCGCTTCGAGGATCCCCTCGTCACGCCCCAGCTCGGCGGTCACCGAGCCGTCGGGGGCGATCACGCAGGACTCGCCGACGAAATCGAAGCCGGCCTCGGAGCCGGTCCGGTTGACGTAGAGGTGGGGAAGGCGGTTGTCGAGGGCGCGGGCGCGGGCGGCGAGCCGGTGGTCCGCGGCGTAGGGCTCCATGTTCGCCGCGATCGTGACCAGGAGCTCCGCCCCGGCCAGGGCCAGCTTGCGGGACGGCTCCGGGAACTCCACGTCGAAGCAGATCTGGGGCCCGACCACCAGGCCGTCGAGCCGGACGGCGAGCATCGAGCCTCCCGGGGCGAAGGCGGCCTGCTCCCCGGGCCCGAACAGGTGGGTCTTGCGGTAGGTCCCGGCCACCGTGCCGTCGGTGTCGAAGCAGGCGGCGGAGTTCGAGCACGGCCCCGAGGGCATCGCCTCGGTGAAGCCGACCACCGCCGCCGTGCCGTTCGCCCGGCAGGCCTCGCCGATCGCGACCAGCTCCGGCCCGTCGCCCGCGATCGACCGTGGGCCGGGGTCGCCGCTCGGGTAGCCGCCGATGAACAGCTCGGGGAAGAGGATCAGGTCCGCCTCCGGGTGCTGGCCGATGGTCTCCAGGACGCGCGCGCAGTCTCGCCCGGGATCAGCCGTGGGAGTCAGCTGAGCGAGCGCGACGTTCATTTCGGCAGCGCCGCCCCGGCGTGGAAGGCCATCGCCTCCAGTGCGATCCGGCCGCCGATCAGGGCGGTGGCCGGAGTCGGGTCCAAGCTGGGGGCGACCTCGACCACGTCGACCCCGAGCAGCCCGTCGCGGGAGACGCCCCGGACCAGCTCGATCGCCTCCCGGCTGGTCAGCCCGCCCGGGCTGGGGCAGCAGGTGCCGGGGGCGTGGGCGGCGTCCAGCGAGTCGACGTCGAAGGAGAGGTAGATCCCGTCCCCGGCGCCGGCCACCTCCCGGGCCTTGTCGGCGGCCCAGGCCGTTCCCCGTTCCCAGATCTCCTCCAGCCAGATCACGGTGATCCCGTGGTCCTCGCAGTACTTGAGCTCGGTCTTGGGGTTCATCCAGCCGGAGATCCCGACCAGCGCGATCTTCTCCGGGTCGAAGCCGGCGTCGACCGCGCGGGTGATCGGGCAGCAGTGGTTGAGCAGCTCGCCGCCGACGTCGGGCGCGGTGTCCAGATGCATGTCGATCAGCACCAGGCCCGGGTCGGAGTGGGCGGCCGAGATCGCCCGCGCCGCGGGGATCGTGATCGAGTGGTCGCCTCCGAGCGTCACCGGCAGCGCCCCCGACTCGATGATCTGGGCCAGGTCCGCCTGGGCCCGGGCGAAGGTCTTCTCGGCGTTGGCGAGCACGATGTCGGTGTCGCCGGCATCGACCGGGTTGAGCGCCTCGAGCAGGTCGAAGCCCAGGGTCGCGTTGAAGGTCAGGAACTGGCAGGAGACGTCACGGATGCCGCGCGGGCCGTAGTTGGCGCCGGTGCGGCTGATGTTGGTGGCGTCGAAGGGGATGCCGTAGATCGCCGCCCGGGCCCCGTACTCGCGGAGCGCGGCGGCGTCGGCCGGGACGTGGGGCAGACGCAGGAACGAGTTGCTCAGTCCGGCGTGGAGCAGGCTGCTCCACATAGTGGGATCGGCGGCACCAGCCCCCGCGGGCTCGATCTGGCTCATCACTCTCCTCAAAGTAGTCGCCTGGCGCAAAGAAAAACGTTTTTGCGCTCTTGACTTCCAACTTCTAACAAAAACGATTTTGCACGTCAAGCGATCGGTCGTATGATCCCTGTGTGGCCGACAGCAGCAAGGGACGGGTGGGGATCAAGGACGTAGCCGCCACGGCCGGCGTCTCGCCGACGACCGTGTCCCACGCGCTGAGCGGCAAGGGCCGGCTGTCCGACGCGACCCGGGAGCGGATCGCGACGATCGCCGCGGAGCTCGGCTACCGGCCGAACGCCAGCGCCCGCAACCTGGTCTCGGGCAAGACCGGGCTGCTCGGGATCGTGGTCTCCGCGAGCGAGGAGAGCCCCTTCGGCCTGGGGGACTTCGACTACTTCATCCAGCTCCTGAGCGCCGCCACCGGCGCCGCGGTCGAGCGGGGCCGGGCCCTGGTCGTCGAGGGCATCCGCACCCGGCCTGACGCCTTCGGCGAGGTCGACGTGGACGGCGCCATCGTGGTCGACCCGGTCAGCGACGATCCCCTGCTGGACTCGCTCGACGCGGCCGGCGTGCCGGTGGTCACGACCGGACGCCGGGACGGGCCCCCCGGCTACGGTCGCCCCGAGTGCTGGGTCGACAACGACCACCGCGCCGCCACCACCGGGGTGCTGGACCACCTGCGGACGCGGGGCGCGGCGACGATCGGCCTGGTCACCACCGTCCCGGTCACCTCGTACACCCGCGACGCGATCGCCGGCTACCGCGAGTGGTGCGAGCAGGAAGGCCAGGCCCCGAAGATCGCCTTCGCCAAGGGGCCGATCAACGAGGGGGCCGGCTTCCGCGCCGCCGAGGAGCTGCTCGCCTCCGACGACCCTCCCGACGCGATCTACGCGACCCTCGACCAGCTCGCGCTCGGCGCCCTCCTGGCCGCCCGCGCGCGGGGCATCGAGATCCCCTCCCGGCTGATGGTCGCCGGGTGCACCGACTCACAGGCCAGCGCCTGGGCGGATCCCCCGCTGACCGCGGTGACGCTGAACCCGGAGGAGATCGGGCGGTCCGCCGTGGCCTCCCTGATCGACCTGATCGAAGGCGACGGCTCGGTCCCGGAGCCGGCGATCGTGCCGACCGGAATCCTCGAACGGGAGTCAACCTCCCGGATAAGCTCGGGAGTGAGCTGAACCCGGCCCAGATCCGCACAAACCGAACTGAGGAGATTCCGATGTCGAGGATTCCCGCCGAAGCGATGTACCTGCTCGAAGGCAAGCACTACGCCAACGTCGCCACCCTGAACCCGGACGGCTCGCCGCAGGTGACCCCGGTCTGGATCGGACACGAAGGCGACACGGTCCTCATCAACACGGCCAGAGGGAGGCTCAAGGACCGGAACCTGAGGCGCGATCCGCGCGTCTCGATCGCGGTCTCCGACTCGGAGGATCCCTACAAGGCCCTGCTGATCCAGGGGCGGGTCATGGAGATCACCGAGGACGGCGCGGACGACCACATCAACGCCCTCGCCAAACGCTACCTGGGCCAGGACGTCTACCCGTTCCGGCAGCCGGGCGAGGTCCGCGTGCGGGTCCTGATCCACCCGGAGAAGGCCTCCTTCGGGCAGTAGCCCCCGCAGGCCGGTCCGGCCGTGACCGATACCGGACTTTTGGGCGTATATGACCCAAAAGTCCGGTATCGGTCGGCGCCGGGTTCCTCCTACTCGATGAAGCCGGCCTCCTTCAAGTAGTCCGAGGCGACCTTGTCAGGCTGCTCCTTGTCGATGTCGACCCGGGCGTCGAGCTCCTGCATCACCTTCTCGGTGAGTCCGCCCTGGACCTTCTCGATCGTGGCCGCGTAGTCCGGCCCGGCCTGGTCGATCACCTTCTGGTCGGTCAGGAAGATCACGTTCCCGGCCGGCAGCACCCCCTTGTCGTCCTCGAGGATCGTGTACTTGTCCGAGGCGCCGAGCTGGGCGTCGGTGGTGAACACGATCGAGAGGTCGGCCTGGCCCTTGTCGAGCACCTCGTAGCGCAGCCCGATGTCCACCGGGGTGAACGACTTGAAGTCCAGCCCGTAGTTCTGCTGGAGGCCGAGCAGGCAGTCGATCCGCTGGCGGCACTCCGGGGAGCCGTAGAGCGCCAGGTCCTGGCTCTTGCCCTCGAGATCCGAGATGGTCGAGACCCCGAGCTCGTCGGCCTTCGAGGTCAGCAGCCCGACCGCGTTCGCCGAGGAGAAGGGAGTCGGCGGCAAGGCGACGATCCCGTCGCCCGCGAGCTCGTCCTTGGCCTTCTCGTAGGCCTCGTCCGGATCGGACGGCACGTCCTCGGCGGGCGTGTCGTAGAACGAGGTCAGGGCGGTGGAGACGTACTCCGGGTAGCCTGAGATCTCGCCCTTCTTCAGGGCCTGGAGGGCGACCGTCTCCGACCCGAGGTTGAGGTCGGTCTTGACCTTGTATCCGGCGGCCTCGAGCGACTGCGCGTAGATCTCTCCCAGGACCACCTGCTCGGTGAAGTTCTTCGAGCCGATGGTCAGGGTGGTGCTGCCGTTGGCGGCGTTGGACTCGATCAGCTCGCCGGACGCCACGGCCTCCGAGTTCGGCTCGTCGCCGTTGTCGTCGTCGCTGCCACAGGCGGCCAGCCCGAGCGACATCGCCAGGACTCCGACGATCAGCAGGTATCTCAACTTCTTGATTGACATCTCTCTCCTTGGTTGACTGGTTCAGGTTCGCTTCAGTTTCAATCCGGGCGACGTGAGGGCCCACTGGACTCCCGCCAGGATCCCTTCCAGCGTCAGGGCCATCAAGGCCACGAGCATGGCTCCCGCGAGGACGCCCGAGTCTCCGTAGACGTTGCGGGAGATGATGAAATCACCAAGCGTGAGGATCCCGGCGAGCGGGGCGATCGTGGCGGTGGCGACGATGTTGATCGTCGCGGTGCGGACCCCGCCCATGATCGTCGGGATCGCCAGCGGCAGCTCGACCTTGGTGATCACCTCGCGCTCGGTCATGCCCACGCCGCGGGCGGCCTCGACCGAGGCGCGGTCCACCTGGCGGATCCCGACGAAGGTGTTGGTCAGGATCGGCGGGATGCCGAGGATCGCGAGCGCGACCACCAGGTTGAAGAGGCCGACCCCGACCGCGGCCGCCATCAGCGCGATCAGGGCCAGCTCTGGGATCGCCCGGCCCGCGTTGCCGGCCGAGACCGCGACGAACTCGCCGCGGCCGTAATGGCCGAGGACCAGGCCGACCGGCAGCGCGAGCAGCAGCGAGACGGCGAGGGCGAGCAGGGTCACCTCGAGCTGACGGGCGGCGAGGTCCAGCACCTGGTCCAGCCCACCGACCATCACCCCGCCGGTCTTCGCCTCGTGGCCGTTGAAGATGAAGCTGATCGCGTCGCCGATCACGAGAGGGCCGCCCTCTGCCAGGGGGAGAGCAGCCGCCCGCCGATCAGCAGCAACCCGTCGAACAGGATCGCCATCAGGATCGCCAGCGAGCCGGCGACGATGATCCCGGTCTTGAAGGTGATGTTCGCCCCGACCACGATCTCGGTGCCCAGCCCGCCGCCGTTGGCGAAGACCGCCAGGGTGGCGAGCGCGACCGTGGAGACGGTGGCGATCCGCAGGCCGGCGATGATCTCCGGCAGGGCCAGCGGCAGCTCGACCTGCCACAGCATCTGGCTCGGGGTCAGCCCGATCCCACGGGCGGCGTTGGTCACGCCGGGCGGCACGTTCCGCAGCCCGGTGGTGATGTTGCGGAAGATGATCTGCAGGTTGAAGGCGGTCAGCGCGATGATCGCCGTGAGCGCGCCGCGCCCCGTGATCGGCAGCAGCAGGAAGAAGAACGCGATCGAGGGGATCGTGTAGAGCACCCCGGTCCCGGCGAGGAACGGGGTGGCGAGCCACCGGTTGCGGTGGGCGAGGATCGCCATCGCGAAGGCGATCAGGAACCCGGCCGCGACCGCGCTGCCGACCAGGACTAGGTGCTGCAGGGTCGGGTCGACGTACCGGTCCCAGTTGTCGGCGACCCAGCCGGGGCAGAACAGCTTGTTCTCCTCGATGCAGCCACCGCCCGAGCGGTCGCGGAAGAAGTCGGACGAGACCTCGGCCAGCGGCAGCAGGCCGTGGGCGGTGAGCGTGGAGAGGGCTGTGGCCGGCTCAGGCAAGGGGCCTGTCCGCCGCGCCGTGGTCGGGCTCGGCGGCCTCGTCGGAGGCCAGGAAGTCGGAGATGATCTCGACCGAGAGCACCCCGGTCAGGGCGCCCCGCCGGTCGACCACCGGCGCGTAGTGCGAGCTCCCCTGGAGCAGCGCGGCGAGGCCGTCCCGCAGGACCGAGTCGGCGTCGAGGACGGGGTCGGCGATCGAGTCGGGCAGCTCCGGCACCCGCTCGGCGGCCAGGTCCCGCGCCGAGAGCCAGCCCAGCGGGCGGTTGTCGCGATCGGTCAGGATCGCGTGGGGGACCTCGGCGGAGAACAGGGCCTGCCGCACCGGCCCGGTCGGGTCGCCCGCCATCGCCACCGGGGCCGTCCAGAGATCGACGTCGCGGACCCGCATCAGGGCCAGGCGCTTCAGGGCGCGGTCGGCCCCGACGAAGTCCTCGACGAAGTCGTCGGCGGGCTCCATCAGCAGCTCGGTCGGGGTGGCGTACTGGGCGAGGTGCCCGCCCTTCTTCAGGACGGCCACCCGGTCGCCCATCTTGATCGCCTCGTCGACGTCGTGGGTCACGAAGAGGATGGTCTTGCCGAGCTCCGCCTGGAGCCGCAGGAACTCGTTCTGGAGCCGGGACCGGTTGATCGGGTCGATCGCGCCGAACGGCTCGTCCATCAGCATCACCGGCGGGTCGACCGCGAGCGCCCGGGCCACCCCGACCCGCTGCTGCTGCCCGCCGGAGAGCTGGGCCGGGTAGCGGTCGGCCATCTCCGGGTCGAGTCCGATCAACCCGATCAGCTCCTCGACCCGGGAGGCGATCCGGCCCTTGTCCCAGCCGAGCAGCCGGGGCACGGTCGCGATGTTGTCGGCGATCGTGCGATGGGGGAAGAGGCCGATCTGCTGGATCACGTAGCCGATCTCGCGGCGCAGCCGGGCGGGATCGCCCTCCCGCACCGAACGGCCGCCGATCGTGATCTCGCCGGAGCTCATCTCCACCGTCCGGTTGACCATCCGCAGGGCGGTCGTCTTGCCGCAGCCGGACGGGCCGACCAGGACGCAGATCTCGCCGGCCGGAACCTCGAAGTCGAGGTCGCTCACCGCGTCCACACCGGACCCGGGGTACCGCTTCGAGACATGCTCGAAGCGGACGGCCGAAGCATCCGGGTTCGGTCCTTGCTCACGGGCTGCGCGGGGAGTCCCCGGCTCTGGTGGCATCTGTCGATCCTAACCTCGGCGGCGGCGCCTTTGGCAAGGTCCGTTGCAGCAGTGAGAATCCGACCGGACGTATGTGAGCACCTACTTACACTTCCCTGGAGTGCACAACCTGAATCCCCTCATTTCCGGGCCCGCCAGGGCTCGTGTCGTCTTCGCGCTGCTGGCGCTCGCATCTCTCTCTGTAGCGGCCTTGGCCTTCGGCTCCCCCGACGGCACCGCCCGGGCGTCCGTCGAGTCGAAGCTGGACAGCACCCGCAGCAAGATCGAGCGGGCCAACCAGAAGCGCGGCGTGCTGACCGACGAGATCAAAGGCCTCAGCTCGAAGATCGACGGGTACGAGAGCCAGGTCGCCGCCCTGCGCGCCGAGGAGCGTCAGGCCGAGCAGCGGCTCGCCGCCAAGCAGGCCGAGCTCGATGACGCCGAGGCGGAGGTCAAGGCGGCCTACCGCGAGCTGAAGATCCTCGCCGCCCGGCTGGAGCGCTCCCTGAAGGTGCTCGGCGACCGCCTGGTCGCGATCTACCAGGGCGGCCCCTCCGACATGTCCGAGCTGGTCCTCACCTCCCGCAGCTACGGCGACCTGATCCAGCGCTCCACCTACCTCGAGCAGATCCAGCGCCGCGACGAGAACATCGTCGGCCGGGTGCGCGACCTGCGCGACGAGCAGCAGGAGACCGTGCTCCGCCTGAAGAAGGCGAAGGACACGATCGAGTCCGCCCGCGACGAGATCGCGGCGGAGGAGCAGAACCTCGCGACCGCCCGGGCCGCGGTCGAGAGCCAGCAGAACCAGCTCGTCTCGGCCCGCTCCGAGCGGCGCTCGGCCCTCAGCGAGATTGATTCCGAGGTCGACCACCTCGAGGACATCGAGGCCGACCTCCAGGCCCGGATCCAGGAACAGATCAACGCCGCCTCCGGGGTGAGCGTGCTGCCCGCCGGGCCGATGAGCTCGCCCAGCGCCGCCGGCCTGATCTGGCCGTTGAGCGGCACCCTCAGCTCCGGCTTCGGCGCCCGCAGCTCACCCGGCGGGGTCGGCTCGACCTATCACGAGGGCATCGACATCGCCGTCCCCGAGGGCACCCCGATCCGGGCCGCCAAGGGCGGGACCGTGATCATGGCCTCCTACAACGGCGGCTACGGCAACTACACCTGCATCGACCACGGCAGCGGCCTCTCCACCTGCTACGCCCACCAGTCCGGCTTCGCGGCCTCCTCGGGCCAGCGGGTGAGCCAGGGCCAGGTCATCGGCTACTCGGGCAACACCGGCGCCTCCACCGGACCGCACCTCCACTTCGAGGTGCGGATCAACGGCGCCGCGCAAGACCCCATGGGCTACCTCTAGGCCCGGGTGGCCCCGGGGGTCCCCACGGCGGGGCTGCCTTCGTCAGACACCCGGAATGACAGCTCAAGTACCCCGGTACGATCGCGGCCATTCCGGGCTCTAGTCCTCGGCGGCCCCGCCGTGGAAACCCCCGGAACCACCCGCTCGGGCGGGTCTTGGTGATTTCCGGCCTTTGCTCCTTGCCGGCGAACGGCTGGAGGCCCCTGGGGCTCGCCCTCCGGGAGGCGACTACGACAGGCTGGAGGCCCCTCGGGCTCCCCCTTCGGGACGCGGCTACGACAGGCCTAGGCGGGTGGCTCGTTCTCTTGCCCGGGCGAT
>JBEBTS010000058.1:0-12163 GCA_040393665.1 Conexibacter woesei
GACCGCACGGTCGTGATCGAGCGCTTCCGGGACGAGATCGGCGACTGGCGACTCTGCGTGCTCTCGCCCTGGGGTGGCCGGGTGCACGCCGCCTGGGGCATGGCGATCGCCCGGCGGCTACGCGACGAGCACGGGCTGGAGGCCGACGCGATCCACTCCGACGACGGCATCGCGGTCCACCTGCCCGACGCCGACGAGCCGCCCTCGGCCGACCTCGTCCTGATCGAGCCGGACGAGCTGGAGGACCTGGTCGTGCGCGAGCTCGGCACCTCGGCCCTGTTCGGCGCCCGCTTCCGCGAGAACGCCGGCCGCTCGCTGCTGATCCCCCGGGCCTACCCCGGCCGGCGGACCCCGCTCTGGCAGCAGCGGCTCAAGGCGCAGAGCCTACTGGAGGTCGCTCAGGACTTCCCCCGGTTCCCGGTCACGCTGGAGACCTACCGGGAATGCCTGCAGGACGTCTTCGACCTGCCGGCGCTCGACCGGCTGCTGCGCGGCATCCACTCCCGGGAGATCTCGCTGGTCGAGGTCGAGACCCCGACCGCGTCGCCCTTCGCCTCGTCGCTGCTCTTCGACTACGTCGCCACCTACATGTACGAGGGCGACACGCCCAACGCGGAGCGACGGGCGACCGCGCTCTCGCTCGACCGGGAGCTGCTGCGCGAGCTGCTCGGCCAGGACGAGCTGCGGGAGCTGATCGAGCCCGACGCCCTGGAGGAGGTCGAGCGCTCGCTGCAGCATTTGACCGATCACGGTCGGGCGACCGATCGGGACGGGCTCCAGCAGATCCTCCGTCGGATCGGCGACCTGACCGCGGCCGAGGCGGAGGCCCGGGTCGCGGAGGGCTACTCGGCCGGCTCGATGCTGGAGAACCTGGTCCGGGAGCGGCGGGTGGCGGCGGTCCGGATCAACGGCGAGGAGCGGTTCATCGCCGCCGAGGACGCCGGTCTGTACCGGGACGCGCTCGGGGTCGTGCCGCCCTCCGGCCTCCCGGCCGGCTTCCTCGAGGAGCGGGACGAGCCGATGGCGACCCTGTTCGCCCGCTACGCCCGGACCCACGGCCCCTTCACGACCGCCCGGCTGCGGGACCGGTACGGGGTCGACCCGACCTCGGCGCTGAAGGAGCTGGAGCGGGACGGAACGGTCGTCCGGGGCGAGATCCTGCCCGGAGGGACCGAGCGGGAGTGGTGCGAGGCCGACGTGCTGCGCCGGGTCCGTCGGGCCAGCCTCGCCCGGCTGCGGCAGGAGGTCGAGCCGGCCGACGGCGCCGCCTACGCCCGGTTCCTGGTCTCGTGGCAGGGCGCCGACCGGGCGCCGCGGGATCCCGGCCGGCGACCGGGGCCCGGGGCCAAGGGCGGGACCGATCGCCTGCGGGAGATCCTGGTGTCGCTCCAGGGCGTCGCCCTGACCCAGTCGGTCTGGGAGCGGGACGTGCTCCCGCGCCGCCTCGGCTCCTACAGCCCGGTCTGGCTGGACGAGCTCTGCACCTCGGGCGAGGTCGTCTGGATCGGGGCCGGCGCGGTCGGGCGCACCGACGGCCGGGTCGCGCTCTACTTCCGGGAGGACGTGCGGTTGGCCGGCCCGCCGCCGGCCAACGCCAAGCTGAACCCGCCCGAGGGCGAGGTCCACGACGCGATCCGGGAACGACTCGCCGCCGGGCCGGCCTTCTGGATCGACCTCGCCCAGGAGCTGGGCTTCCCGGCGGCGGAGCTGCATTCGGCCCTGTGGGATCTCGCCTTCGGCGGGGAGATCACCAACGACTCGTTCGCGCCGCTGCGGGCTCCGCGGCTGCGCTCGGTCCCCACCTACGAGCCGGGCGGGCGCCGGTTCTCCCGCCGCCGGGCGGCGACCGGCCCCACCGTCCAGGGACGGTGGTCGCTGACGGCGCCCCTGTTCGCGGGCGCACCGCCGATCGGGCCGAGGCTGCGGGCGCAGGCCGAGCTGATGCTGGAGCGGTACGGCATCCTCACCCGCGAGATGGCGCTGGCCGAGGGCGTCCCCGGCGGCTTCTCCACCCTGTACCCCGAGCTCTCCAACCTGGAGGTGCTGGGGACCGCCCGCCGGGGCTACTTCGTCGAAGGCCTGGGCGGAGCGCAGTTCGCGCTGTCCGGGGCGGTCGAGCGGCTGCGTTCGCTGCCGCCCGCCGGCCCCGATCCGGGCGACGACATCACCGTGCTCGCCGCGACCGACCCGGCTTGCCCCTGGGGGGCGGCCCTGCCCTGGCCGAAGCTGGAGGGACGCCGCCGCCCGGCCCGCACCGGCGGCGCCTGGGTGATCGCCCGGGCCGGCCGGCCCCTGCTCTACGTGGAGCGCGGCGGCAAGGGCATCCTCCGGCTCGACCCCGCCCTCGAGGACCGGGAGCTGACCGCCGCCTTCGAGGCCCTGTTCGCGGAGGCCGCCGCCGGCAGGATCGGCCCGCTCAAGCTGGAGAAGATCGACGGCGAGCCGATCCTCGGCACCCCGTCCGAGGCCCTGCTCACCGCGGCCGGATTCGGCCGCCAGCCCCGCCACCTCACCGCCCCCGCCTGACCGTGGCCGAGGGCGACTCGATCCGGCGCCTCGCCCGGTGGATCGGCCCCACCCTGGTCGGGCGACCGATCTCCTCGGCGGCCGCGCCCTCGCCGCGAAGCCCGCTCCGGCGCGGCCCGGGTAGCACCGTGAAGGCCCTGGAGGGGCGGGTCGCCGAACGGGTCGAGGCCCGCGGCAAGCACCTGCTGATCCACTTCGACCAGGGCCTCTCGCTGCACTCGCACCTGGGCATGAACGGGTCCTGGCGGTCCGAGTCCCCCGGCAGCCCGTTCGGCCGCCCGGACCACGCGGCCTGGCTCCTGCTCGACCTCGGCGACCGGCGGGTGGCGCAGTTCGGCGGCCCGACCCTGCGGCTGGCCTCGACCGCCGCCTTGGCCCGGGATCGGCGGCTGGCGAGCCTCGGCCCCGACGTGCTCGACCGCGACTTCGATCCGGAGGGCGGGGCGGCCCGGCTGGAAGCGAGCCCGGAGCAGATCGGGGTGGCCCTGCTCGACCAGCGGCTGCTGGCCGGCATCGGCAACATCTTCAAGTCCGAGGCCTGCTTCGAGGCGGAGGTGGACCCGTTCCGCCCGGCCGGATCGCTCTCCCGCGAGGAGGCGGCGGCCGTGGTCGGGGCCGCCCGGCGGCAGATGCTGGAGGCGGTCGAGACCGGACGAAGGCCCGGGCGGGTCTACCGCCGCGCCGGCCGGCCCTGCCCCCGCTGCGGCCGGGCCGAGCTCCGTTCGGCCCCCCAGGGCGCCGACGCCCGCACCACCTACTGGTGCCCCGCCTGCCAGCGCTGATCGGAGGCCGAAACCGGAGGCGGATTTGGCTTTTGGGTGATTCTGCGAAATACTCGTGGTCGTGGCCTTGGTCGAGGACAGCGTGGTGGAACTCCTGCGCAGCGTTCCGCTGTTCGCGGAGTTGGATGAGGACGAACTGGAGCGGTTCTCCCGCGTCGCCGTGCCCCGGACCTTCCCCGAGGGCTCCCGGGTCTTCCACGAGGGCGACCATTCCGACGCCTGCTACATAGTCCGCGAGGGCACCTTCCGGGTGACCCGCGAGCACCCCGACGGCCGGGCGATCACCCTGGCCACGCTCGGTCCCGGCGACATCGTCGGCGAGCTGGCGATGCTCGACGGGGAGGTGCGATCGGCCTCGGTCGAGACCCTCGGCGGCGAGGGTGAGCTGCTGGCCCTCCCGGCCAAGGACGTCCGCGCCCTGCTCAAGCGCCACCCCGACATCACCGTGAAGATGGTGGCCGCCCTCACCCGGCGGCTCCGCGCCGCCAACGAGCGGATCTCGCGGCAGTCGTTCCAGACCGTCCCGTCCCGGGTGGCCGGCGTGCTCTCCCAGATGGTGGACGAGGAGGCGGGCGACGGCGACCGTGAGATCACCATCCGGATGAACCAGGCCGACCTCGCCCAGCTCGCCGGAACCTCGCGTGAGAGCGTCAGCCGCTTCCTGGCCGACCTCGAACGGTCCGGCGTGGTCCGTGCCGGACGCGGCCAGGTGACGATCCTGGAACCCGCGAAGCTCGGCAACTACATATTCTAGGCCGACATGTCCTCCGGACTCTTCGCCTTGAACTTCTACTCGCCGCTGTTCGTGGACCAGCTGAAGCGTGGCCGGAAGACGGCGACGATCCGGCTCGGGGACAAGTCGTCCAAGTACCAGCGCAGCCAGATCGTGTGGGTCACGGTCGGCTCTCGGCACTCCCGACGGGAGAAGATCTTCTCCGCGGTGATCGACGAGGTCGAGGTCAAGCGCCTCTCGGAGCTGTCCCCGCGCGACGTCGAGCGGGACAACCCGGAGTTCCGGCGGGTCGAGGAGACCCGGGACTTCCTCGAGAAGATCTACGACCGGCCGATCGGGCTCGACGACGAGGTCACGGTGGTCCACTTCTCGCAGGTGGTCGAGCCCGGCCTCGGGTTCGGCAACATGCCCTCGCCCAACTGATGGCGGGGCCGGCCGGGGCAGGCGGCCCGGCGGCATTTCACTTCCGCTCCCGTTGGGAGCTGGGCTGTGCCCGGGAACGGGTCTGGGACGAGCTGGTGGACTTCCACACCTGGCCGCGATGGTGGCCGGGGCTGGACCAGGTGATCGAGACCATCCACGGCGGTCCGGACGGGCTCGGCCAGAAGGCGACCTCCGTCTGGCGCGGCCCGGTCGGCTACTCGCTCCGCATCACGATCGAGGCGGTCGAGCGGTCCCACCCCGAGTTCCTCCGGGGAGTCGCCTCCGGCGACGTGGTCGGGGAGGGCAGCTGGCGCCTGCGACCGCTCGACCCGGCGGCCGACGCCTCCGGGAGCGTCTGGACCGAGGTCGAGTTCGACTGGGACGTCCGCGCGAACCGGCGGTGGATGGAAGTGCTCGCGCCGGTCGCCCGGCCGATCTTCGTCTCCAGCCACGACCACGTGATGGAACGCGGCGCAAAGGGACTTGCAGAGCACCTCGGCTGCGATTTGCGGGGCTTTTCCGCCCAGGCCGCCTGAGTCGTCGCGGTCCTGAGTCGCGACGGCTCAGATTTCTTCCACTTGTTCACGACCCGACGCCTCCGAACCTGTAAGGTTCCTCTGGTTGGCACTCTCATGTCGAGAGTGCCAAAACGGGCGGCCGGATAGTTCCCGCCGCCGCTGAAGCTGAGCATCGACCCCAGCAATCGACACCAACGGAGGTAAACGAATGAAGCTGAAGCCCCTCGGGGACCGGCTGATCGTCAAGCCGGTAGAGGAAGAAGAGACCACGGCCAGTGGGCTCGTCCTGCCGGAGACTGCCAAGGAGAAGCCGCAGAAGGGCACGGTCGTGGCCGTCGGCGACGGCGCCATCGCCGAGGACGGCTCGCGCCGCCCGCTCGACGTGGCCGAGGGCGACGAGGTCCTCTACTCCAAGTACGGCGGAACCGACATCACCGTCGAGGGCGACGACCTGCTCGTCCTGCGCGAGTCGGACATCCTCGCCAAGGTCCAGTAACCACTCTCTCACCCAGACTTCCAGGAGGTAAAGGAAAGATATGGCTCACAAAGAGCTGAAGTTCGCAGAAGAAGCCCGTGGGGCCCTGCAGGCCGGCGTTGACGCCGTAGCCGACGCAGTCAAGGTCACCCTCGGCCCGAAGGGTCGCTACGTCGTTCTCGACAAGAAGTTCGGCGCCCCGACCATCACCAACGACGGCGTCACCATCGCCCGCGAGATCGAGGTCGAGGACGTCTTCGAGAACCAGGGCGCCCAGCTGGTGCGCGAGGTCGCGACGGCCACCAACGACGTCGCCGGCGACGGCACCACCACCGCCACCCTGCTCGCCCAGATCATCGTCCGCCAGGGCCTCAAGAACGTGGCCGCCGGCGCCAACCCGCTGGCTCTGCGCCGCGGCATCGAGAAGGCCGTCGACACGGTCGTCGAGAACCTGCGCAGCAACCAGTCCGCCGAGATCAACGGCAAGGACCAGATCGCCCGCGTCGCCGCCATCTCGGCTGCCGACGACGAGATCGGCAACATCATCGCCGACGCGATCGAGAAGGTCGGCAAGGACGGCGTGGTCAACGTCGAAGAGGGCCAGACCTTCGGCATGGAGCTCGACTTCACCGAGGGCATGCAGTTCGACAAGGGCTACATCTCGCCGTACATGGTCACCGACCAGGACCGGATGGAAGCCGTCCTCGAGGACCCGTACATCCTGATCGCCAACCAGAAGATCGGTTCCGTCCGCGACGTGCTGCCGGTGCTGGAGCAGGTCATGCAGGGCGGCAAGTCGCTGCTGATCGTGGCCGAGGACGTCGAGGGGGAGTGCCTCGCGACCCTGGTCGTCAACAAGCTGCGCGGCACCTTCACCGGCGTCGCGGTCAAGGCTCCGGGCTTCGGCGACCGCCGCAAGCGGATGCTCGAGGACATCGGCATCCTGACCGGTGGCGAGGTCATCACCGAGGAGATGGGCCTCAAGCTGGAGAACACCCAGCTGACCCAGCTCGGCCAGGCCCGTCGCGTCGTCGTCTCCAAGGACACCACCACCATCATCGACGGTGCCGGTGACGCGGAGGCCATCAAGGGCCGGATCAAGCAGATCAAGTCGGAGATCGAGAACACCGATTCCGAGTTCGATCGCGAGAAGCTCCAGGAGCGCCTCGCCAAGCTGGCCGGCGGCGTCGCCGTGGTCAAGGTCGGCGCTGCCACCGAGACCGAGATGAAGGAGAAGAAGCATCGCGTCGAGGACGCTCTCCAGGCTGCCCGCGCGGCTCTGGAAGAGGGCATCGTCCCCGGTGGCGGTGTCGCCCTCCTCAACGCCCAGTCCGCTCTGGACGTCGATCAGATCGAGGACGCCGACGAGCGCACCGGTGCGACGATCGTCCATCGCGCGCTCGAGGAGCCGGTCCGGCAGATCGCCGAGAACTCGGGCCTCGAGGGCTCGGTCGTGGTCAACAAGGTCCGCGAGCTCAAGCAGGGCGAGGGCCTCAACGCCGCGTCCGGCGAGTACGGCGACATGGTCAAGGCCGGCGTGCTCGACCCGACCGTCGTCACCCGCTCCGCGCTCCAGAACGCCGCGTCGATCGCCAAGAACATCCTGGTGACCGAGGCGATCATCGCCGAGCCCGCCGAGGAAGGTGGCGCCGGCATGCCCGCGATGCCCGACATGGGCGGAATGGGCGGCATGATGTAAGCAGCCATCTTCCGATGGTTGTGCCGGGGCCTCGCGGCCCACGGCGGGAAAGGCCCGGCGATCCGCCGGGCCTTTCCGTTGCAGGGCCCGCCCACCGGGGAGCCCCCTCCGATCGCCGGGGAGCCCCTCCTTCCGCCGGGGAGGCCCCTCCGCCCACCGGGGGAGGCCCCTCCGCCCACCGGGGGAGGCCCCTCCGTTCGCCGGGGGAGGCTCCTCTGTTCGCTGGGGCGATCGCTCAAGCACAGCGTGAGCGATCGCCCCGGCGATTCCGTTTGGGGATCTTGCCTCCGGGGCTGATTTGGCTTACGGTGAGCCGATGGAGGGAGCGTCGCCAGTCAAGTCAGCGTCGCCGCAGCCTGCGTCGTCGCATCCGGCGCCGCAGGGCCGCGCCGCGGGTCGGCGCACCGGGTTCTGCTGGGACGAGCGCTGCCTCGCCCACGAGAACGGCTCGATGGTGCTCGACCCGCGTGCCGAGAGCTGGCTGGAGGTCGCCCACGTCGAGCGTCCCGAGCGCATGGAGCGGGTGCTCCGGGTGCTCGAGGCCTCCGGGACGCTCGGGGAGCTGGAGCGGATCCCGGCCCGGGAGGCGACCGAGGCCGAGATCGCCCTGGTCCACGCCCCGGCGATGATCGAGAAGATCCGCGACGGGTCCCGCGGCGAGCTGACCTGGATCGGACCCGAGGCCCGCGCCGGCGAGGGCAGCTGGGAGGCGACCCTGCTCGCGGTGGGCGGGGCGCTCGAATGCGTCGACGCGGTGATCGACGACCGGATCGCGAACGCCTACGCCTGCCTGCGGCCACCCGGCCACCACTCCTCCGCCGACCTCCCGATGGGCTTCTGCCTGTTCAACCCGGTGGCGATCGCCGCCCGCCGCGCCCAGGAGCGCGGGCTCGGTCGAGTCGCGATCGTCGACTGGGACGTCCATCACGGCAACGGGACCCAGGACGTCTTCTACGCGGACCCCACCGTCCTGTTTATTTCCCTCCACCAACAGGACCTGTACCCGCCGGGAGACGGCCGGGTCGAGCAGACCGGCCGCGACGCGGGGGAGGGGGCCACCGTGAACGTGCCGCTGCCGGCCGGGACCGGCGACGACGGCTATCGGTACGCGTTCGACCGGGTCGTGGCGCCGGCGCTCCGCGCGTTCGCGCCCGACCTGATCCTCGTCTCCGCGGGTCAGGATCCCGCCGCCGGGGATCCGCTCGGCCGGATGAGCGTCACCACCGAGGGCTTCCGGAGCATCGCCGCCCGCGTCCGGGGACTGGCCGAAGAGCTGTGCGAGGGACGGCTGGTCGCCTTCCAGGAGGGTGGGTACAGCCTCGATCACATGCCGTTCTGCACCCTCGCGGTGATCGAGGCGATCGCCGGTCTCGCCCCGTCTTTCGAGGCCGATCCGCTGGAGCTGGACGTGCCGGTCCGGCTCGGGCCGACCGAGCGGGCGGCGGTCGACGCCGCCGCGGCGGGACACGGCGGCCGGGCTTGAGCATCGCCCCGCTGGCGGCTCGGCTGGAGGCCCAGGGCCTCTCCGGGCCCGGCTTCGACTCGCCCGAGGAGGCGGTCGGGCGGATCCTCGCGGTGCAGGCGCAGGACCGTCGCGGCTTCCGTCTCGCGGTGCGCGCCCGCACCCGCGGCCTGACCGTCGCCGACCTCGACCGGGCGCTGACCGAGGATCGCTCCCTGGTCGTCTCCTGGCTCAACCGCGGCACCCTCCACCTGGTCCGGAGCGAGGACTACCCGTGGCTCCACGCCCTCACCGCGCCCCGCCAGGTGACCGCGAACGCACGGCGGCTGGAGCAGGAGGGCGTCACGCCGGCCCAGGCGGAGCGCGGCGCGGAGCTGGTCGCCGGGTGGCTGGCGTCCGAGGGTCCGCTGACTAGGGCCGGGCTGCGGGAACGGCTCGACTCCTCCGGGATCCCGACCGCCGGCCAGGCGCTGATCCACATCCTCCTGTTCGCCACCCTGCGCGGCTCGATCGTCCGGGGACCGATGAGCGGCGGGGAGCAGGCCTTCGTCCTCGCCGACGACTGGCTCGGGCCGCAGCCCGAGGTGGACCCCGACGCGGCCTTGGCCGAGCTGGCCCGCCGGTACCTCACGGGGCACGGGCCGGCCTCGGACCGGGACCTCGCCTACTGGGCGGGGATCACCCTGACCCAGGCCCGCCGCGGGCTGGCCGCGATCGGCGGCCGGCTCGAGGAGCTGCCGGGAGGGCTGGTCCGGCTGCGCGCCGACGGCCCGGAATCCGACCCGGAGCTGCCCCCGCCCCGGTTGCTGGGCCCGTTCGACCCGGTGCTCCACGGCTGGCCCGACCGCGGCTTCCTGATCCCGGGCGAGGAGGAACGGTCCGTGGTCACCGTCAACGGGCTCTTCCGGTCGACCATCCTCGTCGACGGCCGGGTCGCCGGCATCTGGAGGTCCGCGGCCGGCGCGGTCGAGCTCGATCCCTTCGCCCCGCTCGACCGCAACGTGGAGCGGGCGCTGGAGGAGGACGCGGCCGCGGTCGCGGCGTACCTCGCCGGCTAGGCCGGCCGGCCTTCGCTCCCGCCCGTTCCGACGCGGATCAGGGAGCGATCAGCCTGGTGCCGGCGTGGGCGTAGGCGAAGGGGACGTACCGTCCGTCCCGCCACCGGTTGCGCAGGACCCGGATCGCGTCCGGGTAGAGCATCGGGTCGTACCGGTTGGCCGGGGTGGCGTCGCCGGCCCCGAAGCCCCGGTAGTAGACGGTCATCCGGACCCGGGGCCGCTTCTTGATCCAGGTGAAGAGCTTGCGGTGGAAGGTCAACTGGTCACGCCCGGCGACCCCGAACTCGGTCAGCGCGACCGGCTTCCGCTTCCATCGCTTGCCCCGGAAGAACTTGTTGAGGTCCTTCCAGTGGGGGTACTCGGAGTAGAAGTCGGTCCCGGCCCAGTCGACGAAGTTCGTCCCCGGCCAGTAGTCGCCCGGCCAGTTCCCCTTCGCCTTGGGCGAGCCCGCCGGCAGCGGGCTCCAGACCAGGGAGACCGGCGCCGCCGGCAGCGCGGCGGGCCGCGGGGCGCCGCCGTAGTTCACCGGCGGCATCGAGAGCCGCTGCAGCTTGCGGTCGATCCGGGCGGTGGGGAGGCCTCCCCGCACGATCACCGCGATCCGGCGGAAGGCCCGCTTGTACCAGAGGGTCCTGTGGTCGCCGCCCTTCTGCCGGCCGTCGCAGGTCACCGCGGAGTACGGGTTCAGGCACCGGTTCGGCTCCCCCAGCGGCCGGATGTAGGCCCGCAGCTTCTTGCGGTCGAAGAACTCGTTGATCCGCAGCAGGTAGTCGTCGCCGAGGCCGAGCGCGATCTGCCGCGGGGTGATCAGCTCGGCCCGGGTGTCATCGTCGGCGGTCGACATGTGGAGCATCGGCCGGACCCCGAGGGCGCGCCACCGATCGAAGGCGCGGTCGAGCCCGTTGCCCCACGGATGGAAGGTCTGGAGGACCGCCGGGTGCTTGCCGACCCGGGCCTCGAAGTCGCGGAACCCGGTGACCGTGCCGTCGTCGCTGACCCCGGTGAAGACCCTGCCCTTGCTCGGCCCGAGCACCGCCCCGGAGGCGGCGGGCACGACGACGGTCAGGAGCGTGGCGGCAGCGACCAGGGCGAGCGCCGTCCGGGCAAAGTTGCGCATACGGTTGGAAACGGGCGGCCCGCCCGGAGTTGCGGTGCCGGGGATCAAGCGGGATCCGACAGGACGTCCGCCATCGTCCGGGGGGCGACCCCGAGCGACTCGACGTCCCGGGTCCCGTTCGGGGAGACCATCGAGACCCGCATCAGCTCCGCCTCCTGCCAGGTGGCGAACACGTTCTCGCCGAAGATCCGGTGGAGCGCGGTCAACCCCAGGTGGACCAGCGGCAACGGGACGTGGAGCAGCGGGCGGGGCCTTCCGGAGAGGCGCGCCACCAGCTCCGACATCTGGTCGTAGGTCATCGTCTCCGGGCCGGCGAGGTCCAGGACCCGGTCCTGATCGGAGCCGTCGTCCTCGAAGGAGGCCTCGACCGCGCGGGCGACGTCATCCGCCCAGATCGGCTGATACCGGGAGCGGCCGTCGCCGGAGACCGGCATCACCGGCAGGAAGGAGAACCGGCGCATCAGGGTGATCCACGGGTCGGAGTGGTCGAACACGATCGAAGGACGGAAGATCGTCGTCGCGAGCGACGAGTCGAGCACGGCCTGCTCGGCGACCCACTTCGCCCGGAAGAACCGGGTGCGTTGGACCGAGCTGGCGTTCAGGGCGCTGAAGAACACGAACCGGTTGACCCCGGTGCGCTCCGCCGCTTCGAGCAGCCGCACCGTCGCCAGCCCGTTCAGCTCCTCGACCGGGTGGGGCGGCTGGTCGCGGATCGAGGCGGCCAGGTGGATCACCGTGTCGACGCCCCGCATCGCCTGGCGCAGCATGTACGGATCCGAGAGCTCCCGCAGGTCGCCCATGGTGATCTGGACGTCGACCCGGTGGTCGCCCAGCCGGCGCGGCTCGCGGACCAGGCACCGGACCTCCTCGCCGGCGGCCAGCAGCCGGGGGAGGAGACGGGAACCGATCGAACCGGTGGCGCCGGTGAGAAGAATCATCGGCACGGAGTGTATTGAGAACGCCGTGTTCGCCAGAAACCCGCTTGTAATCGCGCTTTGGCTTGCCTAAACAAGCCTCGATCCGGACACAACCTCTAACATTCGGCGTTCTCGGGTCGCGGGTTGGACCGCCGCCCTGGTCAATAGATATTCAGGAGCCTCTTTCACATGAGCTACGTCATCGCAGAGCCGTGCATCGGAACCAAGGACAACTCTTGCGTTGAGGTCTGTCCGGTCGACTGCATCCACCCGACCCCGGACGAACCCGGCTACGAAGCGGCCGAGATGCTCTACATCGACCCTGACGAGTGCATCGACTGCGACGCCTGCGTCGAGGCCTGCCCGGTGGACGCGTGCTTCGCCGAGGACCAGCTCCCGGCCGAGTGGGCGCACTTCGCGGAGAAGAACGCCGCCTACTTCAAGAACTAGGGC
>JBEBTS010000059.1:0-12073 GCA_040393665.1 Conexibacter woesei
TGGTGGAGCAGGAAGAAGCCGGAGAGGCCGAGCCCGCGGATGACCCGCAGCTCGTTCTCCAGACGGGACTCGGCCTCGCCGGCCAGCGGGCTGCCCCGATACCGCTCGGCCAGGCGCTGCCGGCAGATCTCGGCCAGGGTCCGGTCGGTCCCGGGGTCGTCGGCCTGGGGGTAGCGGTAGCCGAGCTCCTGCTCGAGGTCGAACTCGAGGCGCTCGGCGATCCTGACCGTCTCGGCCACCGCCTCCGGATGCCGCTTGAACCGGGTCGCCATCTGGGCGGGCGAGGCCAGGACGGAGGTTGAGTTGCCCCGGCGCCACGGCTCCGAGGCGGCCAGGCCGGTGCCGACCCGCACCGCCACCAGGGCGTCCTGCAGGTGGATGCGGCCGCGGTCGTGGCTGTGGACGTTGCCGGTGGCGACGGTCGGGACCCCGAGCTTGCGGGCCAGCTGCTCCAGCCACCGGTTGCGGGCCCGGTCGTGCCGCCACCAGGGGCGCTGCAGCTCGATCCGGAAGCTCTCCGGGCCGAACCATTCGCGCAGGAACCGGGCCAGGGACCCGCCCCGGCCGGGATCGCCGTCGGCCCAGGCCGAGGGGACCAGGCCGTTGCCGGCGCAGCCGCTGAGGCAGATCAGCCCCTCGGTCCGGCCGGGCAGGGAGTCGAGCGGCAGGTACGGGGCGGCGGCCCGGCGGTCCGGGGCGTCGCGGGTATGGGCGTGGGCCGCGGTCAGCAGTCGGCAGAGGTTGCGGTACCCGGTCCCGTTCTCGACCAGGAGGGTGAGGTGGAAGCGGCGGCCCTCCAGGCCCACGGTCAGCTCGGCCCCGGTGAGCGGGCGGAGCCCGACCCCCTTGGCGGCGACGGCGAACTCCATCGACCCCCAGATGCCGTCGTGGTCGGTCAGGGCGAGGGCGGGATAGCCCAGCTCGGCCGCCCGGGTGGCGAGCTCGGCCGGGGAGGAGGCTCCGTCCAGGAAGGAGAAGGTGGAGTGGGAGTGGAGCTCGACGTAGGGGGCGGTGGGGGCCATCAGGCCCGTTGGGCGAACCACTGCTCGGAGGGAAAGGAACGGAAGACGGTGAGGTCGCGGCCGTCGATCAGGACCAGCTCGAAGTACCACCGTCGGATCGGGGCGGCGGTCCACCAGCCGTCCTCGACGATCCACTCCTCGCGGATCGCGACCACGTCGGTGTCGTTGACCTGGACCGGGGCGCCCAGGGAGTCGGCGGCGACCTCGACCGGTCGCGGCCGGTAGAGGCGGGTGACGGCTCCGGATCCGGTGTCGCTCAGGGGATTCATGACGAGAGGCTCATTCGGAGAGGTAGGGGGTGAGGAGCATCCGGCGCTCGGGCAGGCGGGAGTCGGACTCGGCGTCGAGGACCCGCATCAGGCCGGCCTCGCCGACCGCGGCCCGCACCTGGCGGGCGGCTTCGTCCAGCCGCCCCCGGCGGGTCTGCTCCGGTCGGTGGGCGATCTCGAGCTGCTCGGGGACGGAGGGCCCCCACGCCGTCACCCGGAGCCGCAGGCTCTCGGCGGGGCGGGGCAGCTGCTCGAGCGCCGGGGTGAGGATCATCCGCATCAGCCGGGAGGAGGCGGTCGGGCGGCGGGGGGATGTCTCCCGGGTCCAGCTGCCGCCGCCGGCCAGCCTGGCCTCGAGCCTGAGGGTGCGGGCGGTCAGGCCGGTCGTCTCGAGCCGGCCGGCGAGCCGGTCGCAGAGGATGGTCAGTCCGCCCTGGAGGTGGTTCCCCGCCGCGGCCTCCGGCAGCTCGACCTCCTCGGCGATCTGCTCGTGCGGCGTCCGCGGCCGGATCGGTCCCTCGATCCCGAGGGCGAGCTCGCGCGCCCGGGTGCCGGGTGGGCCGAACCGGTCGGCGACGTCGTCGCGGGAGAGCGTGGCCAGGTCTCCCAGCTGGTTCAGGCCGAGCCGGCGCATCGAGCGGAGCAGCTCCCGCTCGCGGTCGACCGTGATCCCGAGCCGCCCGATCAGGGTCGTGACCGGCAGGCCCGCCAGGCGGGCCTCGAGCTGTTCCGGCGGGACGACGAGGGCCGGTCCGGGGCCGCTCCCGTGCGCGGCGGCGAAAGCGGACAGGCGGGTCGGGGCGGCCGCCATGAGCGGGTTCGGGCCGAGCCGGCGCCGGGCGGCATCGAGGACGCCGTCCAGCCCGCCGTGGAGGCGCTCGATCTCGTCGGCGGCGAAGAACGCCTCGCCGGGACGGTCCGACTCGACCTCGGCGCCGATCCCTTCGAGCCGGCGGAGCATCGCTTCGTGGATGGCCTCGGCCCGGGTCGGGTCGGGGGTGATCAGATCCAGCTCGGGGCAGAGGTCCGCCGCCTCGCCCAGGCCCATGCCGGGTCGCACCCCGAAGGCGTGGGCGGCGGGGGAGACCTCGCCGATCAAGCGGGCGCCATCGTGCTGGGGAGCCAGGGCGATCGGCTCCCTGAGCCGGTTTCGGGCGTCGCCGAGGGCGGCGCGGAGATCGAGGAGGGGAAGTAGGACGCAAACGAACATATACGAACATATGTTCGCATACGAACGGATCCCGGACAAGGGAAAACTCCGAAATTGCGGCATTTGTCTGCCGCTTCCGAGGGGAGTATGGTGATCCAATGGCGCACGAGGAGGCCAGAGGAGCGGAGAGGGATCCCGCTTGGATCCGGGGCTTCACCCAGCCCAGGCTCTCGCGTCGTCAGTTCGTGCGGGGAGCGGCCGGGGCCTTCGCCACGATCGGCCTCGCCCAGCTGATCGTCGCCTGCGGCCTGCCGGGGACCAGGGACACCGGTGCGCCGGCCGACTTCGACTGGCCCGCCTGGTGGAAGGACCAGCAGCAGAACGGCCAGATGAACTTCGCCAACTGGCCGCTCTACATCGACACCGAGGGGGGCCGGCACCCTTCCCTGGAGAAGTTCCAGAAGGAGACCGGGACCAAGGTGGCGTACCGGCCCGTGATCCAGGACAACGCCGCCTTCTTCTCCCAGATCAGCCCGGTGCTCCAGGCCAAGGAGTCGATCGGGTACGACCTGATCGTGATCTCCAACGGATGGCAGCTGACCCAGCTGATGGCGAACCGGTGGCTGATCCCCCTGGACCACTCCCGCCTGCCGAACTTCAAGAAGCACGCGGGCAAGATCGCCACCGACCTCACCTACGACCCGGACCTCACCTACTGCGCCGTGTGGCAGGCCGGCGCGACCGCGATCGCCTACGACGCGAACCAGGTGGACGAGCCGATCGACAGCATCGAGGCGCTGTTCGACCCCAAGTACAAGGGCAAGATCGGCATGCTCAGCGACCCCGACGAGCTGGGCACCGCCGGGCTGCTCGCCCTCGGGATCGACCCCGAGACCTCGACCTACGCCGACTGGAAGAAGGCGGCCGCCCTGCTGACCAAGCAGCGCGACGACGGGCTCGTCCGCCAGTACTACGACAACGGGTACATCAAGGCGCTCCAGGACGGGGACCTGATCGTCTCCCAGGCCTACTCCGGGGACATCTTCCAGTCCCAGAACTCCGGCTACCCCAACCTCAAGTTCGTGATCCCGAAGGAGGGGGCGGTCCTGTGGCGGGACAACTCGGTGATCCCGCTCCACGCGGCCAACCCGGTCGACGCGATCGAGTGGATCAACTTCTACTACCGGCCGGACATCCAGGCCCTGATCGAGGACTGGGTCAACTACATGTGCCCGGTGCCCGCGGCCAAGCCGATCATCGCGAATGAGCTCGACGACCCGGACGTCGCCGAGAGCCCGCTGATCTTCCCCTCGGACGAAGACATCGCCCGGCTCAAGGAGTACCCGCTGACCGAGACCCTCGAGGCCCACACCCAGTGGGTCGGCCTCTTCGACCCGATCATCCAGTCGTGAAGGAGCGGCGATGAGATCCCGTCTGGTGCCCTACCTGCAGACCGGCCCGGCGATGCTGTGGCTGGGCATCTTCTTCGTCGTCCCGCTGATCTCGATCGCCTCGATCTCGCTGATGACCGGGAACTCGATCGCGGGCTGGGACCTGACCTGGAACTTCTCGGTCTTCCCCGACGCGATCGACCAGTACTCGCCGCAGATCCTGCGTTCCTTCCTGTACGGCGGGATCTCGACCTTCATCGCGCTGGTGGCGATGTACCCGGTCGCCTACTGGATCGCGTTCCACGGCGGCCGGCGCAAGTCGCTGTTCCTCTTCCTCCTGCTGCTGCCGTTCCTGGTCAGCTTCATCATCCGCATCCTCACCTGGCAGTTCATCCTCGCCGACGACGGGCTGGTGATCGGCACCCTGAAGAGCGTCGGGCTGGTCGGGGAGAACGCCCACGTCCTCTCGACCCCGACCGCGGTGATCACCGGCCTCACCTACGACGCCCTGCCCTGGAT
The DNA here is from genome assembly GCA_040393665.1 of Conexibacter woesei. Lineage (GTDB taxonomy): Bacteria > Actinomycetota > Thermoleophilia > Solirubrobacterales > 70-9 > 67-14. The sequence continues at coordinate 4,352 of JBEBTS010000059.1, forward strand.
GGCCCTGCCGATCTACGTCGCGATCGAGAAGATCGACCGCGACCTGGTCGAGGCGGCGGGGGACCTCTACGCCTCGGGGTACGAGCAGTTCCGGCGGGTGATCCTGCCGCTCTCGGCGCCCGGGATCTACGCCGGGATCCTGCTGGTCGGGATCACCAACGTCGGTGACTTCCTCAGCGCCCAGATCCTGGGCGGCCCGAACACGACCATGATCGGCAACATCATCCAGACGCAGTACGTTCAGAACGCCGACTTCCCGGTGGCCTCGGCGCTCTCGCTGATCCTGATGCTCGGGCTGATGCTGTGCGTCTTCATCTACGCCTGGGTGTTCGGCACGCGCACCATCCAGGAGTACGCCTGATGGCCGGCCGGGGAGCCAGCCCGGGGTCGGATTCCGCGCGGCCCGTCCGGTCCCGGCCGTGGTCCCGGTTCGTCCTGCCGGTCTACGTGACCGTGGTCATGCTCTACACGCTCATCCCGATCGCGGTGATGATCGTCTACACCTTCAACAAGGCGCCGAACCAGCGCCTGACCTTCGCCTGGAACGGGTTCACCACCGAGTGGTACGGCAAGGTCTTCCAGGTCGCCGACCTGACTCAGGCGCTCTGGCACTCGCTCGAGGTGGCCGTCATCAGCTCGATCATCGCCACCGCCCTGGGCACCCCGGCGGCGCTGGCGCTGGCGCGGCGCAAGTTCCGCGGCCGCGGCCTGATCGACCTGACCGTGATCACCAACCTGACCGCCCCGACCGTGGTCGTCGGCGCCTCGCTGCTCGGCTTCTTCATCGCCCTCTCGATCCCACGGGGGATCACCACGATCCTGATCGCCCACGTCGCCTTCAACATCGCGATCGTGATCATCGTGGTGCAGGCCCGGGTGTCGGGCTACGACGAGTCGTTGGAGGAGGCGGCCCAGGACCTCGGCGCCTCGCCCCTGGTGGCCTTCCAGAAGATCACCCTGCCGATGATCATGCCCGGGATCTTCTCGGCCTTCCTGCTCTCCTTCGCGCTCTCGATCGACGACTACATAATCACCAGCTTCGTCGCCGGCCAGACGCTCACCTTCCCGCTCTGGGTGGCGGGAGCGGTCCGGGTCGGGATACCGCCGCAGGTGTTCGTGATGGGCACCATGATCTTCGTCGCCGGGGTGCTGATCGCGATCGCCAGCCTGATCATGCAGCGCCGTTCCGAGCGCAACCTCGCGAGGAGCGACCCCGCCTCGCGGGCGACGACCTGAACCGTTGCGGGGAACTACCCGTTTCCTGCGGCTAAGCACGGATTAGCCACTTCGGCTGTGTAAAACGGTGCTACGTTCGCCGCAGTGTCCGAGCCACGGCCGCGGACACGCCGTTTCGTCCGGGGCCGGCCTCGCGGCCATGCCCGAAAAAACACAGTGGGATGATGCATGGACCTCAGCTTCGGCGGTTTCCAGGTGGCAGTTCTGATCGGGTTCCTCGTGATCTCGGGATGCCTCGTCGCGATCTTCTCGGCGGTCGCGGTGAAGTCACGCCGCAACGTCGACTTCGCCGAGGTCACCGACACCGGATACCGGCTGCGCCGGTTCTGGCTGGCCTTCCTCGGGGTGCTGCTCGGGACCGGCCTGGTGCTCTCGATCGCCTTCATGCCCTACGGGGAGGGCGCCGGCCCGACCACCCGGGTGAAGGTGTCCGGCTACCAGTTCAACTGGACCGTCTCCCCGGACTCGGTGCCGGCCGGCACCCTGGTCGACTTCGACGTCACCTCGAGCGACGTCAACCACGGGCTCGGGCTGTACGACCCGGGCGGCGTGCTGATCGGGAACGTCCAGGCGATGCCCGAGTACCACAACCAGCTGAGCCTGAGGCTGGATGAGCCCGGGACCTACACCTTCTCCTGCCTCGAGTACTGCGGCCTCGACCACCACCGGATGATCCGGCAGTTCGAGGTGACCCCGTGAGCGCGCTCGGAACGGCCGGGGCGGCGCCCGCCGCCACCATCCATCCGGACGCGGCCGCGATCGACCCCCCGGTGGGCGCCCACCAGCGGCGGATCGGGCTGCTGTTCGGCGCGACCGGGCTGACCCTGTTCCTGCTGATGGCGCTGCTCGGCCTGGCGATGCGGTTGACCCAGTCCGACGCGATCGGGATCTCGGACGAGTGGTTCTACCGCCTGATGACGCTGCACGCGTCCGGCATGCTGGCCGGCGTCCTGCTGGCCATGATGGGCGGCCTCTGGTACGTCGTCCGGGCGATCGTGCCGCGGCTCGACGCCGGCCGGGCGATGGCCGCCTACGCGGCGATCGTCGTCGGGGTGGTCCTGGTGCTGGTCGCGGTCGTCTTCGGCGGGTTCGCGGCCGGCTGGACCTTCCTCTACCCGCTGCCGTTCGAGTCGGCCGGCATGTGGCCGACCTGGTCGACCGTGCTCTTCCTGATCGGGATGGGGCTCGTCGGCGTCGGCTTCACGATCTACTGCATCGACACCCTGAAGTCGGTCACCGAGACCTGGGGAGGGCTCAGCGGCGCGCTCGGCCTGGCCTGGCTGCGCGGCCGGGTCGATGCCCCGCCGCCGCCCCAGGCGATCGCGGCGACCGCGGTCTCGCTCCAGGGCATCATCGCCGGCGCGGTCGGGATGACCATCCTGGTGGCGCTGCTCGATCACACGATCGACGACACCATCACCCTGGACCCGCTCTGGGCGAAGAACCTCACCTACTTCTTCGGCCACACCATCGCCAACCTGATCATCTACCTGGCGGCCGGGATGATCTACGTCCTGGTGCCGCTCTACGCCGGCCGGCAGTGGAAGACCTCGAAGCCGCTGGTGATCGGGTGGCTCGGCACCATCGCCTTCGTCCTCACCGCCTACGGCCATCACCTCTACATGGACTTCGTCCAGCCCGGCGCCTTCCAGGTGGTCGGCCTGGTCGCGTCCTCGGCTGCGGCGCTCCCGGTCGCGGTGGTCACGATCTACACCGCGATGATGCTGGTCTGGGGCTCGCGCTACCGCTGGACCCTGACCTCGATCCTGATCTTCCTCGGCTTCGCCGGGTGGGCGATCGGCGGGGCCGGGGCGGTGATCGACTCGGCGATCCCGGTCAACTTCCACTTCCACAACACCCTCTGGGTGCCGGCCCACTTCCACAACTACCTGATGATGGGGGTCGGGCTGTGGGTGATGGCCCTGGTCTCGTACCTCCTGGAGCGGGCCAGCGGCCGGACCGCGAGCCGGCTGGTCACGATCGCCGCGCCGAGCCTGATGGTGGTCGGCGGGTACGGGTTGGTCTACGCCTGGTACTTCTCCGGGGCGCTCGGCGTGCCCCGGCGGTGGGCCGGGCATCCGGACGGCACCGAGGTCTGGAGCCTGGTCGGCAGCCTCTTCGCGGTCGTCTTCCTGATCGGCTTCCTGACGATGGTCGTCGAGTTCGTGCGGATGGGCCGGGAAGCATGGGCGGGGAGGGGCGAGGCGCCCGCGCGGGAGCCGCTGCCGGCCGGCGCCTCGGTCGAGGCCCCGGCCGCCCCGGGCGGCGGGTTCCGGCCGATGGTCGGCACCTACTGGGGGCTGGTCGTGGCGGTGGCGATGGGGGTCGCGGCGCTGTTCGTCTTCTACCCGCCGGTCAACGAGGCATCCGAGGTGTCGGTCAAGTTCCACCACCTCGCCCACGCGGTCCAGTTCTTCGCCGGGGCGATGCTGGGAGCGGCCGCCGGATCGGCGCCCGCGGCGCTCCGGCGCTTCCCCGGACGGGTGAACGGCGGTCTCGCCGTCGCCCTGATCGCACCCGTGGCGATGCTGCTCGTGATGATCCCGCTGATCTACCAGGACCTGACGGGCAACGATTTCCTGCATGCCGCGTACCACCTGGTGATGGTGCTGCTCGGCTTCGTGACCGGCCTCGCGGCCGCGCTGCTCGGCCGGGTCGCCGGCTGGGCCGTGCTGCTGACCTCGGTCGCGATGGCGCTGATGTTTGCCCCCGGAGTGACAGGAGGATGACCGATGACTGAACTCGAGAACGAAGACGCCCCCGGGCGCGCCGAAGCCGGACCCGGACCCGAGGCGGAGGGCGGGATCGACCGCGCCCGGGCCTGGCTGGTCGGGGCGGGCCTCGGCGCGCTGGTCCTGGCCGCGATGGTCGTGGCCTTCGTGATCGGCACCAACTACTCGGACGAGCCGGCGGTGCCGGTCACCGCGGCCGGTGAGGACGTGCCGGCGCTGCCGCAGGAGGCGTCCGGTCCCGGGAAGGACCTCTTCACCGCCAACTGCGGGGCCTGCCACACCCTGAGCGAGGCCGGGACCGCCGGCACCGCCGGCCCGGACCTGGATTCGCTGGCTCCGGACGAGGAGATCGTCGCGCAGGCGATCGCGAAGGGAGGGACCGGGACCGGCATGATGCCGCCCGGGCTCCTGACCGGCAAGGAGGCCGAGCAGGTCTCGACCTACGTGTCCGCGGCCGCCGGCGGTGACTGAGAGGCGGGCTCGCCCCGCCGGATGGCTGGCCGCGGTCCTGGTCGGGACGCTGCTCCTGGCGTCGCCGGCGGGGGTCGGGCGGGCCGGCGCCCACGAGGGGTCGCATCCGTTCGAGGCGGTGATCTCGGGCTTCGAGCCACCGCGGCTCGCCCCCGGGATCGAGGTTCGGGTCATCGACTACGACGAGCAGATCGAGCTGGTCAACCACAGCGGGCGCAGGGTGATCGTGATCGGCTACGCGGGCGAGCCCTACGCCCGGGTGGAGCCCGACGGCCCGGTCTTCCTCAACCTGCGCTCGCCGGCCCTCCACGTCAACAACGACCGCTGGGGCCGGACTCCGGCGACCGGGGAGGCGGACGCCGCCGCGCCGCCGCGCTGGGCCCGGGTGGGAGGGGAGGGCCGGCTCGCCTGGTTCGACCGGCGCATGCAGTACCGGCGCCCGGGGACCCCGGACGCGGTCGAGGATCCCCGCTCCCGCACGAGGCTGTGGGACTTCCGGATCCCCCTGAAGGTCGGTGACGAGCCGGCGACGGTCGCCGGCTCCCTGTACTGGACCGGGCGCACCCCGTTCCCGACCGCGATCTTCGTCGTGATGCTGCTCGCCACGGGAGGCTGCGCCTTCCTCGGAGCCTGGGCCATCCGGCGGATGCGATCCTGACAGAATCGACCCATGGCCAGGAAAGAAGGGGACCGTTGCGACTGGTGCGGCGTCGGCTTGGACGAGGACGACGGCTATCGGCTGCTCTGGCCGAAGCGGAACATGGGGGCGGCCTTCTGCCGGCTCGAGCACGTGGTCCCGTGGCTGATGAAGAAGAACGACTGGCACATCTGGAGCTCGGTCGAGGTCCCCGACGGGGTCGACCCGCGCTGCGCCCGAACCGGCCTGGAGCTGGACGAGGACGCGCTCTACCTGGTCCGGCACCGCGGCGAGCTCCGGGTAGCCGACGGGTTCAGCTCGGCCGAGGCCCTGCTCGCCTGGGCCAAGGCCGGCGGGCGCTACGGCTGATCCCCGGCGCCACGGCGCCGGCCGGCCTCAGCCCTTGCTCTGCTTGCCGCCGCTCTTCTGGCGGGAGCGCTGCTTCGCGGCGCGCTGCTTCGCCTTCCGGGCAGCGGCCCGGCGCTTCCGGACCGCCGCCTTGCGGGCCGCGACGGCTGCCGCCTTGCGCTTGGCGGCGGCCCGTCGGCGGGCCTCGTCGCGGGCGGCCGTGGCCTCGTCGACGCCGCGGGAGAAGTAGAGGATCGCCTCGGCCGTCTCGTCCGGCGCCTCGACCTGGGGCGAGTGCCCGACCCCCGGGATCAGCATCGTCTTCACGCCATCCACCCCGGCGTAGGCGCTCAAGGCCTCGCGGGCGGGGTAGATCTGGTCCTCCTCGCCGAAGATCACCAGCAGCGGCAGCCCGCCGGGGCCCAGGCGGTCGGCCAGGGAGCCCTCGTCGGCGTAGTCCTCGCCGGCCTTGGCGGAGTCCCGGTAGGCGGGATAGGTCATGTCGCGGAGGTCCTGCACGTACTTGTCGTCGACCTCGGCGTCGGGGGCGAAGGCCTGCGAGACCCCGCGGCGCAGCATGAAGTCCGGCGCGAGCCGCCAGAGCGCCTGGCCCAGCATCGGCACCAGGGCGGCCTTGGCGGTGCTGCTCAGGCCGCCCGACTTGCGGTCGGACGACGAGTCGATCAGCACGATCCCGTCGACCAGGTCGGGCGAGCCCTGGGCCAGGGCCGTCGCCACGCTGCCGCCCAGCGAGTGGCCGACCGCGATCGCCCGCTCCACCCGGAGGTGGTTCAAGGCCTGGGCCACCAGCGCCGCCTGGGAGTCGATCGAGTAGCCCGAGTCGGGCTTGGCCGAGCCGCCGTACCCGAGCAGGTCGATCGCGATCACCCGATGGCTCTCGGTCAGGCGCGGGATCAGCTCGTCCCACCAGTTGATCGCGCCGCCGGAACCGTGGATCAGGACGAGGGCGGAGCTGTCCTCGGTGGCGGCCGAAGGGCCGCTGTCGAGCACCTGGAGCGGGCCGGAGGTCGTGCTCACCAGCTCGGCCCCGGGGACGGTCAGGCGCGCCTTCTCGGTCTCGTTGTTGAGCGCGAAGGCGTTGAGGACGATCAGGACCAGCAGCGTCAGCAGCAGGCCGAGCGAGATCTTCAGACCGCGCCCCATCCGGGCGTCGCCGCCCCGGCCCTTGCGTGTGGTGGTTCTAGCCATCGCCGGTGTTACCCTAGTCCGGCTTTCGGTCGGGCTGCTTTCGTCCCGGTCCCGATCAAGAGAAAACCCTCAACCCCACGGGGTCAACCACATGCAGAAGTTCGTCATACAGGGCGGTGTGCCGCTTTCGGGAGAGATCACGGCCGCCGGCAACAAGAACGCGGCCCTGCCCATCCTCGCCGCCTGCCTGCTCACGGAGGAGGAGGTGACGATCGCCAACGTGCCGCGGATCCGGGACACCGAGGCCCAGATCGAGCTCCTGGCGAAGCTGGGGGTCGAGGTCGAGTGGGTCGAGGCCAACACCGTGCGGCTCTGCGCCGCCAACGTGACCGAGACCAGGCTCGACGAGCAGCTCTCCTCGGCGATCCGCGCCTCCTTCCTGCTGGCCGGCCCGCTGCTGGCCCGGTTCGGCGAGGTCCACATGCCGCCGCCCGGCGGGGACTTCATCGGCCGCCGCCGCCTGGACGCCCACCTCGACGCCTTCCGCGAGCTGGGTGCGCGGGTCAGCAGCCAGCGTTGGATCGAGCTGAACGCTCCCCCCGGTGGCCTGCGGGCCGCGGAGATCTTCATGGACGAGCCCTCGGTCATGGGCACCGAGAACGCGCTGATGGCCGCCGCCCTCACCCCGGGCGACACCACGATCCTCAACGCCGCCTGTGAGCCGCACGTCCAGGACCTGGCCCGTCTGCTGGTCAAGATGGGCGCCCCGATCTCCGGGATCGGGTCGAACGTGATGGTCGTGACCGGCCGCGACAAGCTCGGCGGCGCCGAGCACACCGTCACCCCGGACCACATCGAGATCGCCAGCTTCATGGCGCTGGCCGCCGCCACCGGCGGCGAGCTCCGGATCCGCGAGGTCGAGCCGCGTGACCTGATCATGATCCGCCGCCAGTTCCGCCGGCTCGGCTTCCAGTCCGTGGTCGAAGGCCGCGACGTGATCGTCCCGCCCGCCCAGAACCTGCGGGTCCAGGCCGACGAGGGCGGCGCGATCCCGAAGATCGAGGACGGCCCCTGGCCCGCCTTCCCGGCCGACCTGACCTCGATCGCGCTGGCTCTGGCCACCCAGGCCGAGGGCGAGATCCTGATCTT
>JBEBTS010000060.1:0-12066 GCA_040393665.1 Conexibacter woesei
TGCCCCGGATCGTCGAGTTCCACCGCAATCGCGACCTGTACATGCGCAAGCACGGGGGCCGCGGCTCCGCCTTCGCGGTGCGACTGCTCACCGCGTGGGCCTACGGCCTGCGGACCGTGGCCTCGCTCGTGCTGCCCGGCGCGCCGACCAAGGTCTACTGGGCTCACGCCCGCCAGGCGCTCTTCCCCTATCGGGGCGAGAGCATCCGCGACCGGGTCGAAGCTCGGGACTGAGCTCCGACCCGATCGGGAGGCGGCCGCGCCTAGTTCGCGGGCTGGTCGTACGGGGTCAGCTTCGTGATGATGAAGTTGTCCGCGTAATGGACCGCCTGGCCGAACCAGGCGACTCGCTGGGAGAGGACCGCCGGTTCGTCCCGGACCGTGACCACGGTCGAGAACGAGCTGACCCGCGGCACCGTCTCACCGGCGACGATCTCGTCCACGGCGGCGGCCGGCACGAAGTTGAACCCCGACCCGTCGGTGATCGGCTGCCCGCCCAGGAACAGCCGCGAGACCGCGGCCGGCTCGGTCGAGCCGGAGATCGGATCCACGGCAACCGCGCTCGCGGTCGTGCTCAGGGCGTAGGTGCCCGGCTGAAGGGTGACCTCGCGCCACCAACGGCCGGAAGTGGCTGTCGGCAGATAGGCCGGGTATGCGGCTGCCTTCTCACCGGCCTTGGCGAGCTCCGCGTCGCGGGCCCAGCTCAACGTGCTCACCGTGCCGAGCGGCTTCGCGCCGCCCCCGCCCGGAACCGGGTTGAACAGCGACGTGCCGGGCTGACCGGCCGCTCCGGCCTCGCCGCGAGGACCGGCTGTTCCCGCCGGACCGGCCGGGCCGGGTGCTCCGTCCCGCCCCGGAGCGCCGGCGGCTCCCTTCTTGCCGCGCGGCCCGGGGGCCTTGAGGCTGCGGATGGTGCTGTTGGCGATGTCCCGGGCGGTGATCGTCCGGTCCTTGATCTGCTTCGAGCTCACGGTGCCGGCCTTGATCTGACTGCCGTTGATCATTGACTTGGCTGCCGTGGCACTTCCGGCGAGCAGCATTCCCCCGACGAGGAACACGGCCACTGTCTGAGGCTTGAGCCTCGAGACGAAACGCTTGAGCATGAACACTCCTTGTTCTGTGCCCCTCGGCTCCCTGCCACGACGAAGTGGCCCGCGACGGACGAGTCTGTAGACGCGAAAGGTACATGATGTACCTGAACCGACGCTGCTCGCTACTCCCTCATGTCCTCGTTCATCTGCTCGACCTCGTAGACCTCCGCGAGGCCGCGGTCGGGAGACGGCCGGCCCTCCGCGGGCTCCTCGCCGGCGGCCTCGCCGGCGGCCCGGGCCGTCCGGATCCGCTCGGCCAGCTCGGCCGGGCGGGTGAGCAGCAGGAGCTGCCGGCGCTCCTCCGGGGTGAAGAACCCGGTCAGGAGCAGGACCACCGGGAGGGCGGCGGTCAGCAGCAGACGGATCGCCAGGGCGGCGATCCCGTCGTTCGGGACCAGGGCCGCACCGATCGCGATCAGGACTGCGGTGGCCACCACGATCCGCAGCAGCCGACCCCACTCGTACGGGACCGGGAAGAGGCGCTGGGTGAAGAGGTACATCAGGCCGACGACCACGAAGTACGAGACGCAGAGCGAGACGGCCGCCCCGACGATCCCCCAGATCGGGAGCAGGAGGACGTTGAGCCCGATGTTGACCGCCACGCCGGCGACCGTCGCCGGGAAGTTGAACTCGGTCCGGCCGGTCCGGCCGAGCACGACGAGCAGCACCATGTAGATCGCGTAGAGCGCGGTTCCCGCCGCCACCGGGCCGACCGCCTCGTGCGCCTCGAAGTACTCGGGCGCGGCGAAGATCCGGATGATCCAGGGCGCGACCAGCCAGATCCCGGTTACCACCAGGGCCATCAGCGCGACGAACCAGGTGACCACCGCCGAGTAGGCGCGACGGGCCTCGTCGTCATCGACGATCGAGTAGGCCAGCGGCGGGAAGGCCAGTTGGAAGCCGCGGACCAGGACGTTGATCGACTGGGAGACCTTGACCGCCAGCGCGTACAGGCCGGCCTCGGTCAGCCCGAGCATGCGGGCGATCAGGATCCGGTCGATGAAGCTGAGCGAGTACAGCGAGAGCTCGGCCGGCATGGTCGGCAGGCCGAACCGCATCATCCGCTTCAGCAAGGGGCGGTCCGGGACGAGCGCGAGCCGGCGGCGGTGGTAGGCGATCAGGCCGGAGATGACGACCACTCCGGTGCCGTAGCTGCCGACGAGCAGCCCGATCGCCCCCAGCTCGAACACCGCGACCAGGACGACGGTCACCGGGATCGTCACCAGCACCGAGAGCATCGTGACCACGAAGAAGGCCCGGGCCCGTTCGTCGAGACGGAACAGGGTGAGCAGGTACTCGGAGAGGGTGAGCACCCAGAGCCCGGCGATCGCGACCCGGGCGAGGCCGGCGTCGGGCTCGCCGAGGAGCAGGTCGGAGATCGGCCCGGCGAACGGCATCAGCACGACCACCGCGGCCGTGCCCGCCCAGAAGAGGGCGGCGAAGGAGGTGGCAACCACCCGGTCCGGCTTCTCGTCGGCCTGGTAGTAGAAGCGGAGCAGCGCCTCGATCACGCCGAGTCGGATCACGATCGAGGCGGCGACCACCGCGGCGAACATGATCTCGGCCGCGCCGTAGTCGGACGGCGTCAGGTACCGCGTGTAGAGCGGCAGCAGCGCGACCGCGATCAGCTTCGAGATGACGCTTGCCGCCGTGTAGGCGGCACCGGTGCTCGCTAGGCGGCGGAGGTAGCCCGACATGGGAAAGCGAGGCTATAGCCGATCGCGATCAGGACCCAGGTGATCGGGTCGTCGAGAAATCCCGCATACGTCACCGTGTGGACGAGGACGGCGACGAAGGCGGCGAAGATCGCGGCCCGCGCCGGCGTGAAGCCGCGCGCCGGATCGCGCGTCCCCCGGGGCGCGCCCAGGCCGGGCATCACCTTGCGGAAGCCGGAGAGCAGGGCCGCCAGCGCGCTGACGATCAGGGCGACGTAGACCGCCAGCCCGATCAGTCCCTGTTCGGCGGCGACGGTGACCGGCTCGGTGTGCGACTCGGTGACCGGGGCGTTGGGCCCGGCGACCTCGCGCTTGAAGGCGGCCGAGAACGAGCCCGGGCCGTAGCCGGCGATCGGTCGCTGCTCGAACAGGTCGATCCCGCCCTCGACCAGGTTGGCCCGGCCCGAGGTCTGCTTGTTCAACGCTCCGAGGTCGAGCTTGACCACGCCCCCGGCGAAGCTGCCGAAGAGCAGCACCCCGGCCGCCAGCAGGACCAGCCCGCCGAGCACCGCCTTCAGGTTCCAGCGCAGGGCGGCCAACGCCGCCAGCCCGGCCAGCAGCGCGATGAAGCTCGACTGGGAGTAGGTCGTGAGCAGCGCCAGCCAGAGCACCGTGATGGTCACCGCCAGCGCCCAGACCGCCTCGGGCCGCTTCGCCCAGAGCAGCCCGGCCGCGCCGATCGTCACCGCGAGGGCGAGATACCGGCCGAAGACGTTGGGGTCCCAGAAGAGCGAGTTGACCCGGAAGTAGACGTGGAAGTCGTTGGAGCGGATCACGGCCTCGTTCCAGAGCAGCGAGCGGGTGCCCCACTCGACGAAGCCGATCACCGCGCACACCACGGCGAGGCCGAGGATCGCCATCGTGATCACCCGGAGCCGCCGGGGCGTCCACCCGACCTCGGTCATCAGGGCGAAGATCACCGCGAACGGGATCAGGAAGAAGCAGAGGTTCTGGAGGCCGACCGACTGGTCGTCGGAATAGAACAGCCCGACCGCGTAGAGCAGGACGGAGGCGGCCAGCAGCGGACGCAGCCAGGAGGCGACGCCCTGCGGGGCCGCCAAGGAGAGCTTCGACTCGACCTCACCGTTGGCGCCCGGATCGGCGGCGGCGTTGCCCGGCAGCTCCCCCTCGGCGTCGACCGCCTCCCCGCCGCCGTTGAACTCCCGCCAGAGCGCGGCCAGCACCCCGGCGGCCATCACCAGGTAGAGCGGCATCAGCAGGTTGGCCTCCTCGCCGCCGACCGCGATCGGGACCCGGAACGGCAGGGCGAGCACCAGCAGCGCCGGCAGGACCACCGGCCAGCGGCGGAAGACGACCGCCCCGGCCGCGGCCAGCCCGCCGAGCACGACGAACGCGGCGGCCAGCAGGACCGGCGAGCTCCTCAGCTCGGCGACCTGGGTCGCTTCCCACTGGTCCCCGGCGATCAGGGCGGGGGCGAGCAGGATGGCGACCGCCATCGCGACCGAGCGCCGACGGCCGGGCCGGTCGACGATCGCGACCGCGGCGGCCAGGGCGGCGAGCACCCCCACCAGCGCCGGGATCACGCGCCCTCCTCCTCGTTCAGGGGCTCGACCTGCGGTCGGTCGCCCGCCGAACCGTCCGCCGCTTCCGGGTCGGGGCAGGCCGAGGTCGCCGGGATGAAGTCATGTAGGCGGATGCGGCCCGGCAGGTAGAGCACCCGGTCGAGGCCGTGCATCGTCATCCGGACGCGGTAGGGGCCGGATCGGGGGACTTGGCGGTTGCGCTTGAGGCCGTCCCAGATCAAGCGGTGCTCCCGGTACCGCTTGAAGAACCGGTGCCGCGCCAGGGTGCGGATCGAGCGGCCCCCCGGGGCGATGATCTCGACGTCGGCGTGATCCGACTTGGTCGTCCTGAAGCCGATCGTCATCCGGTCCCGGCGACAGTCGCCGTTGGGGCTGAAGACCGTCCGGTGCGAGCCGTCCCGGGCGGCTCCCTCGGCCCGGAACTCCACCCGATCGACCACCAGCGGCTCCCGCTTGAGGCGCTGCGAGTAGCCGAAGGCGAGGACCGTGCCGACCGCGAGCAGAGCGACCGTGATCAGCGGGACGTGACGCCAAAGGCCGGTCGAGCTGCCGGGTTCTCCGGGTTCAGCAGCCCCGGGGCCGGTGGGCTCGGCCACTACTCACCGGCGGAGAGTCCGGAGTGGTCGGTCCCGATCACGGCGGTGACGATCGCGCCCGGCGTCAACGCGGCGACCTCGGCGGTCATCAGGCCGGTCTCCGAGATGTCGATCGCGCGGGCGACCTTCTTCGCGGCGGCCTCGTTCCCCTTGAGGTACATCACGATGCTCGTGTCGAAGGTCTCCGGGGCGTCGTCGACCGCGCCCATCTCGTAGCCCTTGCCCTCCAGCTCGGCCGCGTACTGCGCGCCCAGCCCGGTCTCGGTGCCGCCGGTGCCGTTGAGCACCCCGACCTTGATCTGGGCCGGCTTGAGCCCGCCGCCCTGCTTCGCGGTCCGGTTCTTGCCGCCCCGCTGGTTGGCCGAGTTGCTCGTCTTGCCGCCGTCGTCGCCGCCGAGCAGGGTGGTTCCGGCCCAGGCGGCGGCCGCGCCGAGGATCAGGACGGTCGCCAGGATCACCATGATCCGGCCGGGCCGGCCCAGGCGCTCCCAGAACGAGCTCTCCCCGTATCCGGTCCGCTCCAGCCGGCGCTGCTCGCGGTCGGCGAGGACCTGCAGCTCCTGCGACCGCTCCTCAGCCACGATCTCGCTGATCTCACGGACCTCGGCGTCACGCTCCGGAGCGCCGCCGGCCCACTCCCGCAGCCGCCGGAGATCCCGGGCCTGGGAGAAGCAGAGCAGCGCGAGCACGACGATCCCGAGCAGGGCAACCAGCCCGGCGTAGGCGCCGACGGTCTGAATCACGTTGTTCACGAGCTGGATTTCACTGTCTGGTGTGGTGCCGACTCAGGCCGCCCGGGTCCTCTCCCCCGAACACGGCCCGCGCAATGTTAGAGCGGGAGGCCGGATGGATGCGGCTCGGAGCCCGGGGAGTTCACGATTCCGACCAGGGTCTGGGCGAGATCCGCCTCGTCCCCCGATTCGATCACCGCCTCCATCCGATCGAAGGTCGCCTCGATCCAGGCCGGGTCGAGCCGACTCTCGCGGACCGCCCGCGTGATCCGCTTCGACGCGGTCGGCTGGGACTTCTCGTCGCTGGCGAAGAGCTGCTCGTGCAGCTTCTCCCCGGGGCGGATGCCGGTGATCTCGATCGGGATGTCCTTGCCCGGCTCCCGTCCCGCGAGCCGGATCATGTTCTCGGCCAGATCGACGATCCGGACCGGTTCGCCCATGTCGAGGACGAAGACGTCGCCCCGCGTGTTGCCGGTGTCAGCCGCACGGATCACCAGCTGGACCGCCTCCGGGATCGTCATGAAGAACCGGGTCATGTCCGGGTGGGTGACCGTGACCGGGCCGCCCTGCTCGATCTGGCGGCGGAAGATCGGCACGACCGAGCCGGACGAGCCGAGCACGTTGCCGAACCGGACCGAGACGAACCGGGTGTCGGGGTGCCGCTCGCCGGCCGCCGTGACCGCCCACTCGGCCATCGCCTTGGAGGCCCCCATCACGGTCTGCGGGTTGACCGCCTTGTCGGTCGAGATCAGGACGAACCGCTCCGCCCCCGCGGCGGCGGCGGTCTGGGCGGTGATCCGGGTGCCGAAGGCGTTGTTGCGGATCGCCTCCAGCGGGTTCGACTCCATCAGCGGCACGTGCTTGTAGGCGGCGGCGTGGAAGACGATCGCCGGCTTGAACCGCTGCATCACCTCGAACATGCGGTCGGCCTCCCGGCAGTCGGCCAGCACCGCCTCGACCTGGCTGAAGTGCCGCTCGGAGACCATCTCCCGCTCGATCTGGAACAGGTTGTCCTCGGCGTGGTCGAGCATCACGAGCAGCTTCGGCCCGACCCGGGCGATCTGCCGGCAGAGCTCGGAGCCGATCGAGCCGCCCGCCCCGGTGACCAGCACCACCTGATCCTCCAGGTAGGCGCCGACCCGGGCCAGCTCGACCACCACCGGGTCCCGCCCGAGCACGTCCTCGACCCGGACCTCGCGGAGCTGCTGGCTGAGCTGGACGCCGCCCCGCAGCAGCTCGAAGACGGTCGGCAGGGTGCGCACCCGGATCTGCCGCTCGCGACAAGCGGCGACGACCTTGCCCCGGAGCGCTCCCGGCGCCGAGGGGATCGCGATCACGACCTCGTCCGGCTCGGTCTCGTCGAGGATGGTGTCGATCTCGTCGGTGGTGCCGAGCACCGAGATCCCGTTGATCCGCTGGCCGCGCATCCCCGGGTTGTCGTCGACGAAGCCGATCGCGGTCTCGCCCAGGTTCGGGTTGAGCCGCAGCTCCCGGACGACCATCTGGCCGCCCGAGCCGGCGCCGACGACGAGCAGCTCCCGGCCCCGGGCGATCCGGCTGCCGCGGTCCGGCCGTTCCTTGAAGAGCCGGGTGCCGAGCCGGGCCCCGGCGATCAGCATCATCGTCAGGAGGAAGTCGGTCATCGCGACCGACCGCGGCAGGCCGTGCGCGAAGGGCTGGGCGACCGAGAAGACCACGACCAGCAGCAGCGAGGAGATCGTGACCGCCTGGACGATCCGGGCGATGTCGCGGCCGCCGATGAAGCGCCACCACTTCTGGTAGAGCCCGAAGAGGTAGAAGACGATCACCTTGCCGACGACCACGAACCCGACCGACTGCGTGAAGAGGGTCAGGTACCGATCCGGGATGGTGCCGGGATCGTCGAGGAACCGGAGCTGGAAGGCGAGGAAATACGAGACGGCGACCAGCACCGCGTCACCGAGCATCTGCATCAGCTGGTAACGGCGCAGGTGGAGGTCAGGGCGGCGCATTGAACCCCTGAAGTCTAGACCGGAATAGGATCACAGCCCTGATTTCCAGCTCGAGTGACACCAGGCACGCAGTCATCCTCGGATTGGTCCAGGGCCCGACCGAGCTGCTGCCGGTGTCGAGCTCCGCCCATCTGTCGATGCTGCCGCGGCTGGCCGGCTGGGACTGGGAGCGGGTCGATCCGGAGCTCCGCAAGAGCTTCGAGATCGCGCTCCACGGCGGTGCGGCGCTCGCCCTGATGCTGGTCCGGCGGGACGAGATCACGACCGAGCTCAAGAGCTTCGACCTGCGCCACGGGGCGATCCTCGCGCTCTCCTTCCTGCCGGCCGCGGCCGCCGGCCTCGCCTTCGAGCGGACGATCGAATCCCGGCTCGGCGGCCCCCGGTCGACCGCCGCCGGCCTGATCCTCGGAGGGATCGCGATGGCCCTCGCCGACCGCCGGCCCCAGACGAGAGGCAAGGGCGACGCCACGCTCGCCGACGGCCTCGCGCTCGGCATCGCCCAGGCGGCGGCGCTGATCCCGGGCGTCTCCCGCAACGGCGCCACGCTGACCGCGGCGCGGCTGCGCGGGTTCTCGCGGGACCAGGCCAACCTGCTCTCGCGCACGGTCGCGCTGCCGGTCATCCTCGGGGCGGTCGGGCTGAAAGGGACGCGGCTGGCGCGGCGCGGCATCAGCCGCCGCCAACGCCGCTGGCTGGGGCTCGGCTTCGCCACCTCCTTCGGGTCGACGGTCGCCTCGAACGACCTGATCGGGCTGGTCGAGCGCGACCGCGCCCTGCTGCCCTACGCGCTCTACCGGGTCGCCCTCGGCCTGTTGATCCTGGCCCGGGGCGAGCGGGCGCCCGCAGCCCGTTCCGCCACCGAGCGGGGAACTGTTGTTGAATCGGGTCAGATGAACGCCACGATCGGAGATTCCCAATGAGCCAGAGCTCCGGCTCCAGCCAGGCCCCTGACGCCTACGCCCGCGCCGGCGTCAGCCAGAGCGACGCCGATCTGGCCGTGAGCCGGCTGGTCGGCGCCCTGGGCAAGGCCGTCCTCGGACGGCCTTCGCGCCAGGTCGACCTCAAGGGCCATTACGCCGCGGTGATCCGGCTCGACGACCGGACCGGGATCGCGCTGTCGACCGACGGGGTCGGCACCAAGCTGCTGGTGGCGGAGCAGCTCGGCCGCTACGACACGGTCGGGATCGACTGCATCGCGATGAACGTCAACGACATCATCTGCGTCGGCGCGGAGCCGCTGGCGATGCTCGACTATCTCGCCGTCGAGCATGCCGACCCGGATCAGTGCGAGCAGATCGGGATCGGGCTGGCCCGTGGCGCCGAGCTGGCCGGGATCGAGATCCCGGGCGGCGAGCTCGCCCAGATCGGCGACCTGGTCAAGGGCTTCGACATCGCCGGCGCCTGCTTCGGCACGGTCGAGCTGGACGCGATCATCGACGGCTCCGCCAGCGCCCCGGGCGACGTCGTGATCGGCCTGCCCTCCTCCGGCATCCACTCCAACGGCTACACCCTCGCCCGCAAGTCGCTCGAGGGCATCTCGCTGGAAGACGACCGCCTCGGTCGCCCGCTCGGCGAGGTCCTGCTGGAGCCGACCGAGATCTACGTCAAGCCCGTGATGGAGCTGGTGAAGTCGGGCCGGGTTCGCGTGCACGGCCTGGCCCACCTGACCTCGGGCGGCCTCGACAACCTGCTGCGGCTCAAGGCGGACGTCACCTGGGAGATCACCGATCCGCTCTCGCCCCAGCCGATCTTCGAGCTGATCGCCGAGCGGGGCCAGGTCCCGGACGACGAGATGTACGAGGTCTTCAACATGGGCTGCGGCTTCTGCGTGGTGGTGCCGGAGGAGGACGAGGCGGCCGCGCTCGCCTCGCTCAACGCGCACTACCCCGACGCGCGCCGGATCGGCCGCGTCACCGCCGGTCCGCGTCAGGTCATCCGCGGGAGCTGACCCGGGCGGACCGTCGGGTCAGCCGCCCGCCGGCTCCCAGAGGAATCCGGTCAGGCTGCGCTCGGCCCGGTAGCGCCACTCGCGGGCGCCGGCCCAGAGCTCGGCCATCAGGACCGGCTCGGGCAGGCCGGTCAGCTCCAGCAGCTCCGCCCCGGCCAGGCGGCCGAACCGGGCGAACGCCTCGGCCACGGTCGGGCGCTCCACCCGCACCGGCTCGGCGCCGGCCTCCAGCGCGGCGGCCCGCCAGGACTCGTATCCACTGCCGGGGGCGACCTCGACGAGCGCGCCCTCGCCGTCCTCCCGCAGCGGCCGGAACCCGGCCCGCGGCAGCACGGGCGCTTTCCCGGACGGCTCCCGGCTCGCCTCGAGGTCCGCTCCGAACGCCTCCAGGGTGGCGGTCGAGCCGAGGTCGATCCCGAAGCGGCGGACGTCCAATCCCGCTTCGGAAGCCAGATCGCGCAACGCCTCCGGGTGGTCCAGGCGCTGCCGGCGGCACATGATCCCCTCCCTCAGGAGGCGCAGGTACCGGCCTTCGGCCTCGCTTCCCTGCTCGCCTGCCGCCTTTACCGCCAGACAGGCGGAGTAAGTTCCTCTTGGAGGGTTCTTAATCCAGATACCAGGATCAAAGGGCATGCCAGAAGACGCCGCAGCATCGATCCAGAGCGCAACCTGGGCCGATTCCCCGCCTTCAAACGAGCGGGACAGCCCGGCCATGATTCTTTTCTCCCGAAACTCGCCATCGAACTCCCACGAAAGCCTGCGCAGGATAGGCTCGGTCGCCCATGAGTTTTCGCAGGCCGGATCAGTGATGTAGTGGAACTCGGCAGGCAATTCACGTCGAGAATAGTCCAGAGCAAATGAACCCTCCGCCTGCCAGCGCCCAGATGATCGGAACGGTCCTTTCGGACCGTTATCGGCTCGAAGCGAAGCTCGGCAGCGGCGGCATGTCCACGGTCTATCTGGCCCGGGACGAGGTGCTGGACCGGCCGGTCGCGGTCAAGCTGATGCACCGCGAGATGACCGAGCAGCCGGACCAGCTCGAACGGTTCAACCAGGAGGCGCGCGCGGTAGCCAAGCTCTCCAACCCGAACGTCGTCGCGGTGATCGACGCCGGCGAGGACGCGGGCCGGCCGTACATCGTGCTCGAGTACGTCCAGGGCGAGACCCTCAAGCAGCGGATCTCCCGGGTCGGCGCGCTCGATGCCACCGAGGCGCTCGCCTACGGGCTCGAGGTCGCCCAGGGGCTCGCGGTCGCCCACGAGCGCGAGATGGTCCATCGCGACGTCAAGCCGCAGAACGTCCTGATCGACTCCACCGGCCGGGCCAAGCTCACCGACTTCGGGATCTCCCGCCAGCTCAACGACCAGGGGGTGACCGCGACCGGCCGCGTGATCGGCACCACCGACTACGTCGCACCGGAGCAGGCGATGGGCAAGGACGTCGATCCGCGCTCCGACATCTACTCGCTCGGCATCGTCCTGTACGAGATGTTCACCGGCGACGTGCCGTTCGAGGCCGAGAACCAGATCGGCGTCGCGATGAAGCACGTCAACGAGGAGCTGCCGGACGTCCAGCTGGTGCGGCCCGACATCTCCGCCGCCTCGGCCCGCGTGGTCGAGCGCGCCACCGCCAAGAACGCCGACGACCGCTACCAGACGATCGAGGAGATGGCCGCGGACCTGCAGGCCGCGCTCGAGGTGGAGGCGATCCGGGCCGGCGGCACGACCGGGGAGGCGACCTCGGTCCTCGACGCGGTCCCGGCGCCGCGCCGACAGATCCCCTCGGCGAAGAAGACCTCTCCCTGGCCGGCGGTGGCGATGCTGCTGGTCGCGCTCGTGATCGCCGCCGGGACCGCCTGGTTCATCTCCCGCGGAGACACCGGCGGCGGTGGCGGTGGCGGGGCCGGCGGCGGGCCTGCCGCGACCAGCCAGATCAGCCTTTCCTCTGCCTCCGACTACGACCCGGAAGGGGACGACTCCGAGCATCCGGGGGAGGCCTCGATGGCGATCGACTCCGACCGGAGCGCCACCGCCTGGACCACCGAGACCTACAGCGACCCCGGACTCAGCTCCAAGAGCGGCGTCGGGATCTACGTCGACGCCGGCCAGCCGGTCCAGGCCTCCGAGATGGAGGTCCGGACCCCGACCCCCGGCTGGACGCTCGAGGTGTACGGGACCAACGACCCGATCCCGGAGGACGTCTCCGGATGGACCTCGCTCGCGCAGGTCGGCGAGGTGCAGAAGCAGCAGCGGATCGACCTGGCCACCGCCGGGGAGAGCTACCGCTACTACCTGCTCTGGGTGACCGAGCCGGTCGAGACCGACTCCGGCTACGGCGCCGCGATCTCCGACATCCGACTGTTCGGATAGCCCGGACATAAACGCACCCAAGTGACTTCGCTCCCCTGCGGGTAGCTGTGCCACTCGGGTGGCGTCGACCCGCGGGCCCGCC
>JBEBTS010000061.1:0-12003 GCA_040393665.1 Conexibacter woesei
GCGCGCAGCCGCGGCCGCAGCGGAAGCAGCAGCCGCAGCCGCAGCCGCCGAGGCCGCCGCGGCCCAGGCCCCGGTCGTGACTGCCCCCGAACCGGATCCGCCGACGCCGGTACCGACCCCGGAGCCGGAACCGAAGCGGGGCGGCGACTCCGACTCACGCCCGGATCGCGACTCCGAACCGCGTCCGCAGCCGGTGGAGAAGGACGCCGCCTCCGAGTTCGAGCTGCGCTGAACCGGGAGGACCGACCGGGCTCTCCCGGACGAGAGAAAAGAGGGAGGGGGGAGAACCGCCCCCTGCGGTGACGATGGGGTGAAGTGGTCACCCCCCCGACCGAAAACCAACATCTGACCGAGTGGTCATACATCCAGGAGAGCCGCCGCTGGCGGGTCTGGCTGGCCCTGCCCCTCGCGGTCACCGTCGGGGTGGTCTCGATCGCTGCCGTGCTGCTCCTGCCGGATCCGGTGGGCACCGCGGTGGCCGGATCGCTCCTGATCGGGTTGGTCAGCCTGGTGGCGACCAGGTCGGGCCCGCGCGAGACCCGCCTGTGGGTGGCGGTGGCAGCCGTCATCTTCGGCTTCGTCATGGCAGCGGGCGGCACCTCCCAGCCGGTGGCCCTGTGGCTGCTATTCGTCGCCTTCGTGCTCGGACAGGCCGAGTTCATCGGCCGCAGCTCCCGGCGTCTTCGCCTCGCTGCGACCACTGACCCGCTGACCGGGCTGAACAACCTTCACGGACTGAACTGGCAGCTCGACTGGCTGATCCCGACCTGCCGCCGGCTCGGTGCCCCGGTCACGGTGGTCGTGCTGGATCTCGACGGCTTCAAGGAGTTGAACGACAGGGAGGGACACGCGGCGGGCAACCAGCTCCTCAAGCAGTGCGCCGACACCTGGCAGGACCAGGTGCGGGCCGAGGACGTGCTCGCCCGGATCGGCGGTGACGAGTTCCTGCTGGTGCTTCCGGGAACCACCCCGGATGACGCGATCGACACGATCGAGCGTCTGAAGGAGAAATCACCGGTCAGCTGGTGCCACGGCGTGGCCTGGCTGAACCCGGACGAGGGCCTGCAGGAATGCCTCGCCCGGGCCGATGCCGACCTTTACCGCTCAAAAGCTGCGCGCCGGGAGCAAACGTCAACCGGAATACCGGTGGACGCCCGGCCGCGTTCGGTCCCGGGGGGGACCAGATGATCCGGACCCGGGGGCGGGTTCGGGGCGGGGCCACCCCCCAGGGGGGGGCCCCCGCCGGGGGCCGCCCGGGCGGCCGGAGGGGATAGGGGGGGGGGGCCCCCGGCCGGCTTGGGGCCGGGGGGGGGCCCTTCGGCCCGGGCCCCGGCGGGGGTCGGGGCCCGGCCCACCCCCCACGCGGGCGCCAGCCCCGGCCCCCGGCCGGATCGACCGAAGAGAAGAGGCGGAGGGACCCCATGCCCTCCGCCTCTTTCTCGCTCAGTCGCTCGGCTCGATGATCAGGCGGCCGCGGCGCCGCAGACCTTGAAGCCGTAGTCCTGGGCCTGCTTCGCGGCGTCCTGGAGCGGCGACCCGGTCAGGACCTGGTTGGGATCGTCCTTGATCTTGTCGACCCCATCCTGCAGCGCGTCGACGATGCCCTGCCAGGTCTCCTCGTCATCGGACGGCGCTTCGATCTCACGGAGCTGGTCGACCTGCTGCTGGAAGCTGGGGACGTAGGTCTCGGTGACGAACTGGGTAATCTGCTTCTTGCTCGGAGCCTTGTCCCCGAACTGCTCGGCGACCTTGGCCTGGATGGCCTGGTTGCCCTCCTCGCACACCTTGTCCGCCTGGGCGATGAACTCGTCCTTGGTCGGGCCGTCGTCGCTGCTGCCACAACCGGCGGCGACGAAGGTGAGAGAGGCCAGCAGGACGGCGGCGAAAGCGAAGTTCTTCTTCATCTGGCAGATCCTACCCGGCGTCCGAGGACGGACCAATAGATTGGAAGCATGAGCGCCATCTCAGACGACGCGAGGCGAGCCGAGGCCGAGGCCCGGGCGGACGAGGTGCCCGGAAGCAGCCTGACGGCGCGGCTGTACGACCCGGTGCTGTGGCTGGGGGAGAGGACCGGCCTCTCCCGATGGCGCCATCGGCTGATCTCGGACGCCCGTGGGCGGGTGCTCGAGCTGGGCGCCGGCACCGGCTTGAACCTGCCGCACTACCCGGACTCGGTCGACAGCCTGACCCTGGTCGAGCCCGACCGGCACAAGGCGGAGCGGCTGGCCCGGAAGGCCGCGGACCTGGGCCTGGAGGCCGAGGTGGTGCGGGCCCCGGCTGAGTACCTGCCGTTCGACGACGCACAGGTCGACACCGTGGTGGCGACCCTCGTCTTCTGCACTGTCGCCGACCCGCGGATCGCCGCGAGCGAGGTCCGGCGCATCCTCGCGCCGGGTGGCCGGATGCTCTTCCTCGAGCACGTCCGGTCAGACGGGAGGCGGATGGGCCCGCTGCAGGATCGCCTGGAGCGTCCGTGGATGAAGCTCGCCGACGGGTGCCACTGCAACCGGCGCACCGTCCCGATCCTGCGCGGGTCCGGGTTCGACGTCGAGGTTGCGGCCCGGGTCGACCACTTCCCGATGCCGCCGGTCGCGCGGCCGCTGGTCAGCGGCGCCGCCGTCCCGATCGGCGAGACGGCGTCAGCAGCTGATGACTTCTAGGGCCCGTTCGACCGGACGGGCGAGGACGGCCTTGCCGTCGGACACGACGAAGGGCCGCTGAAGCAGCTCGGGGCGCTCGACCATGGCGGCGATGATCTCGTCCTCGCCTGCCGTCGCGAGCTCACGGGCCCCGGCCTCGCGCAGGCGCAGGGCGTCGGCGGCCTTCATCCCGGACATGGCCAGCAGCCCGCGGATCTCATCGGCGTCCAGCCCGGCCACGTGGTACTCGACCGAGTCGAACTCGATCCCGTTCTCGGCGAGCAGCTTCGAGAGCTTGCGGCAGGTGGTGCAGGCCGGCTTCTCGTAGACGGTGACGCCCATGGCGGTCCTTCAGGCGGCGGCTCCGGAAGCCTGTTCCGGAGCGACGTCGACCTCACGCAGCGCCTGCGTGTCAACGTCGAAGACGAAGCCGCGGACCTGGTCGCGATGCAGCAGGAAGTCGGAGCGGCGGACCCTCAGGATCGACTGGCGCACGTCCGCCTCGCAGTCGACGAAGGACTCGATCGCGAATGCCGGGGCGACCCCGGTGGCCTCCTGGAGCGTGGCCCGGAAGCCGTCGTCGGTGATCGTCTGCATGCCGCAGTCGGTGTGGTGGATGAGCATCACCGCGCGCGTGCCGAGCTGGCGCTGCGAGATCGCGAGCGAGCGGATCACGTCGTCGGTGATCACGCCACCGGCGTTCCTGAGCACATGGGCCTCGCCGTCCTTGAGGCCGAGCGCCTGGAAGACGTCGAGCCGCGAGTCCATGCAGGTCACCACCGCCAGCCGCCGGCTGGGGCGGACGTCCAGGTGCTGATCGGGAAGGGTGGCCGCCAGCCGCTCGTTGTTGGCGACCAGCTCGTCGATGACTTTCATTCCACCCATCTCAGATGCCTCCTTGCGCGGCCGTGGTGACCGCCTAATTGATGCCGACCAGATCGACGATGAAGACCAGCGTCGAGTTCGGCGGGATGGTCGGCGGCTGACCCGCCTCGCCGTAACCGAGGTCCGGCGGGATCACCAGCTTGCGGCGACCGCCGACCTTCATGCCCTTGACGCCCTCGTCCCAGCCCTTGATCACGTTGCCCGAGCCGAGCTCGAACGTGAAGGGCTCGCCGCGGTCCCAGGAGGCGTCGAACTCGTCGCCGGTGTCGTAGATCGCGCCGACGTACTGCATCGAGAGGTTGTCACCGTCCTTCGCGGCCGGGCCGGTGCCTTCCTTGATGTCCTCGATCTCGAGCTTGGTCGGCGCCGGATCGTCGGATGCCTCGATCACCGGCTTCGTGGACGTGTCCGCCAGCGCGGCGGGATCGCTCTTGTCGTCGTCGCCACCACGACCGACGAGAATCACAATCACCAGTGCGGCGATGAGGACGGCAAAGCCTGCGAGAACACCGATTCGACGATCCATGGCGCGGATATTAGAGCTTGAGGGGGGAGCCTTGCCTTGGTGTCGGAACCGGAGCTTCGGGTACGTTCGGTTCAGGAGCCTGGCTCAAACACCGATGAAGAGGAGTGGAAATTGCCTGCCAAGGGAACTGCCGAATGGAATGGAGACCTGAAGTCCGGTGAGGGTAAGTTCACTGCCGGAGACTCGCTCAGCGGCGAGTACTCGTTCCGGACCCGGTTCGAGGACGCACCCGGCGCGAACCCGGAGCAACTGATCGCCGGCGCCCACGCGTCCTGCTACTCGATGGCGCTCTCCAACGTGCTGGCCGAGGGCGGCAACGTGCCGGACTCGGTGCGCACCGACGCCACCGTGACCTTGAGGATGCTGGACGAGGGTCCGACCATCACCCGCATCGACCTGGTCTGCAACGCCCGCGTGCCGGGCCTCACCGACGACGCCTTCCAGGCGGCCGCGGCCGCGGCGAAGGATGGCTGCCCGGTGAGCAAGGCGCTGGCCGGGGTGCCGGAAATCACGCTCGACGCAATTTTGGAAACAGGCTGAGATGCGTCCCTGCAAAGTCGGGGTTTGCGGGGTAGGTTCAACTGAAATGAGGTCTCTCAGAGAAACCGCCGCGGGGGTCGGTGTCTCGATTCCGGGCATGGCGCTCGTCGCCGGCCTGGACGGCGCCGTTGCCTTCGCCAGCGCATCGGCGCGCACCGCACTGGGGATGTCGGAGGCGGATGCCCGGGAGGGAGACCTCGAGGGACTTAATATCTCGACCTTGATGCCCGACGTCTCCTGGCCGGACCTCGTCGGCGAGGATCGGACCGATCGTCTCGACGTGACCCGGGTCGACGGCTCGGCCTTCCCCGCCCAGGTGACCTGCCGCCGGATCGCGGTCGACGGGACCCAGCTGGCGGTCTTCCTGATCGAGGACCGGATCAAGGAGACGATGGCGATCCACGAGGCCGACGCTCTGCGCTGGCGGCTCGACGAGTCGGAGCGGCTGACCGGGCTCGGGACCTGGACCTGGGACATCGAGGCCGACCGGGTGGTCTGGTCGGACCAGCTCTACCGCGTCTTCGGGCTGGAGCCGGGCGAGATCGAGCCCTCGGTCGAGCGCTACCTGAGCTTCATCCACCCCGACGACCGCGAGGAGGTCGCCGCGCTGCTGCGACGCGCCTCGACCACCGGGCTGCCGCTCGATCACACGCGGCGGGCGCTGAAGCCGGACGGCGCCGAGTTCACGGTGTCGGTCGAGGGGATGCTGATCACCGATCACGCCGGCAAGCCCTCCCAGATGTACGGGGTGTGCTCCGACGCCACGGTCAGCCGGGAGGCCGAGCTCGATCGGGCCCGGCTGCACGCGCTGATGCAGTCCTCGCTCGACGGGATCGTCGCGGTGGACGTCAACGGCCGGATCCGGGCGTGGAGCCCCGGGTCGGAGCGGATCTTCGGGTACGCGGCCGGCGAGGTCCTCGGTAAGACGACCGCGTGCTTCCTGCCCGAGCACGAGGTGCGGGAGAACCAGGTCCTGTTCGACCGGCTGGCGACCGGGGAGAGCTCCGGCATGACGCTCGAGACCACCCGGACCCGCCGCGACGGGACGAAGGTGGAGGTCACGATCTCGGTCTCCCCGGTCTACGACAAGCACCGTGAGCTGGTCGGGTCGGTCTGCGTCGTCCGCGACATCACGGGGGCCAACCAGTCCGACAGCGAGCTGAACGAGGCGAGTCGCGACCCACTGACCGGGGCGCTGAACCGGAGCCATTTCCAGGCGCTGATCCAACGGACCCGGGAGGCCGCCAACGGCTCCGGGTCCGGGGCGGTCTTCCACTTCGACCTCGATCACTTCAAGTACGTGAACGACGCGTACGGCTACGCCGTCGGTGACCGCCTGCTCAAAGGGATCGTGCGGACGATCGAGCGGGAATGCCTCGGCGGCTACCCGCCGGCCCGGATCGGCGGGGACGAGTTCGCGGCCTTCCTGCCGGGGCTCGACGAGCCGTCCGCCCTCCAGTGGGCGGATCGCATCCTGAAGCGGATCCGCAGCTACGTCGAGCCGATCGACGGGCGGCCACACACCGCCACCGCCTCGATCGGGATCTGCGTCTTCGGCGGGGAGGAGCAGCTCAGCGTCTCCCGGATCATGTCCCGGGCGGATCGGGCGCTCTACGAGGCGAAGGACCGCGGGCGCGACTCGTGGATCCTGGCCGGAGCGGACCGCACCCCGAGCAAGGTCTCCGACCAGCTGACCTGGGAGGACCGGATCCGCGACGCCCTGTTTGAGGACCGGTTCGAGCTCTACCTCCAGCCGATCATCTCGGTCGACACGCGGGAGGTCGCCATGTACGAGGTGCTGCTGCGCCTGGTCGAGGACGGCGAGGTGATCGCTCCCGGCGCCTTCCTCGGGGTCGCCGAGCGCATCGGGATGATCCACGAGATCGACCGCACCGTCATGCGCAAGGCGCTGACGCTGCTGGAGGACGTCCCTGGGCTGAAGCTCTCGGTCAACGTCTCCGGGAAGTCGTTCGGGGACGGGCCGCTGCTGGCGACGATGCGCGACCGGATCAGCAAGCACAGCTTCGATCCGGCTTGCCTGGTGATCGAGGTGACGGAGACGGCGGCGGTTGTCGACATCGACCGGGCCCGGGAGTTCGCGCTCAGCCTGAACGAGCTGAACTGCGGATTCGCCCTGGACGACTTCGGGACGGGCTTCGGTTCGTACGCCTACCTGAAGAACCTGCCGGCCGAGTACCTGAAGATCGACGGCGAGTTCGTCCACGGCGAATGGAGCCGCACCGACGAGCTGGTGATCGAGTCGATGGTGAACCTGGCGGCGGGCCTCGGCAAGCGGACGATCGCCGAGTACGTCGAGTCCGAGGAGACCTTCCAGAAGCTGGGCGCGGCGGGCGTCGACTTCGCCCAGGGATACCACATCGGACGGCCGGCCCCGGCAGACGAGGTGCTCGGCCGGTAGGCATACTCTGCCTGCCTTGAATCACCCCTCTTCTCACTCGATCGCCGGCGGCGCTCCGGGCATCCCCTTGCCGGACTGGCCTGGCGACCGGCCGCTCCGGGCCTGGCAGGTTTCGGCTCTGGAAGCGCTGCGCAGCCATCCACGGTCGAGCTTCCTGGCCTCCGCCACCCCGGCCGCCGGCAAGACCACCTTCGGTCTCCGGGTCGCCCACGAGATGCTCACGACCGGTCGCGTCGACCGGGTCGTCGTGGTCGGGCCGACCACCCACATCTGCCGGCAGTGGGCGGCCGACGCCGCCCGTTACGGGATCGACCTCGAACCGAACCGCCCGAACGCCGACGGTCCCGAGATCGCCGACTTCCACGGGGTCGCCGTGACCTACCAGACCGTCGCGGCCGGGCCCGAGATGCACGCCCGCGCCGCCGCCCGCCCGACCCTGGTCATCGCCGATGAGCCCCACCACATGGGCGACCAGGCCAGCTGGGGGATCAGCGCCCGCCGGGCCTTCGAGCGCGCCGAGTTCCGGCTGCTGCTCTCCGGCACCCCGTTCCGCTCCGACAACGAGGCGATCCCGTGGGTCGCCTACGACGACGACGGGGTCAGCTCGGCCGACTTCACCTACGGCTATCCGGACGCGCTCGTCGACCGGGTCTGCCGGCCGATCACCTTCCTCCCGTACGACGGCGAGATGGAGTGGATGAGCGACGGCGAGATCCGCAGCGCCGACTTCGACCTCGTCCTGCCCGCCGCCGAGTCGGCCCGCCGCCTGCGGACCGCGCTCGAGGCCGAGGGCGACTGGATGGGCGAGGTGCTGCGCGACGCCGACCTGCGGCTGGGGGAGGTGCGGGCGGCCGGGCATCCCGATGCCGGCGGGCTGGTCGTCGCCTCCGACCAGGAGCACGCCCGGGCGATCGCGCGACGGCTGAACTTCATCAGCGGCGAGCCGCCGGAGATCGTGATGAGCGACGAGCCCGACGCGTCGAGCCGGATCGCCGACTTCGCCGCCTCGGACCAGCGCTGGCTGGTCTCGGTGCTGATGGTCTCCGAAGGGGTCGACATCCCGCGGCTACGGGTCGGCGTCTACGCGACCGCCGCCCGGACCGAGCTGTTCTTCCGTCAGGTCGTCGGTCGCTTCATCCGGACTACCCCGACCCCGAAGCGGCAGATGAGCTACCTGCTGCTGCCGGCCGACAGTCGGCTCAAGCACCTCGCCTTCGAGATCGAGAAGGAGCGTCGCCACGCGATCGTGGACGCTCCGGCCCTGGAGGACGAGCTGATCGAGCTGGACGAGGAGGTGCCCGAGCGGACCCCCGCCGGGGACGGCTTCGCCGCGCTCAGCTCCTCGGGAGCCGAGCTGGACGACGCCATCCTGGCCCAGACCACGATGCAGCTGTTCGCCACCGAGGAGTTCGATCCCCAGGTGGAGACCGTCTCGGCGGTCACCGGCGCGGTGACCAAGACCACCGCGAAGAAGCTCCCGCCGGCACCGGTCCGCACCGCGAAGCCGGGGGCCGGCGCCGCCGGGGTGGGACGGTCCGGGGGGTCCGCCTCACGCGGGCCCGACGGCGAGCCGAAGCGCGAGACCGCCTTCCAGGCGCGGGAGCGGCTGCGCGAGGAGCGCCGGACCCTGGTCGCGGACGTCTCCCGCCGGACCGGTGAGGGACACCGCGAGGTCCACGCCCGGATCAACCGGGAGCTGGGCATCAGCTCGGTCGCGAAGGCGACGATCCAGCAGCTCGAGAAGGGCAACGAGCTGCTGCTGCGCGACCTGCGGTAGCCGCCCGCCCCGGGGCTTCCCGGGGACGGGCCGCCGGGGCTAACGCCCGGTGTAGCGCGCCTTGCCCGGGCCTTCTTCGAGGAAGGACCGGACCGCGTTGATCAGGTCCTCGGTCGCGAAGAGGTCGGCGGCGTCGCTGCGGGTCACGCGGTCGGCGTCGGCCACGCCGCCCTCGCGATAGGCGCGGATGATCCGCTTGGTCATCGCGTGGGCACGGGTCGGACCCTCGGCCAGGCGCATCGCCAGCGCCCGCACGTGATCGTCCAGCTCCTCGTCCGGGATCACCTCGTTGACCACGTTCCACCGCTCCAGGGTGGCGGCGTCGAAGAGGTCGCCGGTCATCACCAACTGGCGGGCGCGGCCGGATCCGGCGCGTTCCGCCAGGCGCTGCGGGCCGCCCATGGAGGGGGTGAGCCCGACCACGATCTCGACCAGCCCGAAGCGGGCCGACTCCGAGGCCACGATCAGGTCGCAGGCCAGCGAGAGCTCGAAGGCGGCGGTCAGGGTGAGCCCGTGGGCGGCGAAGACGACCGGGAACGGCAGGGTCTCCACCCGCTCGACCAGCCCGAGCAGGTCGGCCCAGAGACGCGACCCCTGCGCCGGCGTCAAGCCGGAGAACTCCTCGACGTTGACCCCGCCGGAGACCACCTGGCCCTCGGCCCGGATCAGGAGGCCGCGAGGTGGATCGGCGTGCATCGACTCGATGGCGTCGGTCAGCTCACCGATCAGGTGGCGATCGAACAGGTTGAGCGGCGGGCTGTCCAGCGTGACCACGGCCAGCGGACCTTCCCGTTCGGTTTTCACGAGAGGCATTCCCCGAGTCTACGCGCGGGCAGGACGGGCGTGAAGGTCCGAGCGGGCCGCCCGGAGCGCGAGCTCCAGGGCGAGCCGGTCCTCCGGTCGGTCGAGCGAGTCGCCGAGCAGCTCGCGCAGCCGCGCCACCCGGTATCGCGCTGTCTGCGGGTGGACGTGGAGCGACTCCGCCATCGCGGCCGCGTTGCCCCGTTCCTCGATGAAGGCGAGCGCGGTCTCGCTCATGCGGGCGCGGCCCTTCGGGGTGAGCTCGCGGATCGGCCCGAGGGCACGGTCGCCGATCCGGTTGATCAGCTCCCGGCTGTTGAAGATCACCAGGTCGACCAGGTGCTCGTCGCTGCGGGCCGGGCCGGCGGTCGCCTCGATCGCCCCGACTTCCTCGGCGCGTAGGGCGAGCCGGGCGATCCGCCAGGAGTCCGAAAGCGAGGGGAGGCCGGCCTCCGGCCCGAGCCCGGCCGGCCGGTTGCCGACGGCCCGGTCGATCTGATCGGCCCGGCCCGGCCCGGAGGCGTCCGGCACCAGGATGCAACCGTCGGTGCCGACCGTGGCCGAGATCACGTCGAAGGGGAGGCGTCGAGTGATCTCGGCCAGGTCGGACTCGTGGCAGCACAGGGCCGCCGCGGTCTTCGGCAGTCGCCAGCCGGCCGCGCCTGACAGCGACCGCAGCTCCTCGGAGGTGGCGGGCTCCTCCGAGAGGAGGGCCTGGACCAGCCGTCGCTCGCGCAGCAGGCGCTCCCCTTCCTGCTCGGAGAGTGCGGCGGCGTAGCCCTCGACCGAGTCGGCCGAGAGCCCGTCGATGTAGACGAAGATCGACTCGGCCAGGGCGGAGAGGGTCTCGCGGTCGAGGTCGGCAGCCACGGCGGCGCTGGCCAGGTGGCGCCAGGCGATCCTCGCGCCGATCCGGTAGGCGGACTGCAGGGCGTCGAGGGCCCGGCCTTGGCGCAGCTCGCCCCGGCCCAGCTCGATGTAGACCGTGCGGCTGTCCTCGCGGCCGGCGTCCGGGTCGCGGATCAGCCGGAGGAACTGGTTCAGCGCCTCGACCACACCTCGTCTGACACCGCGTCCGAACGTGCCCTCCAGCGGTCGGGCGTACTCGGGGACCTCCTCGCCGATCCCGGCCATGATCGCGCCGGCCAAGGCCGGCAGCTCCGGCTCGACCACGTCGGCGACCGAGGGAGGCAGGGCACGCCACGGCTGAAGATCGAAGGAACTTATAAGTAGACTTATAACAAATGGATCAGATGGAGTCGGAATCTGGACAAAAAGGCGGCGTTCTGGACGAATATGCTGCCGCCATGAGTGCCGAGACGACATTGCCGACCGAACCCCGACCCTCGACTACCGACGGTGCGGCTCTGGCAGGGAGCCCGGACGATCCCCATCGCATGGCGACGATCGATCAGGTCCTCAACCTCTTCGCGGTGGTGGTGCCCTTCCTCGGGACGATCGCGGCGATCATCCTGTTCTGGAACAAGATCGTCAACGTGGCCGACCTGCTGATCCTCCTGTTCATGTACCTGGTGACCGGCCTCGGCGTGACCATCGGCTTCCACCGGCTATTGACCCACCGCTCCTTCCAGACCTTCAAGCCGGTCGAGTACCTCTTCGCGATCCTCGGCTCGATGGCGGTCCAGGGCCCGGTCAACACCTGGGTGGCGGACCACCGCAAGCACCACGCCCACACCGACAAGGAGGGTGACCCGCACAGCCCCCACGTCGGGCACGGCGAGGGGATCCGCGGCGTGATCGGCGGCCTGTGGCACGCCCACATGGGCTGGACCTTCACCGGCCACGGCAAGGCCGACCAGCGGAAGTACGCCCGGGACCTCTACGAGGACCGCGGCATGCGCCTGATCAGCAACCTGTTCCCGTTCTGGGTGCTGCTCGGCCTGGCGATCCCGTTCGGCCTCGGCTGGCTCGCCTCCGGCACGATGACCGGCGCGCTCTACGGGCTGCTCTGGGGGGGCGCCGTGAGGATCTTCCTGGTCCACCACATCACCTGGAGCGTGAACTCGGTCTGCCACTTCCTCGGCTCACGCCGGTTCGAGGTGGAGGACGAGTCGACGAACGTGTTCTGGCTGGCCCTGCCGTCGTTCGGCGAGGCCTGGCACCACAACCACCACGCCTTCCCGCGCTCGGCCCGACACGGCCTCAAGCGGTGGGAGCTGGATCCCTCCGCCTGGATCATCACCGGGATGGAGAAGGTCGGCCTGGCCCGCAACGTGATCCGCATCTCCCCGGAGCGTCAAGCCCAGAAGCTGGCCTCGAGCGAGTAGACGGAGTGGTGCGGGGCCGGGGGCCGTGGGGCCACCCGGCGGCCGCGTGGTTTGGCAATAGAAGCCGATCGGGACATGGGCTGGTCAGCCGGGGTCGGGGGGACCGCCCGGCGGAGCTCCCGCACGAG
>JBEBTS010000062.1:0-11758 GCA_040393665.1 Conexibacter woesei
AGATCGCGAAGGTCGAGGAGATCCTCCAGAACGAGTTCGGCATCACCCCCGACGGGTTCAACAGCACCTCGGTCGGCCCGACCTTCGGCGCGTCGGTCGCGAAGAGCGCCGGCCTGGCGATCTTCTTCTCGCTGGTCCTGATCGCCGGCTACGTCGCGGTCCGGTTCGGCGGCAAGTACACCGTCCCGGTCCTGATCGCCATCCTGCACGACTTCCTGATCGCGCTCGGCATCTACTCGTTGCTCGGGTTCGAGGTCTCGAGTGCGACCGTGGCCGCCTTCCTGACCATCCTCGGCTACTCGCAGTACGACACGATCATCGTGTTCGACCGCATCCGCGAGAACGAGCCGAAGATGCCACGGGCGACCTACTCGCAGATCGTCAACAAGTCGATGAGCGAGGTCATGACCCGGTCGCTGGTGACCAGCGTCTCGACCCTGTTCGGCGTCATCGCGCTGCTGATCTTCGGCGGCGAGACGCTCCAGTCCTTCGCGATCGCGATCTTCGTGGGCGTCATCTCCGGTGCCTACTCGTCGCTGTTCATCGCGTCGCCGGTGCTCGCCCTGTGGAAGGAGCGCGAGCCCACCTACCGCCGTCGTCACCGTCAGCAGATGGAGACGCAGGGCCACGTGCCGGCCTTCGCCTCGGACCTGGAGGTCGCCAAGACCGACGGAGCGGGGAACGATGCCGATGGCGTTGACCTGAAGTCGACCGAAGGGAGCGCGTCGTAATGGCGATCGTCGTCTGGTTCACCGTCGCCCTGGCGCTGTGGCACTTCACCATCTTCGTGCCGGACCGCTTCTGGCAGGGCATCATCGGCGCTCTCCTCGGGTGCGTGATCGGCGGAGTGATCTCTGGCGCTGTGATCGAGTTGGCGCTCGGTCGCGCGATCAACGAAACCGACGTCCTGACCTTCTTCACCGCGATACCCGGCACCCTGATCGGGGCCTGGGTCGTTTACCGGATCGGTGAGCGCAGCGGCGAAGGCACCGTCGAGCACTAGGCAGGGGCGATCGGCTTCAAGGCTGATCCCTACCGGATCCAGGAGGCGGAGGATCTCGCCTCCGGATCGGGGCTGAGTTACCCGGCGGGGGCGATCCTCGCTCGGCGCGGATACGGGGACCCCGAGGCGGCCAGGGAGTTCCTGGCCGCGGACGAGCGCCATGACCCGGACGAGTTCCAGGGCATGGACGCGGTCGCGGGCGCCGTGCTGGGGGCGATCCGCGACGGCCGACAGATCACGATCTACGGCGACTTCGATGCCGACGGCGTCTGCGCGACCGCGATCATGGTCGGCGCGATCCGGGGCCTCGGCGGGAGATGCGACTGGTTCATCCCCGACCGCATCGCCGACGGCTACGGGCTCAACCCCGACGCGATCAGGGCGCTGGCCGGGCGCGGCTCGGAGCTGGTGGTCACGGTCGACTGCGGGGTCACCGCGGTCGACGAGGTAGCGCTGGCCCAGGAGCTGGGCATGGAGATCGTCATCACCGACCACCACCAGCCGGACGCGGAGCTGCCGGCCTGCCCGGTGCTCCACCCGGAGCTCTCCGGGTATCCGTTCCCGCAGCTGTGCGGGACGGCGGTCGCGGCCAAGCTGGCCAGCCGGTTGCGGCGGGACGGGGGCGGGGCGGCCGAGGAGGACGAGGCCGACCTGGACCTGGTCGCGCTCGCCACCGTCGCCGACGTGATGCCGCTGACCGGGGAGAACCGGCGCCTCGTCCGGGAAGGGGTCAAGGTCGCCCGCCGGGCCCGCAGGCCCGGGATGGCGGCGCTGCTCGCCGAGTGCCGGGTCACCCCCGGTCAGCTCTCGGCCGAGGACTTCGGGTTCCGACTGGCTCCCAGGATCAACGCGGCCGGGCGGATGTACCGCGCCGACGCCGGGGTCGAGCTGTTCCTCTCGGACTCCGCGGAGCGGGCCGCGGAGATCGCCCGGGAGCTGAGCGGAGCCAACGCGGAGCGCCGCCGGGTCGAGCGAGAGGTGCTGCAGGAGGCCGAGAAGGCGCTGGCCGAACAGGGGGACCCCGGGCCGGCGATCGTGGTCGCGGGCGAGGGCTGGCATCCCGGGGTGGTCGGGATCGTCGCGTCGCGGCTGGTCAAGGCCCACGGGCGGCCCAGCGTCGTGATCGCGCTCGAAGGCGAGGCCGGTCGCGGGTCGGCGCGAGGGGTGCCCGGGCTGGACCTCCACGCCGCGATCGGCGACGCCGCCGGCCACCTGCTCGGGTTCGGCGGGCACGCGGCCGCGGCCGGCGTCCAGATCGAGGCGGCGAGGGTCGACGGATTCCGGTCCGCGCTGGAGCGGGCCGTGGTCGACCGGATCGGGAGCGAGCCGGTCGAGCCGAGCCTGCGCTTCGATGCGGTCGCGGGCGGCGAGGACCTCGGCCTCGCCCTCGCGGAGGAGCTGGAGCGGCTCGGGCCGTTCGGCAACGCGAACCCGTCGGTCTCGCTGCTGATCCCCGCGGCCGAGATCACCGACCTGCGCGAGATGGGCGAGGGCAAGCACTGCCGCTTCTCGGTGGTCTCCGGGAAGCACCGCGCCGCCGGGGTCTGCTTCGGCCGCAACGGCTTCGGCCTGGAGGAGGGAGATCGCGTCGACGTGGTCGCCGAGCTGGGCCTCAACCACTGGAACGGCTCGGTCGAGCCGCGTCTGCTGGTGCGGGAGGTCGTTGCGGTGCCGGAGGGGGAGGAGCTTCCCGGCTGCGACCCGGAGGAGTGGTGGCGCCGGTTCGAGCGGAGCCTGGACGCGGACGGTCAGGAAGACGAAGAGGTCACGGCGCCGGCGGGGGGCGATCCCGGCGAAGGCGGGGCCGACACGGGCTCGACCCCGCTCTCCGCCGCGGCCGGCCGGATCGCGATCGAGTGGTCCGGCCTGCCCGGCGCCCGGATCGGCGAGCTGATCAGCTCGGGGGAGAGGGTCGCGATCCTCACCGCCGACGCGGTGAGGCGCTGGCGAGCGCTCGGCGGCGCGGCGGGGCTCGGCCGGTTCAACCCGGAAGGGACCGTCGCCGGCCTCTGGGACGGCAGCCCGGCGGAGGCGTTGCCGGCCGCCCTCGACTCGACCGTCCTGCTGCTGGACCACGCCGCCCTCGCCGGGCTGCCGCCGTCCGCCCTGGACGGCTTCCCCCACCTGATCCTGCTCGATCCGCCGGCGACCCCGGCGGAGCTGGCGGGCACGCTCGCCGGGACCGGCCGGATCCACGTGGTCGGCGGCGGGGACGAGCTCGAGTTCGCGGTCCGGGTGGCGGAGCACCGCGCGGATCCGACCCCGGAGCTCCGCGAGCTCTACGTCGCGATCCGCGACGGCGGCGCCATCGACGACGGTCCGGCGCTCGCCGGGGAGGATCTGCTGGCGGTGCTCGGCGGCCCGTCCGAGCGGCCCCGTTCGCCCGAGCGGGCGGCGCTGCTGGTGGGGGTGCTGAGAGAGAACGGACTCCTGCGGACGGACGGCGTCGGCGCAGCCCGCACGCTGAGGGTCGTATCCTCGGTGAAGGTCGACCTGGCCGGATCCCCGGCTTTCACGACACACATCGAGCGGCACAAGGAGCTGGTCACATTTCTCAGGCAGTCGAACAGCACAGCGAACTCTCGGACGATCTGAACGTCCGCGAGCGGGCGTTGCTCGACGACCTGCTCGCGGTCATCGACCAGTTCGAGTCGCAGGCCTCCGAGGCCGGCGACCCCGGTCCGCGGATCGATCGCGAGCGGGTGATCCGCGCCTTCGTCTTCGCCTGCCACCACCACGCCGACCAGAAGCGCCAGTCCGGCGACCAGTTCATCACCCACCCGGTCGGGGTGGCCCGGATCTGCGTCGGCATGAGCCTCGACACGGACACGCTCTGCGCCGCCCTGCTCCACGACACGGTCGAGGACACGTCGGCCAGCCTCGACGAGATCGAGGCCGACTTCGGCCCCGATGTCGCCCTCCTCGTCGACGGCGTCACCAAGCTGACCGAGATCACCTTCGAGAGCCGGGACGAGCGCCAGGCCGAGAACTACCGCAAGATGATGGTGGCGATGGCCCGCGACGTCCGGGTCATCCTGATCAAGCTCGCGGACCGGCTCCACAACATGCGGACCCTGCGGTCGCTGCCCAAGCAGAAGCAGATCGCCAAGTCCCGCGAGACGCTCGAGATCTACGCACCGCTGGCCCACCGGCTCGGCATCCACGCGATCAAGTGGGAGCTGGAGGACCTCGCCTTCGCCACGCTCCATCCCCGCAAGTACTCCGAGATCAAGCACCTCGTCGCCCAGCAGCGGGCCGAGCGGGAGAGCTTCGTCGAGGAGGCGGGCGGCTTCCTGGCCGAGGAGCTGGAGAAGGTCGGCATCGAAGCCGAGATCGCCGGCCGGGCCAAGCACTTCTACTCGATCTACACCAAGATGACCAAGAAGGGCCGGGAGTTCAACGAGATCTTCGACCTGACCGCGATGCGGGTGGTCGTCGGCTCGGTCAAGGACTGCTACGGCGCGATCGGCGTGATCCACTCCCTGTGGAAGCCGCTACCCGGCCGCTTCAAGGATTACGTCGCGATGCCCAAGGCCAACATGTACCAGGCCCTGCACACGACGGTGATCGGGCTGGAGGGCAAGCCGCTCGAGATCCAGATCCGGACCGCGGAGATGCACCGCCTCGCCGAGTACGGCATCGCCGCCCACGTCGCTTACAAGGAGGGTGGCCGCAAGGGCGACAGCTCCCGCGAGAAGATGACCTGGCTGCGGCAGCTGATCGAGTCGGAGTCGGAGCAGGGCCCGGCGGAGTTCCTCAAGTCGCTGAAGGAGGACCTGTTCGAGGACGAGGTCTTCGTCTTCACGCCCAAGGGCGAGGTGATGAACCTCTCGGCCGGATCGACCCCGCTCGACTTCGCCTACTCGATCCACACCGACGTCGGCCACCGCTGCGTCGGCGCCAAGATCAACGGCAAGATCGTGCCGCTCCACTACCAGCTGAAGTCGGGCGACATCGTCGAGGTGCTGACCGCCAAGCAGGAGCGGGGACCGTCCCGGGACTGGCTCGGCCTGGTCCGGACCAGCCGGGCACGGAACAAGATCCGCGCCTGGTTCCGCGAGGAGCGCCGCGAGGACGCTGAGCGGGACGGCCGCGAAGCGCTCTCCGAGGCGCTGCGCAAGCGTGACCTGCCGCCGCAGAAGTTCGCCGGCTCACCGATGCTGGCCGACGTGATGCGCGAGATGGGCTTCCGCAAGGCGGAGGACTTCTACGTGGCGATCGGCCAGGGCAAGATCCCGGCGAAGACCACCGCCAACAAGCTGATCCAACGGCTGCGGGCCGGCGAGATGATCGAGCCCGAGCCGATCGAGACGATCACCGACGCGCCCCGTCACAGTCGCTCGATCCGGGAGGCCTCCGAGTTCGGGATCGTGGTCGAGGGAGTGGACAACGTCGCCCTGCGGCTGGCCAAGTGCTGCCGCCCGGTCCCGGGCGACGAGATCGTCGGCTACGTCTCGCTGGGCCGCGGCATAACGATCCACCAGGCCAACTGCCAGAACGTCGCCGACCTCCAGCGCAACCCCGACCGCATGGTCGAGGTGGCCTGGGAGGGGGAGAACGAGGCCACCTTCCGGGTCGAGATCCAGATCGACGGGTACGACCGCACCCGCCTCCTGGAGGAGATCGCGCGGACCTTCTCCGAGGTCGGGGTCAACATCATCTCCGCCACCTGCACCACCAACCCGCCGATGGTCAAGAACCGGTTCGTGATCGAGGTGGGGGACACCGGCCAGCTCAAGCAGTGCATCACCCGCATGCGCCACGTCGACTCGGTCTTCGACGCCTACCGGGTCACTCCCGGCGAGTGACCGCCGGCCCCCGGGGCGTCCGGCCCGTCGCTCGGCTCTTTGCGATGTTGACAGAGGTCAGTTAAGCTTCTCGACCGGGAGCCGTACCCAGTCACCGGCGGGGCAGTCCGTCGCAGGAGGAGATGGTGGAGTTCCGATTGCGCAGATCCATGGACGGCGCGCTCAAGGCGTTCGTCCGGACTCGACTCAACGTCGGCTTGGCGCTGCTCGGGATCGGGTTCACCGCGTTCACGGTGATCCCGGCGGTGACCGCTCTGCTCGCCGCCGACGCCGGCGAGTCGGCGCGCGCGGACCAGGTGATCTTCCGTCAGCTGCGGGTGGACGCGGAGACCCTCTCCGCCGGCCTGCTCGAGGTGCAGGCGGCGGCCCGAGGGTACGCCGCCACCGGCCAGCCGGGATACGTCGACCGGGCCGAGGCGGGCATCGAGCGGCTGGGGGAGGACCTGGAGCGGCTCCGCCGCGACTTCGAGGTGGCCGAGGTCGAGCCGGTCCTGGCGGGCCGGGTGCTGTCCAGCATGGAGCGCTACCTGGACATCCAGCGCCCCTCGGTGGCGACGCTGGGCGAGCGGACCCCGCGGGAGATCCGCGCCCGGATCGCTACCGGCGAGGGCCAGGAGCTGATCGACCGGACCCGGGACCGCCTGGCCCGGGCCAACGCCAGGTTCGCCGAGCGGGCAGCCGAGTCCTCCGAGCGCGCCGACACCTACTTCGACCGCCTGAGAGCCGCGAACCTGGTCGCGATCATCGGCACCTTCTTCACCATCCTCGCCGCCTTCCTGTACGTGCTGCTCGCGCTGCAGCGGCCGCTGCGCCGGCTCGACGGCGCCGCCGGGGAGCTCGGCCGCGGCAACGAGTCCACCCGGGTCGAGCCGGAGGGCGCGGCGGAGGTCGCGACGCTCGGCCGTGCCTTCAACGAGATGGCGGAGCGCCTCCAGCAGCGCCAGGTGGAGCTGCTGGCGGCGAGCCGGGCGAAGAGCGACTTCCTCGCCCGGGTCAGCCACGAGCTGAGGACCCCGCTCAACGCCATCCTCGGGTTCGGGCAGCTGCTGGAGATGGATGACCTCGACGAGCAGAGCGCCGACAGCGTCCGTCAGATCCTCCGTGCCGGGCATCACCTGCTCGACCTGATCGACGAGGTGCTCGACATCTCGAGGATCGAGAGCGACTCGCTCCGGATCTCGATGGAGCCGGTGCCGGTGCTCGGGGTGTTCGGGGACGTCCAGTCGATGATCGCCCCGCTGGCCATGGAACGGGAGATCACGTTGAGGGTGGGGGAGGTCGACCCGGGGCTGCACGTGCTCTGCGATCAGCAGAGGCTCAAGCAGATCCTGCTGAACCTGCTCAGCAACGCGGTCAAGTACAACCATCGGGGTGGCGAGATCGAGGTGTCGGCCGAGCTCAAGGGCGACGAGGTGGAGATCCTGGTGGCCGACGGCGGGATCGGGATCTCGCCGTCCGACCAGGAGCGCCTGTTCACCCCGTTCGAGCGCCTCGACGCCGAGCGAGAGGGGCATGCGGAAGGGACCGGGCTGGGGCTGGCGCTCTCCGAACGGCTGGCCCGGCTGATGGGCGGGAGCCTCCGGCTCAAGGAGAGCGACGAGTCCGGCAGCACCTTCGCGCTGAGCATGCGCCGGGCCGATCGGATGCCGCAGCCCGAGGCGTTGCCCGACGGGCCGCGGCCCCGGCGGCGCCGGGACGGGGAGCTGCTGGTGGTGTGCATCGAGGACAACAACGCGAACTTCGAGCTGGTCGAGCGGATCCTCGAGGACTACGGCCCGACCCGGATCCACGCCGCGATCCAGGGGACGATCGGACTCGACCTGATCCGCCAGCACAAGCCCGACCTCGTGCTGCTGGACCTGCACCTGCCGGACATCTCGGGCGAGGAGGTGCTTTCGAGGCTGAAGTCCGACCCGGAGACCCGGGACGTCCCGGTTATCATCATGAGTGCGGACGCAACCACCGGGCATCGCAACCGACTTATCGAGGCCGGCGCCATCTGTTACCTGACCAAGCCACTGGACGTGCGAGAGTTCCTGGACCAAGTCGAACGTGCCGTCGAATCCGCCTCGGAGGCGCCGAATGCATAGGGTGGCGCGGATCCTCGTGGTCGACGACGAGCCGGCCAACACGGTCCTGCTGGAGAACCTGCTCACCCGACGGGGCTACTCCAACGTCAACGTCACCAACGACTCGACCAAGGCCTTGGCTCTCTGCGAGACCCTGGACCCGGATCTGCTGATGCTCGACCTGCACATGCCGCGGGTGGACGGGTTCGAGATCCTCGAAGCGCTGCCGGACCCCGCAGACGGGGTCCGCCTCCCGGTGATCGTGCTCACCGCGGACGCGAGCCGCGAGACGAAGCGCCGGGCGCTGGCGACCGGGGCCCACGACCTGGTCACCAAGCCGTTCGACATCGACGAGATCATCTTGCGGGTCGAGCACCTCCTGTACACGCGAAAGCTCGAGCTGAGCGCGCGAGACCGGCGTCAGCTGCTGGAGGACCGGGTGGTCGAGCGCACCGAGGACGTCGAGCGGGCGCATCGGGAGACGATCCACCGGCTGGCCGCCGCCGCCGAGTATCGCGACGACGCGGTCGGCGAGCACATCTTCAGGGTGGCGCGGACGACCGCGCAGCTCGCGGACGCCATGGGCCAGGACCCGGTGGTGGTCGAGCTGTTCCGCTGCGCCGCGACCCTCCACGACGTGGGCAAGATCGCGATCCCGGATCACATCCTGCTGAAGCCGGGGAAGCTCGACGACGAGGAGTGGGGCCTGATGAAGGAGCACACCACGAAGGGAGCCGAGATCCTCAGCGGCAGCAACTCCCAGGTGCTGACCGCGGCGGCCGAGATCGCCCTGATGCACCACGAGCGCTGGGACGGGACCGGCTACCCGAACGGGCTGGCCGGCGAGGAGATCAGCCTCGCGGGCCGGATCGTCGCGATCTCGGACGTGTTCGACGCCCTGACCCAGCGTCGACCCTACAAGGAGGCCTGGGGCATCTCCGACGCGCTCGGGGAGATCGAGTCCCAGTCGGGCAGCCAGTTCGACCCGGACGTGGTCGATGCCTTCTTCAGTCTCGACCCGGAGAGCCTGGTCGCCCCGCTCCAGGAGACGGACCGCACCCTGCTCTGAGCCCGCGCGGGCCGGGCCTCACAGCAGGTCGGCCACCGACTCGACCTTGGAGTCCAGGGTCTGGTCCTTGTCGGTCCGCTGATCGACCTTGAGCACGGTGTAGACGCGCGGGATCCCCGACGCCAGCGGGATCTGATGGATCTCGGCGGCGAGCGCGAAGATGTCGGCGGCCTCGCCCTCCAGCGACGTGCCCATCGCGTGCATCTCGTAATGGACGCTCTCCTGGGCGGCGAGGTGACGCGCGATTTCGGCGATCAGGTCGCCGACCGAGGCGCCTTCGCGGCCGATCGGCAGCACGGATATGTCTGCGGTTGTAGCCATGGACCGATGGTAGCCACTGGCCGGCCCGGGCCCGCCCGGCGGCGCGCCCCGGCGCCCCGCTCAGGCGACGATGGTGAGGGCGCCGGGGGCGGCGCTCAGCGTGACCTCGTCGAAGGTCCCGATGTAGTCGCCGTCGACCTGGGCCGGGAAGGTGCGGGCCGCTCCCGACTCGTCGGTGGAGGCCGAGCGGATCGTGGCCTCGGCGAACCGCTCGAAGGTCTCGACCTGCCCGTGCCCCGAGGCGGAGAGCCGGGGGGAGAGCAGCCGGGGGATCACCCCGAGGATGTCGAGCTGGTTGGCCCGCTTCAGGAGGACCATGCCGAGCGTGCCGTCGTCGATCGCGACGTTCTCGCAGACGTGCACCGGCCGTCGCCCGAAGTAGGTGAACGGGTCGGAGTTCTGGGAGAGGGCGGTGACGCCGTGGTGGGTCCGGCCGTCGACCTCCACCTCGAGCTTGACCGGGTTCCGCCGGTACTTCTTCATGTAGCCGGAGAGGGCGGACCAGGTGTAGAACCACGGTCCGGCCGCCGCCTTCAGCTTCGGGTTCGCGTCGACCCGTTCGACCACGGTGGCGTCGATCCCGGCCCCGCAGGAGAAGACGAAGTAACGGTCGTTGATCCGCCCGAGGTCGATCTTGCGCGGCTGGAAGTCGTCGGCCAGGGCGAGCAGGTGCTCGGTCGCGTCGACCACGTCGTTGGGGATCCCGAGCGTGCGGCAGACCACGTTCGTGTTGCCGCCCGGGAGGAAGGTCACCGGGATGTCGGTGCCGGCGAGGCCGTTCGCCACCTCGTTCACGGTGCCGTCCCCGCCGAAGGCGACCACGATGTCGTAGCCGCCGTCGACCGCGTCCCGCCCGATCTCGGTCGCGTGCTCCTGCTTCTCGGTCGCCTCGACCTCGACCTCGTAGCGGCCCTGGAGCGCGTAGATGACGAGGTTCTTCAGCCGGTCCGAGACAGTGGTCGCGTACGGGTTGACGATGATCAGCATCCGCCGCTTGCGGCCGGGCGGGTTCAAGCCACGACCTCGAAGATCGAGCTGCCGTCACGGTCGAGCTCTCGGACCTGGCCCCGCTCGACCAGGATGTCGAGGTGCCCGATCACCTCGGAGAGGGTGAGGTAGGCCTGGGTCAGGGCGATGTTGCCCCAGATCGACTCGGCGATCGAGTGGGCGGAGCGGCCACCGTCGGCCAGCAGGCCGAGGATCTTCGCGGTGCGCCGCTCCTGCGAGACGAGCCGCTTGTCGATCAGGCCGGCATGATCCGTGATCGGGCTGCCGTGACCGGAGAGCATCAGCGAGATCGGCATCTCCCGGGTGAGGCGCAGCGACGCCTCGTAGTCGATCAGGGCGCGGGTCCGTTCGCCGGAGCCGTCGAGCGGCTTCGAGATCAGCGGGTTCGATGAGATGTGCGAGAGCAGGTGGTCGCCGGCGATCGCCAGGCCCCGCTCCTCGTCCCAGAACAGCGTGTCGGAAGGGCTGTGGCCCGGCCGGTGCAGCACCTGGTACTCCCGCGAGCCCATGGCGACGTGACCGTCCGCCGCGACCGGCCTGGTCACGGTGA
Source organism: Conexibacter woesei (assembly GCA_040393665.1). Lineage (GTDB taxonomy): Bacteria > Actinomycetota > Thermoleophilia > Solirubrobacterales > 70-9 > 67-14. The sequence continues at coordinate 10,829 of JBEBTS010000062.1, forward strand.
CCGGCGCGCCCCAGTCACGGAAGCTCTCGGTCACCTCCTTGAGCTTCTCGGCGACCTCGGACGGCACGCCGTGCCGCACCATCAGCTCCACAGCCATGCTGTCCTCCTCCTCGGAGCCGACCGCGAAGGCGGCGAGGCGATCCACGACCTGGTCGAGCGCCGCGACCTCGGCCCCGGACCGGTCGGCCATCTCGGCGATCTGGCCGATGTGGTCGATGTGCTGGTGGGTCACCGCGATCAGCTCCAGGTCCTCGGGCTCGTACCCGGCCTCCCGGATCCCCGCTTCGAGCACCTCGAGCGAACGCCCCGACCGGGGGCCGGCATCGACCAGGGTCAGCGGATCGCCCTCCAGCAGATAGCAGTTGATCCGACCCACCGCGAACGGGGTGGGGACGGGGATGCAGTGGATCCCGAAGCCCTTGGCCCGCTGGAGGGCGGCCTCGTCGGCGGCGGTCAGCTCTGGGCGGCTCAAGCGCGGATCACCGCCAGGATCTCGTCGCGCTTCCGCTCCATGTCCTCGCGTGAGACGAGCGACTCCAGGTTGAGGCGCAGCAGCGGCTCGGTGTTCGAGGGCCGGACGTTGAAGTGCCAGTCCTCGTAGTCGACCGAGACGCCGTCGAGGTGGTCGATCTCGGCGTCCGGGTGCATCGCCTCGATCTCCGCCATCTTCGCGTTCGGGTCCGCCACCTCGGAGTTGATCTCGCCGGAGATGAAGTACTTCGAGTGGAACTCCGCCATCAGCTCGGCCAGCGAGCGGCCGTCCTCCGAGATCAGCTCCAGCAGCGCGAGCGCGGGGAGGGTGCCGGAGTCGGCGCAGTAGAAGTCGCGGAAGTAGTAGTGGCCGGACACCTCGCCGCCGAAGACCGCGTCCTCCTCCCGCATCCGCTTCTTGAAGAAGGCGTGGCCGACCCGGGACAGGTCGGTCCGGCC
>JBEBTS010000063.1:0-11347 GCA_040393665.1 Conexibacter woesei
TGAGCATCCTGGTTGAGGAAGCGAGTCGTCTCGGCTACCTCAGGCCGTCGGTGACTTCTTCTGGCCGGACGTGGGTCTGGTGGTCGAGTTGGACGGTCGTCGCTACCACACCGCCAGCGACCAGTTCGAAAGGGACCGGGAGCGCACCGTCGTCTTCGAGCGAGCAGGCCTCCGGGTCCTGCGCCTCACCTGGCGGATGGTCCACCTCGACGGCGAGGAGACGCTGAGGAAGACCCGGCGCTTTGGGGCGCACGCCGCCGGCAAGGGGTGATGTCCCCCCTGTGGTGTTTGTGCGCCGACCCCTCGTGGGGCCACTTCGCTCCGCGCGGTGGCTCTCGGGGCCGGGACGGATTCCGCGCCGGCGCCGGAACTGGCTCGGGGCGTGGCTAGAGCTTGCCTTCGGCCTGGAGGGTCTGGTGGAGGCCGGCCTCGAACTCCCGGGGGTTGAAGCCGAGCTCGCGCTTCGCCTTCGAGGGGTCGGCCCAGAAGGTGACCCCGTCGGCCGACTTGATCAGCTCCGCCAGGTTCGGCGGCTGGCCCATCAGCTTGCCGACGACCGGGCCGATCGGCCGCAGGGCCTTGAGCAGGGCGGTCGGCATCGCCCGGCTCGGGGCCTTCTTCCCGGTCAGCTTGGCGGCCGTGTCGACGATGTCGCGCATGGTCAGGTTGCCGGCGGTGAGGATGTAGCACTCACCGACCTCGCCCTTGTCGAGGGCCAGGGCGAAGCCCGCGGCGATGTCGTCCACGTGGGCGAGCCCGGTCCCGAAGTCGGGGAAGGGCAGCAGCGGCAGCTTGCCCGCCAGGAAGTTGTCCAGGGTGGTGGCGATCGCGGAGTGGTCCCCCGGCCCGTAGACCCCGGCCGGCTGGACGATCACGCAGGGCAGGTCACGCTGCTCGATCAGGTTGAGCGCGATCTGATGGGCGTCGTACTTGGTCTCCTCGTAGACCGAGGTGAAGTCCAGCCCGCCGGGAGCATCGAGATCCGGCCGGCGGTACTCCTCGGTGGCGGCGACCCCGTGGGTGTTGCCGAAGACGGCGCAGGTCGAGACGTAGAGCACCCGCGGGACCTCGGCCTCCAGAGAGGCCTCCAGCACGTTCGCGGTGCCGGCCACGTTGGCTTCCTTCAGTGCCGGCACCCGGGAGGCGGGGATGCCGACCTCGTAGAGCGCCGCGTTGTGGAGCAGCGCGTCGTGGCCGTCCATCATCGCGGCGAGCTCGGGCCGGGGAGTGGAGAGGCTGCCCGTCACCAGCTCGCAGCCGAGCTCGGCCAGCTCGCCGGCGCGGGAGCGGTCCCTCACCAGGCAGGTCAGGCTGTGGCCCTGCTCGGTCAGGAGCTTCGCCGTGGCCTTGCCGATGAAACCGGTCGCGCCCGTCATGAAGATCTTCATGGCGGAGAGCGTAGCGCGGGAAGACCCGCCTTCCCTGGGCCAATGACCATCTAGGATGGAGACGATGGGTGAAGAGATCGAGACGACGCCGGAACCGGCCCCGGAACCGGCCCGCCCCACCAACGCACGGACGGGCGTGACGATCGACGGAGCTTCGGCCCGCCGGGCCAAGCAGCGTGCCCTGATGATCGCGGTCGACCAGACCGGCGACGCCAGCCTGGGCGAGCTCGGCGAGCTGCTCCGCACCGCCGGGGTGGGCGTGGTCGGCGAGGTGACCCAACGCCGCTCCGAGCCCGACCCGGATCGCTACTTCGGCTACGGCAAGCTGGACGAGGTCAAGCAGGAGATCAAGCGGACAGGGGCCAACCTGGTCGCCTGCGACGACGAGCTGGCGCCCCGCCAGGAGCGCAACCTGGAGGCCGCGCTGGAGGTGCCGGTGATCGACCGGACCGCGGTGATCCTCGACATCTTCGCCGACCACGCCCACTCGGCCGAGGGCAAGCTCCAGGTCGAGCTGGCCCAGCTCGAGTACAACCTCGCCCGGATGCGCGGCCTGTGGACCCACCTGGAGCGCCTCGGCGCGGGCATCGGCACCAGGGGCCCGGGCGAGTCCCAGATCGAGACCGACCGACGGCTCGCCCGCGACCGGATCGCGGCGCTCCGCCGCCGCCTGCGCACGGTGGAGCGCGGCCGCGGGGTGATGCGCGCCCGGCGCCAGAGCTCGGCCCTGCCGCAGGTCGCCCTCGCCGGCTACACGAACGCCGGCAAGTCGACCCTCCTGAACGCACTGACCGGGGCCGAGGTCGGCGTCGGGAACCGGCTGTTCCACACGCTCGACCCGACCACGCGCGGCTTCGAGCACAACGGGCGCCGCTACCTGGTCACCGACACTGTCGGGTTCATCGACAAGCTTCCCCACCAACTGGTCGAGGCGTTCAAGGCGACCCTGGAGGAGACCGTCCTCGCCGACCTGATCCTGCACGTGATCGACGGCTCCTCGACCGACGAGCAGCTCACCACCGAGATGGCGGCGGCCGACCGGGTGCTGGACGAGATCGGGGCCGGCGACAAGCCGCGCCTGCTGGTGATGAACAAGATCGACCTGCTGGACGAGGAGGCCCGCGCCGAGGCGCGGATCGCCCGTCCGGACGCGATCCCGGTGTCAGCCGCGACGGGGGAGGGCCTCGATCGCCTGCGAGCCGAGATGGAGCGGGCCTTCGAGCAGACCATGACCCCGATCGAGCTGCTGATCCCGTACAGCGAGGGCGCCCGGCTCCACGACCTCCACGAGATCGCCGGTCGGATCGACCGCGAGGACGGTCCCGACGGGGTGCTGGTCAAGACACGGCTGCCCCGGGGCGAGGTCCATCGGTTCGCCGACCTCGCGGTGAGCTAGCCCAGCGCGGAGCCCGAAGGCGCCTCGACCCGCTGCAGGGCGAGGATGTGGTCACCCGGGTGGAGCCTGGCGTCGTCCTCGCCGCCGAGCGACACCGCGAGGGGGACCGACGCGGCGCGGCCGAAGATCGCGGGCAGGTCACGCAACGGCAGCGGCGCCTGGCCCGTGTAGGTGAGGCTCTCCAGGGTGATTCCCGGATCGTCGAGCATCTGCTCCCGCGCGACCAGGATCGCCGGATCGACGAGCGACATGGCGACCGTGTCCGCGACCATCCCCGAGGTCGAGAGCACGGTGAGGCCGGCCGCGGCCCGGCGGGCCTCGGAGCCCGGCCCGGCGAAGCGCTGCTCGACGACCACCGGGACCTCGGTCACCTGGCGGGTCAGCATCCCGCTGATGATCGCCCCCGGCTCGTTCCCGTCGGTGACGGCGATGTAGATCAGGTCCGGCTCGACCCGCTCGACCGCGTGCCCGATGTCGGTGGGCTCGGCCGGGTCGCCCTCGATCAGGGCCAGGTCGATGCCGGGAGCGGGTTCGGCGAAGCCGGTGGGCTGGGTCGGGTTGAGCAGGTGGATCCGACCGAGGTCGAACCCGCCCGCGTCGAGGTCCTCCAAGAGCGCCCGCGCGGCGTCGCTCCAGCCGACGATCAGCAGGGGGCCGGGTCGGGTCGGGGTGACCTTCACGGAGTCCGGGTCCGGTCCCGCGCCCTCGGAGGCCAGGCCGGCCCCGGGGATCACGATCAGGCGATCGGACGGACCGATCCGGAGCCGGTCCGGCGGGAGGAAGGAAGCCTGCGCGGTCGGGCCGCTGCCGGTGAGGACTCCCAGCAGGGTCGCGTCGCGGAGGGTCGCCCGGGCCTCGCCGAACGACAGGCCCGCACAGGCGCCGGCGGGCGAGAGCTCCGGGGCGATCGAGCCGGCGTCGCGATCGAGGAAGGTGTCCGCGAACACCGGGTTGGCGGCCGCGAGGCTGAGCAGGGCGCCGATGTTGCGGTCGTTGACCAGCGCGTCGAAGCTGGCGGGAAACCGGCGCACCGGTCGGTTCGAGGCGGGATCGTCCTCGTACCAGAGGGCTTCCACGTTCCGTCCCCGGCGGAACTCGACCGCGACCGGGGGCGCGTCCGACTCGAGCGAGGCCAGGTGCTCGGCGATCAGGGAGGCTCGGGCGGTCACTTCGAGGTCGGACCGGTCGGCCTCTCCCTCGGGGGAGAGGATCACGATGTGACGGGCGGCCTCGGCGCAGACCCGGAAGTATCCGTCGGTCTCCGGGTCCGCGACGACGACGGCGGCCCTGGCCGGGTAGCCGGCGAGGGCGTGCCGGGCGGCGTCCCGGCGATCGGACTGGGAGGGAGGCAGCATGACCACGATCTCGGGATGCTCGACCTCGATGTCGGAGGTCAGGCGGGCCCGGACCTCGCTGAGGGAGCCGTTGAACCCGACGATCAGCAGGTGGCCCTCACGGCGGATCGCGGGATCGCCCTTCTGCAGGCGGCGCAGGGCGCGGTCGATCACCTCGGTCAGCACGGTCAGGACGATCCCGGCGAAGAAGACGATCCCCGCGATGACCTGGACCAGGCCGATGATCCGCTCGGAGCCGGTCTTGTCGTCACCGATCGAGCCGGGGTCGACCAGGTGGGCGGTGGCGCTCCAGAGCGCCTCCCCGAAGCTGGGGAAGGCCCCCAGGGCGAAATGCCCGAAGGCGGCGGTCAGCAGGCCGATCAGCGCCACGCCGACGAGCAGCAGGGCGACACGGCCCGGCAGGGTGCGGCTGAGCAGCTCCCACAGGTGACCCGGCACGGACCGCTTGTAGGGTGGACGGCCATGCGGCTGAACTTTCAGATTCTCGACGATGCGGCGATTCTGCCATCCCGTGCCCACGACGGCGATGCCGGCCTCGATCTGCATGCATCCGAGGCGGCCCGGCTCGACCCGGGAGAGCGGGGGCAGGTCGGCACCGGGGTCGCGGTGGAGATCCCTCCCGGCCATGCCGGGCTGGTGCTGCCGCGCTCGGGGACCGCGAAGCGGAACGGGATCGCCCTGGTCAACTCCCCGGGCCTGATCGACGCCGGCTATCGGGGCGAGCTCAAGGTGCTGCTCCTGAACACGGACCGGACCGAGTCGTTCGAGATCGAGCCGGGAGACCGGATCGCGCAGCTGGTCGTGGTGGCGGTCTCGCTGGCGGAGCCGGTCGCGGTGGCGAGCCTCTCCGAGTCGGAGCGGGGCGCCGGCGGCTTCGGCTCGAGCGGCCGCTAGCCGGACTCCCGCTAGCCGGCGCGGGCGGCGGCCAGCGCGGAGCGGTGGGCCGCCTCTTCGAGCGAGTCGTCGAGCGGTTCTAGCCGGATCTCCCCGCCGTGATGGTGCTGCAGCGCCGTCCGGATCAGGTGGTCGGCGAGCCAGACGTTCTTCGGCAGCAGCGGGCCGTGGAGATAGGTGCCGATCAGGTTCCCCTGGAGGACTCCCTCGAACCCGTCCTCGCCGTTGTTTCCGTGGCCGTCGACGACCTTCCCGAACGGGGTCGCCTGCGGGCCGAGCCAGGTACGGCCGCCGTGGTTCTCGAAGCCGGCGACGATGCGGCGGGTGCCGTCCAGGTCGACCTCGATCGAGGCGGGCCCGATCAGCCTCGGCCCGGGATCGCGCACCGTCTTGAGGTCGACCAGGCCCAGCCCCTCGATCGACTCCTCCCCGAGCTGGTAGGACTCGCCGAGCAGCTGATACCCGCCGCAGACCGCGAGGATCGTGGCGCCCTCGTCCCGGGCCTCGGCCATCGCGCGTCGCTTGGTCTGGACCAGGTCGCGGGCGACCGCTTTCTGGTCCCGGTCCTGGCCGCCGCCCATGTAGATCAGGTCGTGGGCCCCCGGGTCGAAGGAGTCGCCGGACCCACAGCGGGTGACCTCGAACTCGATGCCACGCCACTCGCAGCGCCGCTGCAGGAAGAGGATGTTGCCCCGGTCGGCGTAGATGTTCATCTGGTCCGGGTAGAGGCTGAGCAGGCGGAGCTTCATCGGCGGGATCCTATTGGGCCGCTCTCAGGGCGAGCCGGCCCCGGAGCGGGCGGTGACGATGGTCGAGCCGACGTGGGCCTCGGTCGCGGGGACCTCGATGGTCTCGGCCGGGACGAGCCCCGCGGCCTCCAGCTCGACGGCGAGGCCGGCCGGCGTCAGCCGGTGGAACCGGATGCGGTCGGTGGTCTCGACGAGGTCCCCGGCCGGGGACACCCGGTGGCGGACCCTGGTGATCTCCACGGCGTCGTCCTCGGACTCGATCAGGACCGGCCGGCTCATGAAGGCCCAGCCGGCGATCTCCCGGACGTCGGGCAGCAGGTCGAGTCGGATCGACTCCCACGGCAGATCGGCGGTGAGGGCGAGGGCGACGACCCCGCCGGGCGACAGCCGCCGCGCGATGGCGTCCAGCAGCCGGGACCGTTCGCCGGCGCCACCGACGATCTGGATCAGCTGCTGCGGCGCGAGGATCCGGTCGAACCGGTCCGGCAGCGACCCCGGGGCGGCCGAGCCGGTGGGCTCGAGCGCCGGGCCGGTCACGTCGCCGACGATCGCCGTGACCTCGGGGCCGGGGCTGGCCCGGTTGAAGTCCGCGACCACGCCGGGATCCGAGTCCAGGCCGGTCACGGCCTGTCCGCCGCGGCCGAGATGGTGAGCCACCCGCCCGATCCCGCAGCCGAGGTCGAGCACGGGGCCCGACGAGCCGCGTGCCGTCTCGGTCCAGAAGGGCAGGTCGACCGCGTAGCCGCAGCACTCCACCAGCTGCCAGATCGAGACTTCCGAGCACCAGGGCGGGGGAGGAGAGCCGGTCGGTTCGGCCCCGCCGGTCATCTTTCCCAGTAGTTGCCGGCGTTGCCGCGGTCGGCGAGCAGGCGCCGCAGCTCCAGCAGCGCGGTGTAGGTCGGCAGGGCGAACAGCTTCTCGGGCCCGTCCGCCAGGCAGCCGTCGAGCGCCTTGACGAGGTCGGGCTCGACCCGGATCCGCTCCGGGTCCCAGCCGGCGTACCTGAGCCGGAGCGCCATCTCCGGGGCGCGCGTGCCGGTGCACACGACCGTGCCCGCCCGGTCGGCCAGCGCCTCGAAGTCCGCGTCCCAGATCCAGGAGACGTCGCGGCCGTCGGCGATCCGGTCGTTCAGCGCGATCCAGAGCGTGACCGGGGGCGGCTCCAGGGCGAGGGTCCGGAGGACCTCGTTCGCCCCGGCGGGGTTCTTGATCAGGAAGATCGAGAGGTCGGTGGGGCCGATCGTGATCGTCTCGGTGCGGCCGAAGACGGCCTTCATCCCGGCCAGGGCCGCCACGGCGTCGCCGGTGGGGACGCCGATCTGGCGGGCGGCGGCGATCGCCCCGAGCGCGTTGTAGAGGTTGTAGAGGCCGGGCAGCGGCAGCTCGAGCTCGAACGAGCCCTCCGGAGCGTCGATCCGGGCGTGGATGCCGGACATGCCCTGCGGCCGGATGTCACGGGCGGCCACGTCCGGGGCGGGGCGGGCCTGCCCGCAGGACTCGCAGCGGTAGTGGCCGAGGTGACCGACCCAAGCATGGTCGTAGGTGAGGGGATGGCCGCAGTTCCGGCAGAGCTTGGCGTCGTGGGCGTGCTCCGGGCCGGACAGCGCCTGGGAGGGATCCTCGATCCCGAAGTAGGTGGTGCCCTCGCCGGCGGAGCGGCCGATGTCGGCGACCAGCGGATCGTCGGCGTTGAGCACGAAGCGGGTCTCGTCGCCCCGGCTCGCCGCCAGCTCGACCCAGGCGTCGGCCAGGGCCTCGGTCTCCCCGTACCGGTCGAGCTGGTCCCGGAAGAGGTTGCCGAGCAGGATCACGCGGGGGTTCAGCCGGGACGCGGTCTCCGGCAGCCAGGCCTCGTCCACCTCGAACAGGCCCTCGTCGCCGCGCTGCTCCAACAGGGCGGTGGCCACGCCCCAGGTCATGTTCGACCCGGCCCCGTTGTGGACCGGATGGCGCCCGGCGGCGGCCAGGATCGTGTTGAGCATCGACGCGGTCGTGGTCTTGCCGTTGGTGGCGCTGATCAAGGTAGAGCCCCGGGTCAGCCGCGCGCCGAGCTTGTCGATCGCGTCCGGGTCCATCTTCAGGAGCATCCGCCCGGGGAGGGTGGTGCCGCCGCCGCGCCCGGCCGCGCGGCTGAGGCGGCCAGCGGTGCGGGCCACCGCTGCCTTCGCGCGGATCATGCCGGCTCCCGGGGGACGATCAGGTCGAGCGCGCCCGGCAGGATCCGGACGGTGGCCGGGAGGTCGGTCAGCGGATCGCCGTCGGCGTACATCGTGAAGGGGCGGCTGGCGCTGATCTCGATCGACTTGGTCCTCCTGACCTCGACCACCTCGGTCTTCTCCACATGGGTTCCCTTGAACACCCGCGGCAGCTGGAGGAGGAAGCGGACCTTGCCCACCTCGCCGATCGTGACCACGTCGAGCAGGCCGTCGGCCGGGTCCGCGCCGGGGGCCAGGTTCATGCCCCCGCCGTAGTAGCCGTTGTTGGCGACCGCCACCGTGTAACCGGTGAAGCGGGAGCGCTGCTCACCTTCCCGGAGGGTGAAGCGGGCCGGCTTCCAGCCGATCAGCGCCCGCAGAGCCGCCCAGGCGTAGACCGGGGTTCCCTTCAGCAGGCGGGCCTCGTTGGCGATCCGGTTCGCGTCCGAGTCGAACCCGACCGAGGCGATCCCGAGGAACCGCTTCCCGTTGGCCTCGCCGACGTCGATCGACCGGGTGTGGCCCTCCAGCAGGCACTCGACCGCCTCCACCGGGTCGGTGGGGATGCCGAGCCCGCGGGCCAGGTCGTTGCCCCGACCGGCCGGGATCAGGCCCATCGGGGCTCCGGTTCCGGCGATCGCGCCGCCGATCGCGCCGATCAGGCCGTCGCCGCTGACGACCACCGGGATCTCCCGCGCGTCGATCGCCTCGAAGGCGAGGTCGATGCCGTGCTCCAGGGAGCGGGTCGGCTCGACCCGGAAGACCTGTCGGCGCGCGTCGAGGGCCCGTTCGATCGCCGGCAGCACCTGGCTGACCCGCCCGCCGCCGGCGCTCGGGTTGACGATCAGCGCCCAGGCCCGCTCGGCGAACCCACCCATCACCCGGGTTGTGGCGTTCATCGGGCCGAGGCCTCCTTGCGACCGACGAACCAGGTTCCCTGGCCGGCCGCTCCGGTCGCCACCGGGACGATGCCGCGAGCGGCGAGCTTCCGGCGCAGCGTGCGCTCCGGCGTGCTGAACGGGGTGTCGGAACCGAGGCTGTGGGCGATCACCACCGAGCCGCCCGGCCGCAGCACCCGGGCGATCTCGCCGAAGAAGACCGGCATGTTGATCTGGGTGACCAGGTCGAAGCTGTCCTCGCCGAAGGGCAGGTGGGAGGCGTCGGCCGCCTTGAAGGCGATCCGGCCCTCGGGATCGAGCCCGACCTTGGCGGAGGCCGCCGCGATCATGCCGGGGCTGAGGTCGATCCCCCGGACCGACGCCCGGGGGTACTCGCGGGCCAGGAAGAGGGTGCCGGCGCCGGTGCCGCATCCCAGGTCGAGGATCCGCTCGGGGGCGGGATCGACCTCGAGCACGGCCGCGGCCAGGCCGGCGAGGTGATCGGGGGACCCGGCCCCGGTGCGGTCGTCCCACCCCTGGGCGGCCCGATCGAAGAATCTCGTCACCGGCCCGCTGACGAGCGGCCAGGCCCGGGGTGCGTGGGCGGCCACGGCGCAGATCAACTTCCCGGTCAGCACCGTCTTGCGGTCGGGCATGGATCTTGACTCGGGCACGTAGGGATCATGCCAACTGCGCCCGCGCTGCATCGTCCCGGAGGGAGCCTGCGCGCCGGATCCCTGGCTCCCCGATCCAATAGCCTTGCCGCCAATGGACGAGCGCAAAAAGATTTTGACGATGGTGGTGGCGGGCCTCTTGCTGGCAGTGGTCGCGGTGATCATCGTCGTGGCCCGAGGCGGGGGAGACGACGGCGACCTCCCGCCGGCGTCCGGCGCCGCCCAGGCGGAGACCAAGGACATCACCCTCGACGAGCCCGACGAGGTGGTCGCGGCGGGCGAGAAGGCATCGGTGAAGATGGAGACCACCGAAGGCAGCTTCACGATCACGCTCGACACGGACAGGGCGCCGGTGACCGCCAACAACTTCGCCTACCTGACCGAGAAGCGGTTCTACGACGGCCTCGGCTTCCATCGGATCGTGCCCGGGTTCGTGATCCAGGGCGGCGACCCGCAGGGCAACGGCACCGGCGGGCCCGGCTACAAGGTGGTCGAGGCGCCGCCGTCGGACCTGCAGTACGAGCCGGGCGTGGTGGCCATGGCCAAGGCGGGCGACGAGGACTCGGGGACCTCGGGCAGCCAGTTCTTCATCGTCACGGGCTCGGGCGGCAGCAGCCTGACTCCGGACTACGCGCTGGTGGGTGAGGTGACCGAAGGCATGGACGTGGTCAACCGCATCGGCGAGATGGGCGGCAGCGACGAGCAGCCGACCCAGTCCGTGGTCATCGAGAAGGCGACGCTGACCCGGGGCTGATTTGAGCGTCGCCCGGCCGGAACCCGAACGGTTCGAGCTGCGGGGAGGGTCCGGTCAGGCCCTCCGCGGCGAGTCGATCGGCGCCGGCCGGGACATCGTCCTCTGCCACGGCCTCTCGGCGACCCGCCGTTACGTCGTCCACGGCTCGCTGGTGCTGCCGCGGCGCGGCTACCGGGTAACGACCTGGGACGCGCGCGGCCACGGCGAGTCCGACCCCGGCCCGGACGGCTACGGATACGAGCTGCAGACCACCGACCTGGAAGAGATCGTGGACCGGGTCGAGCGCGACGCCGACAGCCGAGGCGGCCTCGTCCTGGGCGGCCACTCGATGGGTTGCCACACCGCGACGGCCTGGGCGCTCCGCAATCCGGCGCGGATCTCCGCCCTGATCCTGATCGGCCCGGTCTTCACCGGCCAGGACGCGGACCCGGACCTGGACCGCTGGGACGCACGGGCCGACGCCCTCGAGCAGCACGGGCCGGAGGCCTTCGCCGAGGAGGTGGCGGGGAACATGCCGGAGGGGAAGGCGCGGGACACGGTCTACCGGCTGGCGCGTGACCGGGCCCGGCTGCACCGCAACCCCAGGGCGGTCGCCCAGGCGCTGCGCGAGGTGCCGCGCTCCCGGCCGTTCGAGGGCCTGGCGCAGCTCGCCCGGATCGAGGCGCCGGTCCTGGTGGTCGGCTCCCGCGACGAGATCGACCCCGGGCACCCGCTCGCCGCGGCCCGGAGCTACGCGGAGACGATCCCCGGCGCGGAGCTCGTGGTCGAGGACGAGGGAAAGCCGCCCCTGGCCTGGCAGGGCGGGATGCTCTCCCGGGAGATCCAAGGCTTTCTCGAGCGGATCGGGATCCGCGGCGAACCGGCCGACCCCGGCCGGTAGCCTTGGATCCGATGGCCGAAAGCGCAGAACCAGAGGCGGGCGGGACCCCGCCGCACCCGGGGATGGTCTGGGTGCCCGGTGGCACCTACACGATGGGCAGCGACCGCCACTACCCGGAGGAGAAACCGGTCGGGCCGGTCACCGTCGACGGGTTCTGGATGGACGAGACCGCGGTCACCAACCG
>JBEBTS010000064.1:0-11332 GCA_040393665.1 Conexibacter woesei
ACCGCGACCGCGATCTTGAAGACGCCGGAGACGAGGAAGTAGATCATCAGGATCAAGGTCAGGGTCTTGGTGCCCTGGCCGGGGTCGATCAGCAGATAGAGGCCGGCCGCCAACGCCAGCACCGCCCAGATGACCCCGACGAGCAGGCTGGAGCCGCGGCGGTAGGTGAAGGCCGAGGCGAACAGGAAGACGGATCCGAAGATCAGGATCCAGCCGATGAAGATCGTCACCCCCCACGAGGCCAGCGCCGGCACCAGGATCGCGACGGCGCCCAGCACCATCAACAGAGCCCCGACGCCCTTCACGGCCCCCCAATTGATCGGTGATCCCCCAGAAACTTCCCGCTCGATGTCCATGCGCACACTCTAGCCGCGGCTCCCGACGCCAGAGGGAGATTCGGCGTCGCGCCGGTCCGCCCGGTCGCGGGCCGCCGCTCCCACAGGAGGGCAGGTAGAGTCGGCGCCCGTTCCGGGGTGGGGTAACTGGCTAACCCACCGGGTTTTGGTCCCGGTAATGGAGGTTCGAGTCCTCCCCCCGGAGTCGTCGCCGCAACTTGCCGTGAACACGGGCGTTCTATAGGGTGGCCCCGCACCGGTAGAGCGCAGTCACGTCCGACTCGCGCCCTGGTACGAGGAAATCAAGGAGAACCGGAGACAGAATGCGCAAGCTCGCCGTACTGGTCGTGGCCCTCGCCGCCATGATCCTCGCCCCCGCCGCCGCCCAGGCGGCCATCCCCTCGGTGTTCAACGGCACCATCGCCTGCAACACGCAGGGTCCGGGGGCAGCCGAAGGCCAGGTGTGGTGTGGCACCGGCAAGCACGACCAGAACGTGGACGTGCGCAGCACGGTCAAGTCGTTCGACGACGTACCGATCGACGTGAACGTCGCGTTCCCCGATGACGCCGGCGGCCCGTACCCGCTCGTGTACATGTTCCACGGCTACGGCGGCGGCAAGGTCAACTTCCCGGAGATGAACCGCTGGCTCAGCCGCGGGTACGCCGTCCTCAGCCAGACCAACCGCGGCTTCCATGAGTCCTGCGGCACCGCGACCTCCCAGGACGCCGACCCGATCTGCAAGACCAAGGGCTTCGTCCGCCTGGACGACACCCGGTACGAGGTGCGCGACGCGCAGCTCTTCGCCGGCAAGCTGGTGGACGAGGGCCTGGTCCAGCCGACCAAGATCGCCGCGACCGGCGGCTCGTACGGCGGCGGCATGTCGATGGCCCTGGCCGCGCTCAAGGACCGGGTGATGCTGCCCGACGGCAGCCTGACCGACTGGAAGAGCCCGAACGGCACCGCGATGAGCCTCGCGGTCGCCACGCCGGACATCCCCTGGACCGACCTCGCCTACTCGCTGGTCCCCAACGGCAGCAACCTCGACTATCTCAAGGACGCCTCCTACTACGGCCCGTTCGGCGTGATGAAGCAGTCCTACGTCAACTCGCTCTTCCTCGGCGGCCTGATCGCCCCGGGCTACTACACCCCGGCCGGACAGCAGCCGGAGGCGGATCTCGCCGGCTGGAAGGCGTTCATGGACTCCGGCGAGCCCTACGAGGGCAAGCCGGAGGCCGACGCGATGCTGGAGGAGATCACCAAGCACCACTCCTCCTACTACATCGACCACAGCCAGGCCCCGGCGCCGCTCCTGATCTCGTCCGGCTTCACCGACGACCTCTTCCCCGGCAACGAGGCCACCCGGTACTACAACCGGACCCGGGCCGAGTTCCCGGACGCGCCGATCTCGCTGTTCTTCGGCTCCTTCGGCCACCCGCGCGGCCAGAACGGCAGCGAGGTCCAGAACGCCAAGGCGGACCTCCAGAACCAGTGGATCGACCACTACCTGAAGGGCGCCGGCACCAAGCCGGCATCGAACGTCACGACCTACACCCAGGTCTGCCCCGATGGCGATCCCGACGGCGGGCCGTTCGTCACCGGCGACTGGGTCTCCCAGTCCCCCGGCGAGGTCCGGCTCGGCTCGGCCGCAGCCAAGACGATCGCGGCGGGCGGCGGCGACCGCACCGTGGGCGGCGTCTTCGATCCGAACCCGGCCGGCCTCTTCCCGGCACCGTCGGGCAAGGCCTGCGGCGAAGCCAACGGCAGCCCGGAGCCCGGCGCGGCCAGCTACGAGACCGCGGCCGCTCCGGCCGGCGGGTTCACCGTCGTCGGCGCGCCGACCGTGATCGCGGACTTCACGTCGAGCTCGGCCAACCCGCAGGTCGCGGCCCGTCTGGTGGACGTCGCCCCCGGTGGCGCCACCAAGACCCTGGTCAACCGCGGCGTCACCCGCCTGAACGGCAACGGGACCCAGCTGTTCCAGCTGCAGCCCAACGCCTGGAAGGTCGAGGCGGGGCACGTCCTGCGGCTGGAGCTGCTGCCGTTCGACGGCGCCGAGACCGGCCCGTTCTCGACGATCCCGCACAACTTCACCCGCCCGTCCAACAGCCAGCCGGACATCGCGGTCTCGAACCTGGATCTGAGGATCCCGGTCCAGGAGGCCCCCGGTTCGCTCAGCGGCCTGGTGACAAAGCCAGCCCCGCGGGTCATGCCCGACCGGCCCGGCGCCGCCCTGGCGAAGGGCAACGAGTCGATCGGCTCGACCACCCTCGCCGTCTACAAGAGCGGCAAGGTCAGCTCGAAGGGCGCCGTGAAGGTCAAGGGCAAGCAGCTGATCGCGAAGCTCCACTGCGAGGCCCCGGGCTCCGGCGCCGCTGCCTGCACCGCCGCCAAGGTCGTCTTCAAGGGCGCCCCGAAGGGCAAGGGCAAGCGGGCCAAGGGCAAGGGCGTCAAGCTGGCCCAGAAGTCGGTCAAGGTCAAGGCCGGCAAGACCGTGACGGTCAGGTTCAAGCTGACCGCGAAGGCGCGCAAGCTGTTCCGCGACAGCAAGAAGCGGATCCGCAAGCGCGGCAAGATCCGGGTCAAGCGCGTCAAGGGCATGAAGAAGCTCCGGACCCAGGTGCTGATCGCCGGCAAGAGCTCCCGCTACGTGGTGGTGAAGCGGACCGGCCGGGTCAGGTAGCCAGACCGGCACGCCGGTGGCGATCCCACCGGCGCCCAAGCCTCGTCGGCCCCCGACGTCGGATGTCTCATCCGACGGCCGGGACGGCCGGCGTCGAGGTCGGCCGCGGGCCCAGCAGGGGGTCCCGCGGCCGATCACGTTAAACGTCCGATCGCGCGACCGGCCTGGGCCGATCTCCGCCCCAGGCGGCGTGCGGCCGGGGTCGAGATCGGTTCCGAGGAGGATCGGGCTGTTATCCTCCGGCGGTCATGCCGACCCTTTCGGGCCGGCCGCGTGTTACAGGGAGAACGGGAGAGCCGGCACCGGCCGTCCGTCCCGACAGGTCCACCAAGCCTCAATCAAATAGGGAGAACCAGGGAACCAATGCGAAAGATCGTCGGCGTACTCATCGCCCTCATCGCTTCGCTTGCCGTCGTCCAGTCGGCAAACGCGGAGATCACCTCAGTCTTCAACGGCAAGCTGCCGTGCGTCACCACGCCGAGCGGCGTCCGGGAGTGTTCCGGCCCCGGCGGCAGCCCCAGCGACGCGCCCGCGTCCAACAAGGCCGACGAGCGGACCGTCGAGAGCTGGGACGGCACCCCGATCGACATCAACGTCGCCTTCCCGGACGCCGACAAGTTCGGTGACGGCCCGTACCCGATGGCCATGTACTTCCACGGCTTCGGCGGTGGCAAGGAGGGCTTCGGCGGTGACCTCAAGCGGTTCACCGACATGGGCATGGCCGCCTTCTCGATGACCGAGCGCGGCTTCAAGTTCTCCTGTGGCGAGGCCAACGCGATCACCGCGCTGGAGACCGCCGGCAAGAACTGCGACAACGGCTTCATCCACCTCATGGACACCCGCTACGAGGTCCGTGACGCCCAGTACTTCGCCGGCGTGCTGGCCGACGAGGGCCTGGTCCAGCCGACCAAGATCGCCTCGGTCGGCGCCTCCTACGGCGGCGGCAAGTCGATGGCTCTCGCCTCGCTGCGCAACCGCATCATGCTGCCGGACGGGAAGCTCGCCGACTGGAAGAGCCCGAACGGCAAGGCCATGGAGATCGCCGTCGCCGCGCCGATCGTGCCCTGGACCGACTTCGCCTACGCGCTGGTCCCCAACGGCACCGTCCTCGACTACACGGTCCACGGGCCGTACGGCACCAAGTTCGGCGTCATGAAGGCCGCGATCATCAACGCGCTGTTCGGCGCCGGCGACAACTTCTCCGGCGACCACGGCAAGCCCGTGAACCCGATGTGGGACATCCGCGGGTGGCGGAACATGATGGCCGCCGGCGAGTCCTACGACACGCCGACCGCGCACCTCATGCTCGAGGAGATGACCACGCATCACTCCTCGTACTACATCGACGACTCGATCCCGCCGGCCCCGCTGATCATCGCCGAGGGCTTCACCGACGACCTCTTCCCGGTGGACGAGGCGCTGCGGTACTACAACAAGACCAAGACCAAGCACCCCGACTCGACCGTCGGCCTGCTGTTCGCCGACATCGGCCACCCGCGCGCCCCGCTCGGCGGAGACAGCGCCCAGGGCCGTGAGGTCGACAAGGAGATGGGCTTCCAGATCGTCGAGGAGTGGTTCAGCCACTACCTGCTCGGCCAGGGCTCCAAGCCCGTCGCCGGGATGAAGATCAAGACCCAGGTCTGCCCGTACGAGGTGCCCTCGGGCGGCCCGTACGACGCCGCCAGCTGGGCCGCGCTCGCCCCCGGCGAGATCCGGCTGAGCGACCCGACCGCCCGGGTCATCGAGACCACCGGCGGCCTGACCTCGGTCGCCTCGAAGTTCACCACCCTGTTCGACGGCTGCACCCAGGTGCCCGAGACGAAGGAGCCGGGAGTGGTCGAGTACGACTTCCCGGTCACCCCGTCCGGCGGCTTCACCCTGGCCGGCTCGCCGACCGTGATCGCCGACATGTCGGTCGAGAACGGCGCCGAGTCGCAGGTCGCGGCCCGTCTGTTCGAGATCAAGCAGGGCCAGGAGCGGATCATCGCCCGTGGCGTCTACCGCCCCGACAAGTCGGGCCGTCAGGTCTTCCAGCTGCACGGCAACGGCTACCGGTTCGAGCCGGGCACCCGGGCCCGTCTCCAGCTGCTGCCGCGCGACGGCGGGACCAGCGAGAGCGGCAAGATGTTCTCGTACGTCCGCCCGTCGAACGACCAGCGCGACGTCAAGATCAGCAACGTGGAGGTCCGCCTCCCCGTGATGGAGGCGCCGGGCGCGCTCAACGGCCTGGTCAAGAAGCCGCTGAAGAAGGCCCTGCCCGCCGGGTCGAAGCTGATGAAGGACTTCGCTTCGATCGGTTCGGTCGCCCTTGACGGCGCCCCGACCTCGGCCGCCAAGGCCACGGTCAAGGGCAAGCAGCTCAAGGTCAAGCTGAGCTGCAAGACCGTCAACCTGTGCCGGACGGCCAAGGTCACGATCAAGGGCGCCAAGAAGAAGGGCCCGATCAAGACCGCCGTCGTCGCCAAGGGCAGCAAGGTCAACGTCGCCTCGAACGGCGCGAAGGTCTTCACCTTCAAGCTGACGGCCAAGGCCCGCAAGCTGTTCAAGGACTCGAAGAAGCGGGTCCGCAAGCGCGGCAAGGTCCGGGTCAAGAAGGTCAAGGGCGCGAAGAAGCTCGCGGCCAAGATCACCGTGACCGCTGCCGGGACCAGCAAGAGCCGGTCGCTGACCATCAAGCGCGTGGGCCGGGTCAAGTAGACCCCGCCGACGCGCAGGCGTGAGAAAGGACCCGGCTCCGGCCGGGTCCTTTTTTATTGGGTGGGCTTGGGCTCCCGGTGCCGGCCGCGGGGTGCCGGGATGCCGAGCACCCGCATCGCCTTGATCCCGAGGCCGAGCCGCTCCCGTCCCTCGGTCGCGGTCGCGTCGTGGCCGCTCAGGTCCCGGACCCGCTCGAGCCGGTACCTGATCGTGTGGCGGTGGGTGAACATCTGCTTGGCGGTCGCCGGGACGTTGGCGTCGCTGTCGAGGTAGGCCTCGACGGTCGCCACGAGGTCGGTCTCGTACTGCTCGTCGTACTTGACCAGCGGCTCGACCGTCTCGGAGTAGAAGCTGAGCAGCTCGTCGGTCCCGGTGCCGAGCAGCAGGCGGTAGGCGCCGGTGTCCTCGAAGGCGATCGGGGAGCGCTCCTCGGCCTCCCCCACGTTCAGGGCCAGCCGGGCCTCCCGGGCGGCCCGCTCGATCTCCCCGGGATCGGCCGCGAGGCGGGACCGGGAGATGGTCACGGTCAGGCCGGGGAGCGAGCGGGGCAGGTCCCGGTCGAGGGTGGACTCGACCTTGAGCAGGCGGTCCTCGTCGGTGGTGGGGACCAGGATCGCGACCAGCGCGCCGTCCTCCTTCTCGCCGGTGCCGGCGACGGAGCCAGGGGCGATCGCCCGGACCGTGCGGACCGCCATGTCGAGCACCCGTGAGTGCCAGTCGCCTTCCTGGGCGGAGCCGGCGTGGGCCCGGATCATCAGCACGCCACCGCCCCGGGAGAGGTCACAGCCGGCTTCGGCGGACCGCTCCGTGACCTCCTCCGCGGAGGTCAGCTCGCCGGAGAGGACGTCGCGCACGAACTCCGACACCGCGGTCTCGCTCCCCCACTCGTCGGAGCGGGCCCGTTCGATCTCCAGGGCGGCCAGCGCCGCGGTCACGTCGAGCAGGTCGGGGTCGACCGAGTCGCCGATGTACCGGACCTGACCGACCGACTGGTCGCCGAGCGAGAGCTCCAGGTGGTCGACTCCGTCACCCGACTCCGAGAGCTTGCTCTCCTGGTCGCGGGTGGCGCCGCCGGCGGCCAGCACGATCCCGGAGCGATCGCAGAAGGCGATCGGCACTCCGAGCACGTCGGCGGCGGCGCGAGCCAGGCCGGGCAAACCCCGCCCCGCTAGTACGGGTGTGGCCAGTCGCGCCGGATCCGACGCTTTGCTCCTGGCCGCCGGACTCAAGTTCCGGACCAGGGAAAGATGCCGGTTATGTCATTCGAGATCAGCACCCAGGCCAGCCCGGCCAGCACCCCGATCGTGACCAGGCTGCCGAACACGAGCAACGAGAGGAATCCGGCGGCGGCCCGCTCCGACCAGCGGCCGTAGGAGTTGAGCGCGGGCACCAGGATCAGGCCGACGAATGCGGCCAGGCTGACCAGTGCGGCAGCTCCGAAATACCAGACGTTGGCTGAGACGGCGATCAACATCAACTCAATTTTTGCGCAACTGGGTGATCAAAAGGGCTGCGACCGCGAAGAAGGCGAACCAGAACGCCCCGAAAGCCCATCCCGCGGTGACGTCGCTGAGGTAATGGACGTTGAGGTAGATCCGGCTCAGGCCGATGGCCGCGGTCAGTGCGATCCCGGCCGAGACGAGCGCCGCCTTGCGGATCATGTTCGGCCGGAGCCGGACCGCGACGGTGACGGCCAGCCACACGTAGAAGACGGAGTGGGCGGCGTGCCCGCTGGGGAAGGACCAGCTGGAGTGGGCGGTCATGCCCCCTTCGGGACGGGGCCGCTCGACCAGGTCCTTGAGCCAGTCGACGCCGACCACGATGGTCACCGCGGAGAGCAGCAGCACCGCGGCCTCGGCCCACCGCTTCCCGACCAGCAGGAGGGTCGCGGTGACCGCGACCAGCGGGGTCAGCACCGCCCCGGACCCGAGGTCGGTGATCACCTGGGCGACTTCGTCCAGCCAGCCGGCCCGGATCAGGTCGACCAGGTCGATCGCCCGCAGGTCGCCCGGGGTCGGCGCGCTGTCCCCCAGCAGGATCTCGGTGAAGGCGATCACGATGAACGACGACACCGCGAGGATCGCGCAGAGCGTGGTCACCTCCAGCCCGAAGGCACCGCCCGGGGTGAAGCGGTCCTGGAGGAACCGGTACTGCGGCTCGAACCGCTTCAGGAACCTGACCACCGGGCCCGAGACCCGGTTGGACTCCAGGCCGCTCCTCAGCCTCGCCCGGTTGCCCGGCACCCGCAGCCAGCGACGGATCACGACGACGGCGACCACCGCCACGATCACGGAGCCGACGATCAGCGCCACCAGGCCGACGTACTCGGCCGCCGCCTCGATCGAGCGGGCGAACAGGTAGCCGGCGAGGATGTGGAGCGTCACCTGCAGGCCCGACCCGAGGATCGAGTACGGAGCGAAGGCCCGGTATCGCATCCCGGAGCTGCCGGCGACGAACGGGGAGAGAGCGCGGACCAGTCCGACGAACCGCCCGATCAGCACCGTCTTGCCGCCGTGCTTCGCGAAGTACTCCTCCACCTGGGCGTACCGTTCCGGGCTGATCCCGACCCGGCTGCCGTGCTTGAGGATGAACTCCCGGCCGAGCTTGTGGCCCAGCCAGAAGCTGGTGGAGTCGCCGAGGAAGGCGCAGACCCAGGCGATCGCGATCAGCAGGTAGAGGTTGATCACGCCCTGCCCGGCGACCGCGCCGCCGATCAGCAGCGCCGTCTCTCCCGGCACCAGCAGCCCGACGAACGCCCCGGTCTCGAGGAAGGAGAGCAGCCCGATGACCAGGTAGGTCCAGGCACCGAGCAGGTTGGCGAAGTCGTCGAGCAGCTGCTGGAGGTCGAGCTCCGGGAAGAACTTGCGGTAGAGCACGTAGATCACGGCGGCGGCCGCGATCAGACCGGCCGCGGCGAACGCCCGGCCGCGGCCCGTCTCGGGCACCCTCACTCGCCGCCCTCGCGGGAGGCGGATCCCGGGGACTCGCCGTTCTCGCCGGCGCCCTCGTCCGGAAGCTTGCCGCCCCCGGCGCAGACGATCGCCTGCGGGCCGAGCTCGGCCGCCGCGGCCGTCGCGGCCTCCCGGTCGGGGAAGATCCCGAACACGGTCGGGCCGGTCCCGGTCATGCCGGTGAAGCCGGCTCCCGCCGCTTCCATCCGCTCCTTCGCGGCGCCGATCTCCGGCTTCAGCGAGAGGGCCGCCGGCTCCAGGTCGTTGACCAACAGGGCCGGATAAGCGAGCGGCGACACCGCGTTGGTGGCGACCGCCCAGAGCCGGCCCGAGATCTCGTCTATCTCCTCCTGGGAGCGGCTCAGCCCGAGCCGGTCGGCCTCGCGGAAGACCGCACCGGTGGAGAGCCCCTCGGTGAACGGCAGCAGCACGATCCAGTGCTCGGCGGGCCGCGGCAGGGTGGTCATCCTCTGGCCCACCCCTTCGACCAGCAGGGCCTTCGGGTTGAGCTGCGAGGGGACGTCGGCGCCGAGCATCAGCGCGATCCCGGTGATGTCCTCGACCGCACCCACGGCCAGACGGAGGATCGCCGCGGCGTCGGCGCTGCCACCGCCGAGGCCCGCCTCGATCGGGATCCGCTTCTCGATCTCGACCCGGTACGGGCCGTCCGGCCAGCCCTCCGAGCGCAGCAGCCGCAGCGCCCGGGCGACGATGTTCTCGCCCAGCACGCCGGGGGCGACGACCCGATCACGCTCGGCGAGGGAGACGGTCAGCCGGTCGTGCAGGTCGAGCGGCTCGAAGATCGAGGTCAGCTCGTGCAGGCCGTCGTCCCGGAGCGGACCGAGGTAGAGGCAGAGGTTGAGCTTGGCGGGGGCCTCGAGGCTCCAGGGCGGCGGGCTGTCCGGGTGGGTGAGGGTCATGGCTTGCTCCGGGGATCGTCGGGAAGGGTGATCTTCGCGGACAGGGCCGAGAACTGCTCGGGCGACAACGCCTCGGCGCGGATCCCGGGATCGAGCCCGATCGCGTCCAGCCCCTCCCGAACGCGCTCCAGGCTGCCGGGGATCGCCAGGTCGACCGAGCGCGCCATCGCCTTGCGGCGGTGGGCGAACCCGGCCCGGACGAGGCGGCGGGTCTCCGGGCCCGGGCCGGGGCCGGTGCGGGTGATCCCGAGGATGGCCGAGTCGACCCGGGGCTGCGGCTTGAACACGGTGCGGCTGACCTTGCGGACCTGCCGGACCTCGCCGGTGAGCTGCAGCAGCACCGAGGGGGCGCCGTAGACCTTGGAGCCGGGCGCGGCCCGCAGCCGGTCGCCGATCTCCTTCTGCACCATCACGGTCCAGGTGCGGATCGAGGGCAGCTCGAAGGCGGTGTTGAGGATGACCGGGGTCGCGACCGCGTAGGGCAGGTTGGCGACCATCGCGTTCGGGGCGGGGTCGAGCCGGCCGAGGTTGACCCGCACGGCGTCGTCCCAGATCACGTCGACGTTGTCCCGGGCCGCGAGGTGCGCCACGCCCGCCTCCAGCCCACGGTCGATCTCGATCACGTGGACGTGCCGGCAGAGGTCGGACAGGCGCTCGGTCAGCACCCCTTCGCCGATCCCCACCTCCAGCACGCAGTCCTCCGGCCCGACCTCCGAGTCGCGGACGATCGCGTCCAGCAGGTTGGGGTCGGCCAGGAAGTTCTGACCCAGCCTCACCATGGCCGGTCGCCTCGCCTCACGGCGCCGCTCACCAGCCGAAGAGCCGGGCGGCGTTGGCCGTGACCGTGGCCTCCAGCTCGTCGTAGGAGGCCCCGCGGGCCTCGGCCACGCAGCGCGCGGTCTCGACCACGTTGGCCGGCTGGTTCCGTTCGCGCCGGCGGGACTGCGGGGTGAGGTAGGGCGCGTCGGTCTCGACCAGGATCCGGTCCGTGGGCACGCGGGCGGCGGCGTCCCGGAGGTCCTGGTTGGCCGGGTAGGTGACGTTGCCGGCGAACGAGCAGTACCAGTCGCGCTCGGCCGCCCGCTCGACCCAGGCCGGGGCGGAGAAGCAGTGGAGGATCACGGTCAGGCCGTCGGCCGACTCGGCGGTGACGCGGTCGAGCGTGGCGAAGACCTCGGCGACCGCGTCCTCCTTGCCCTGCGGGTCGCGGACGTGGATCACCAGCGGCAGCCCGGTCCGGGCGGCGATCCCCGCCTGGGCGGCGAAGGCCCGGCGCTGCGCGTCGGCATCGGCCGTGTCCCGGAAGAAGTCGAGCCCGGTCTCGCCGATCGCCACCACCTTCTCGTGGGCGGCCAGCGCCTCGATGTCCGCCGCCGCCTCGTCGTCGAAGCCGTCGGCGTCATTGGGGTGTCGGCCGACCGCGGCGTAGAGGCCGTCGAAGGCGTCGCACAGGGCGAGCTGCTCCCGGTTGGAGAGCTCGTCCAGGCCGACCGTGAGGATCCGCTCGACCCCGGCCTCGGACGCGTTCGCCAGCAGCTCCTCCGGCGAAATCGGGCAACGCGAGACGTGGGCGTGCGAATCGATCACAGCCAGAGCCTATTGACCGCCCCCGACCCAAGCCCGCCCCGATTCCGATGCGACCCCCAAGCAATCCGCGGGGCGATCGCTCCAGCAGGGCGACAGCGATCGCCCCCGGGATCGAAGAGGGAAGCGACCCGAAGCGACCCAACGTTTCGCTGGGGCGATCG
>JBEBTS010000065.1:0-11233 GCA_040393665.1 Conexibacter woesei
CTGTCACCGGCGGCGCGCGGTCGGGTGGGTGGGGCCTTGTTGGCTGGTGGGGAAGGCGCAAGGCCCCGCCCCCCGACCTCCACACCTACGCTGGAGTGGGGCCGGGGATCGACTCGGCTTCGCGGACGTCCAAGTGGGCGCCGCACTTCTGGCAGATCCGGCGGCCGTCGACCTCGCCGCCACAGTCCTTGTGGACGATCAGGCGGGGTGGGCCGGTCTCCGACTCGCAGTACTTGTCCCCCCACTCGAGGTACGCCATCAGCACCGGCCACAGATCGAGGCCCTTCTCGGTCAGGAAGTACTCGAACCGCTCGGGGCTGGTCTGGTAGGGGCGACGCTCCAGGATCCCGGTCTCGATCAACCGGTTGAGGCGCTTGGTGAGCACGTTGCGGGCGATCCCGAGCGAGGTCTGGATCTGATCGAAGCGGCGCTTGCCCCGCAGGACGTCGCGGATGATCAGCAGCGACCACCGCTCGCCGACGACCTCGAGCGAGGCGGCGATCGAGCACTCCTGACCTGGGTAGTCGTGGTAGAGCACGATCCGATTGTCGCACTGCGCGTTGCTTCAAGCAACTGTGAGGTCGCTCACACAGAGTTGCGTCAAGCAACTCAGGTCGGGTAGGGTCCTCCCCAATCAAGGTTTCGTAATGAAACCCACCCGAACCCCCGACGAGGGGAGGCCGAAGATGAAGCTCAATCCGACATTCCGCACCCGCACCGTGGCCAAGCCGCTCAAGGTCACGCTGACCAACGAGGAGATCATGGCCGACCTCCAGTACCCGGTCGCGGTCGATCGTGCCCGCGAGTCGCGTCAGGCCGACCGTCATCGCGAGATCGCCCGGTGACCGGGCCCGAAGCGGTGGCGACCGAGGTCGACGGCCGCCCGGAGAGCTGGTCGACGAGCGCCCGCGAAGCGGCGGTCGAGCTCGCCGGGTCGATGCCGGAGGCGACCCGTTCGGAGACGCTGACCTGGCAGGACCCGGTGCGGACCGCCGCGCGCGGGCTCGAGCTGAACGGGCTCGAGTACATGCGGGCGGTCGCCCGCAAGGAGATCCCCCCGGCTCCGATCGCGGTGCTGATGAACATGGCCCCGATCGAGCTGGCCGAGGGACGGGTCGTGTTCTCGGCGGTCCCGGGGCAGGAGCACTACAACCCGATCGGGATGGTCCACGGCGGCTTTGCCGCGACCCTGCTCGACTCGGCGACCGGATGCGCCGTCCACACGACGCTCGACGCGGGAGTCGCATACGCGTCGCTGGGCCTGGAGGTCAAGTACCTGCGTGCCGTGACCAGCGAGACCGGGACCGTCCACTGCGCCGCCGAGGTCACCTATAGGGGCCGCAGGCAGGCGACCGCGGACGCCCGCCTGACCGAGGCGAAGAGCGGCAAGCTGCTGGCGACCGCGACGTCCACGTGCATGATCCTCGGCTGAGAGCCCTGGCTCCGAGCCGATAGACCCGGTAGTCTCGGCTGAGGAACGAGGCTCGGCAGGCGCGCCGCAGCCGCAAAGATTGCCTTGGGAGGGCAGGGAGATGAAATTCGGAATCCGGCTGATCGTTGCCGTGCTCGCTGTGGTCGTGCTCGGGGGTGCCGCCGTCGGCATCGCCGCCAAGAAGAAGAAGGTTGACCGCACCGACAAGACCACCTGGATCAAGAAGCAGCTGAGGCCCGGTCC
Source organism: Conexibacter woesei (assembly GCA_040393665.1). Taxonomy (GTDB): domain Bacteria; phylum Actinomycetota; class Thermoleophilia; order Solirubrobacterales; family 70-9; genus 67-14. The sequence goes on from JBEBTS010000065.1 coordinate 1,676, forward strand.
GGTCCGCAACGTCATCCTGTTCATCGGGGACGGCATGGACGAGACCGCGGTCACGGCCGCCCGCAACTACCAGCTGGGCGCCAACGGCCGGCTGAACATGGACAAGCTGAGGATCGGCGGCTCGGTCACCACCTACGCCATCAACGAGCTGATGAACAGCAAGAAGCCGTTCTACGTGACCGACTCGGCCGCCTCCGGCACCGCGTGGGCCACCGGCCAGAAGACCGGCCTGCTGCGGATCTCCTCTGAGGCGTTCACCAACAAGCCCATGGTGACGATCGCCGAGCTGGCGCAGAAGGCCGGCTACCGGACGGGCAACGTCTCGACCGACTCGGTGACCGGCGCCACCCCGGCCGTCCAGATGGCCCACGTCCGCATGCGCAACTGCGAGGCCCCGGGCGACAGCACCTGCCTGACCGACGCCAAGGAGCAGGGCGGCCTCGGCTCGATCGCCGAGCAGGCGGCCGACAGCAAGATGGACCTGATCCTCGGCGGTGGCCGCAGCGACTTCGAGAAGCAGATCGACTTCGGGCCGGACGCCGGCAAGACCGTGCTCCAGTCGGCCCAGCGCCAGGGCTTCGACCTGGTCACCGACCAGGCCCAGCTCAGTGCCTACAAGGGCAAGAAGCGCCTGCTCGGCCTCTTCTCCGGCGGGACCATCACCCCGGAATGGGACGGGGCCGCGGCCGAGAACCCCGCGCCTCCGGCCCAGCGGTGCGAGACCGGGAAGCGGCCGGCCGAGCAGCCCTCGCTGACCAACATGACCCGGAGCGCGATTTCCTTCCTGAACAAGCGATCCAAGGGCAAGAAGAAGGGCTTCTTCCTCCAGGTCGAGGGAGCCGGCATCGACAAGGGGGCGCACGCCGCCAACCCGTGCCGTCAGATCGGCGAGCTCATGTCATTCGACTCCGCGGTGAAGGCCGGCGTGGACTTCGCCGCGAAGAGCAAGAAGACCCTGGTCATCGTCACCGCCGATCACGGCCAGTCCGGCCAGATCCTGCCCGGCCCGGGTGCCGACCGCTCGGCGATCCTGATCACCAACGAGGGCGAGCGGATGGTCATGGGCTATGCGACCTCGAAGAGTGGCTCGCAGGAGCACGCCGGGATCACCGTCCCGGTGAGGGCGACCGGCCCGCGCGCCGCCAACGTGATGGGCCTGAAGAACCAGACCGACATCTTCGACGTGATCGTCGACGCCCTGAAGATCAGGGCCAAGAAGAAGTAACGGCGGTCGACAGCCGCCGGGCCAAGCGCCCCCGGTCTCCGTCGTGTGACGACCGAGACCGGGGGCGCTTCGCTTGCAGCCGGGGCCGCCGGTCAGGCGGCGAGGTCCCGGGCGAGGGCGACCAGGAGGTGGACGCCGAACCCGGTCGGTCCCTTCCCCCAGTACTCGCGGCCGGTGTCCCAGGCGGTGCCGGCGATGTCGACGTGGGCCCAGGGCTTCCCCTCGGTGAACTCCTCGAGGAAGGACCCGGCGTAGATCGTGCCGGCCTTGCGCTGGGCCGAGGCGTTGACCAGGTCGGTGATCTCGCCCTTGGTCAGCTCCTTGTACTCGTCGTGGAGCGGCAGTCGCCAGACCAGCTCGCCGGTGCGCTCGCCCGCCGCCTCGACCCGAGCCGCCAGATCGTCGTCGTTCGAGATCAGGGCGGCGTAGGTCGATCCGAGTCCGATCAGCACGGCGCCCGTGAGCGTGGCGAGGTCGACGATCCGGTCGGCTCCCTGGCGGGCGCAGTGGACCAGCGCGTCGGCCAGGATCAGCCGGCCCTCGGCGTCGGTGTTGGTCACCTCCACCGTCTTGCCGTTGAGCTGGGTGATCACGTCCCCCGGCTTGAGCGCGGTGCCGGACGGCATGTTCTCGGTGGAGGGCAGCACCGCCACCAGGTCGATCGCCAGGCCCAGCTCGGCGATCGCGTCGACCGCCTCGAGCACGGCCGCGCCGCCGGACATGTCCATCTTCATCTCGTGCATCCCGGCCGACGGCTTGATCGAGATGCCGCCGGTGTCGAAGGTCACCGACTTGCCGACCAGGCCGAGGGTCTGGCCGTCGCCACCGCCCGAGTACCGCAGGGTGATCAGGCGGGGCTCGACGTCCTCGCCGCCCTTGGCGACAGCGGCCAGGCCGCCCATCCCGGCGGCGACGATCGCGGCGCGGTCCAGCACCTCGACCGTCACGGCGTCATGGGCGGCGGCGATCTCCTCGGCGCGGGAGGCCAGGTAGGAGGGGGTGGCCACGTTCGCGGGAAGGCTCTGCAGGTACCGGGCCCGGTTGCCGGCGTTGGCGACGGCCTCACCGATGCGGACGTACTCAGACACGTCGTCGGCGGCGCTGACCTCGACCACCTTCAGCTGCGGCGGGGCGGCCTCGCCATCGCTGCCGGAGCGGAACTCGTCGAAGGTGAACGCGGCGAAGCCGGCCCCCTCGACGAGCGCCGCGGCGATCGGGCCGGGCTCGTCGGCGTCGGGCAGGATCCAGGCGAGCGCCTCGCCCTTGACAGACTTCAGGGCCTTGAGCGCGACCGCGCCGGCGACCCGGGCGCGCTCCGGGGTGAAGTCCTCCTTCGCCCCGAGGCCGATCACCGCGACCCGCTCCGGCTTGCCCGGGTAGACGGTGACGCTGGCCTTGAACTCACCCGAGGCATCGGCGGCGCCGGCCGTGCGGCCCAGCGGCTCGGTGAGGGATTCACCTTCGAACAGGCCGACCGCGACGAGGTCGGCATCGAGGTCGGACAGGGCAGCAGCGCTCGCGTAAGCCTTCATGGGCCGCAGTCTAGATGTCGGTATCGTCCGCCTTGAATCGCAAGCGGTTTCGCTACATCAGCCCGAGTCAGCACCCGATAAACGAAAGGCGCAATGCCCCGCACAGTCATCCTCTCTTCGGCCCGCACCCCCTTTGGCAAGATGGGCGGCGGCCTCGCTTCGGTCAACGCCGCCGAGCTCGGTGGCGTGGCCATCGCCGGCGCCGTGGAGCGCGCCGGGATCAGCCCGGACCAGGTCCAGCAGGTCTCCTTCGGTCAGGTCATCCAGGCCGGCCAGGGCCAGATCCCGTCCCGTCAGGCCCAGATCGCCGGCGGCATCCCCAAGGAAGTGCCGTCCGAGACGGTGAACAAGGTCTGCGCCTCCGGCATGCGTGCCGTCGGCCTGATCGACCTGGCCGTCCGCGCCGGTGACGCCGAGGTGGCGGTCGCCGGTGGCATGGAGTCCATGTCGGGCGCCCCGTACCTGCTGCCCGGCGCCCGCTCCGGCTTCCGCATGGGCGACACCAAGGCGCTCGACGCGATGACCCACGACGGCCTGACCAACCCGTTCACCCACCTCCAGATGATCAACGAGGCCTCGGGCGTATCGAACGAGGTCGGCATCACCCGTGAGGAGATGGACCGCTGGTCGGCCCGCTCCCACGAGCTGGCCGAGAAGGCCCGTCAGGCCGGGATCCTGGCCGAGGAGATCGTCCCGGTGACGGTCAAGGGCCGCAAGGGCGACACCGTGGTCGAGGCCGACGAGGCGATCCGCCCCGAGGTGACGGCGGAGAGCCTCGCCAAGCTGCGCGCGATCGGCGGCGAGGACGCGACCCACACGGCCGGCAACGCGCCGGGCGTCAACGACGGTGCCGGCGCCCTGGTCCTCGCCTCCGAGGAATGGGCCCAGGCCAACGGCAAGGAGATCCTCGGCACGATCGTCGGCTACGGCCAGATCGGCGACGAGTACGCCTGCCTCGCCAAGACCCCGGCCCTGGCGGCCGAGGCGGCCCTGGCCAAGCTGGGCAAGACCGCGGCCGACGTCGACCTCTGGGAAGTGAACGAGGCCTTCGCGTCGGTCACCCTGAACACGATCAAGATGCTCGGCATCGACGAGGACAAGGTCAACGTCAACGGCGGCGCGGTCGCCCTCGGCCACCCGATCGGCGCCTCCGGCGCCCGGGTCATCGGCGCCCTGGTCCGCGAGCTCAAGCGTCGCGGCGGCGGCCTCGGCTGTGCCGCGATCTGCTCAGGCGGCGGTCAGGGCGACGCCATCCTGGTCGAAGTCTGATCTGAGGTGAGGCCGAAGCGGCGCCGCCTCAGCGGTGGCGCCGCTTCGGCTTGACGACCGTCAGGCGGGCCCTGATCGTGTTCCCGGTCACGTCCGCCTCGTCGGTCGGGGTCATGCTGAGCACCCAGCTCCCGGGGTTCATCCGGTAGGGCTTGCCCTTCGCGCGGCTCAGCCTGACGCTCACCGCCAAGCGGTTCAAGCCGGGCTGGAGCGTCACCGTCGAGGCCAGGCCGCGGGGCGAGGTCCGGTTGCAGCGTCCTTTGCGGCCGGTGCAACGGTGCCACTGGACCCGGGCCGTGGCCGGCTCGGAGGAACGCAGCCGGATCTTCACGGAGGAGCGGCCGCCCGCCCGGATCTTGGCCGGGACGACCTTCGGCTTGGTCAGCGAGGGAGGCGTGGAGTCGCCCTTGATCCGGTAGCTGCGCATCTGGACGGTCATCGCATCGCCCTGGTAGATGTCGGTGGTGAGCATCACCGTGCCGCTGCGACGCCGGACGAAGGCGATCCCCTCGGTCTCGTAGTCCTTGCCGAGGTTCCGGTCGAACAGGTGGGTGACGTGGCCGGTCTCCGGGTCGATCGCCTCGATCGACTTCTCGCCGCCGTTGTCACGGGCGATGTAGAGCGAGCCGCGGAAGATCTTGGCTCCCTGGATCCGGGGCACGGTCTTGTCGAGCGGCACGGTGCGGATCAGCTCGAAGTCGCTGAGGCGGTGGACGTTGAGCCGGGTCGTGTCGTTCCACTCGGCGGTGTAGGCGACGCCTCGCGGCCCGTCGATCGCCACCCAGGGCACGCCCTCGGTCAGGTACTCGTGGGGCAGTTCGAAGCTCTGGCCGGTCCAGCTCAGGTCGTCGGCCCGGTAGAGGGCGATCCACGGCGAGAGGTATCCCGGCCCGTCTTCGATCGGCGCGTAGAGGATCCCGTCGTGCACGTCGATGTCGCCGATGTGGTTGTGGCCGGTGTCGACCAGGTCGGGCGGGATCGCGTCGTATCGGCGGGCGACGTGGACGGTCTCGGCGGTCAGGTCAGTGCGCTCGATGCCGGTCAGCCAGGAGAACCAGAGCGACTCGCCGTCCGAGGCGATGCCCTGGGTCCGGAAGATCGAGTCGGGGAAGGGGAAGGTGGTGGTCCCGGTCTGCTCCCAGAGGGCGACCGGGGGTGGAGTCGCCGCGGCCGCAGGGGCCGGCGAGAGGGCGGCGAAGGCGGCGATCAGCGTCGTGAGCAGGGCCGCCGCGAAGGCCCCGATCGGCATGGTTCTCGTCGTCATTCCTGCTCGTCCCTCCCTTTGGCCTGCACGTATCTCCCACCGCTAACGTATCGGCCTATGACGGATATGCGTTCGGCGGCCTTCTTCGATCTGGACAAGACCCTGATGTCGGGATCGAGCTCCATGGAGTTCGCGCGGGTCGCCCGCAGCCGCGGACTGATCTCGCGCCGTCAGGTGGCCGGGTGGGCGGTGGAGCACATCAAGTTCCGGGTCCGCGGCGCGACCGACGAGGAGACGGCCCAGCTCCTGGCCGTCGCCCGGGAGTCGATCGCCGGCTCCCCGGCCAAGCTGATCGACCGGATGTGGCCGGACATCCTCGCCGGGATCCTGCCGCGGGTCTACCCGGCGGTGCTGGCCGAGGTCCACCGTCACCAGGACGAGGGCCGGTTGACTTACATCGTCAGCGCCGCGGGCTCGGAGATGGTGGAGTCGCTGGCCCGGGTCTTCGGCATGGACGGCGGCATCGGCACTCGTTACGTGGTCGACGCGGGCATCTACACGGGCGAGTTGGACGGTCCCTTCGTCTACGGCCCGGGCAAGGTCACGGCGATCGAGCAGATCGCCGCGGAGCACGGGATCGACCTTGCCTCGTCCTGGTCCTACTCGGACTCGGCCTCCGACCTGCCGATGCTGGAGGCGGTGGGCAACGCGGTGGCGGTCAACCCCGATGCCGCTCTCGCCGCCACGGCCCGCGAACGGGGCTGGCGGATCATGCGGTTCGACCGGCTCGGTCGGAACCTGGCGATCGGCGGCGGTCTCGCGGCGGCCGCGTTCCTGGGTGGGGCCGCCCGGCTCCTGGCGGTGAGGCTCCGCCCCTGAAGTATTTACACACAGATGATGTGTAATCGGTTATCCTCTGGTCCCGCGAACGACAGACCGGAGGACCCGATGAGCATCAACTGCGTAACCCTTGGCAGCGGCGAGCGACACCAGGCGCCGGTCCCGGGCGGCCCCGTCGCGGAGATCCTGATCGCGGACGGCCCCGGCCGGCAGATGGGCGTGGTCGAGGTGACCGTTCCCGCCGGTGGGCAGATGGGGCTTCACGAGCACGGCGACTCCGAGACCCTGTTGATCCCGCTCCACGGCCAGATCCGACTGATCAGCGGAGGCGACGACGGCGAGGTCACCATGCTCGAGCCGGGCGTGATCGTGACCATCCCGATCGGGGAGAAGGTCCGCCTGGACAACCCCGAGCCCGAGCAGGGCAAGCTGCTGGCGATCTTCAGCCCGGCTGGCTTCACCAACCGCATCGCCGGTTGGCCGGAGGTCAAGCTCTCGGCCGCGGCCGGGTAGAAGGGCCCGCGGCTCGGCCTCCGTGTGGGGCGGGGGCCGAGCCGCAAGGGCCGTCCCCGCTCGCTCAGGTCGCGCGCGCTGACGGGTCGGGCTCGACCCGGTCCCCGCCGGTCTCCCTGATCCGGTCGAGCAGGGCGATCAGCGCCTCCTGCGAGGAGGGGTCGAGCGCCGAGAGGCCGAACCGGTCCTCGTTCAGGACCTTGGTCGCCTGGCCGGCGGTGTTGCGGCCGGCCACGGTCAGCTGGGCGAGGGTGGTCCGGCGGTCGGTGGGGTGGGGGACCCGGTCGACGAAGCCGGAGCGCTCCAGCCGGTCGATCAGGCTGGTCACGCTGGTCGGGTGGACCTGGAGTCGCTCGCCGACCTTGCCCATCGGCAGGGCGCCGTCCCGGCTGAAGTAGAGCAGCATCAGCGCCTCGTACCGGGCGAAGCTCAGGTCGAACGGGAGCAGCAGCTCGTTCAGGTGGGCCATCAGGATCTGCTGGGCCCGCATCAGCGTGGTGATCGCGGTCATGGCGGGGGCCGGGTCCTCGCCCCAGTGCTCCTCCCACTGGCGGCGGGCCTCACGCAGCAGGTCGATGTCGGTCATGTGGGAACCTTCATGGCGAGGGAAAAGCATCTCACAGATTTGCTCGGATGCCCTAATATCCACCAACCGAACTTATGGAACCGACTTCGACCCCACCATCCAGTCCCGCTCCTGCCGCCGAACGGGCCGCCGCGGCGGCCGGCGCCGAGTTCACCACGATGTCGGGCCTCCCGATCCGCGCCCGCTACGGGCCGGAGGACGTGACCGGTGACGCCGACGTCAAGATCGGCGAGCCGGGCAGCTACCCGTTCACCCGGGGCCCGTACGAGTCGATGTACCGCGGCCGCAACTGGACCATGCGCCAGTTCGCCGGCTTCGGCACGGTCGAGGAGACCAACGAGCGGTTCCACTACCTGCTGGAGCACGGCCAGACCGGCCTCTCGACCGCCTTCGACATGCCCACGCTGATGGGCTACGACTCGGACCATCCCCGCTCGCTCGGCGAGGTGGGGCGGGAGGGCGTCGCCGTCGACACGCTCGCGGACATGGAGCTGCTGTTCAAGGGCATCCCGCTGGGCGAGGTCTCCACCTCGATGACGATCAACGCCCCGGCCGCGATCCTGCTCGCCTTCTACGTGCTGGTGGGCGAGAGCCAGGGCGTGCCCTCGGAGAAGCTGTCGGGCACGATCCAGACCGACATCCTCAAGGAGTACATCGCCCAGAAGGAGTGGTGCTTCCCGGTCGAGCCGGCGATGCGCCTGGTCACCGACATGGTCGAGTACTGCACCCGGGAGATGCCGCGCTGGCATCCGATCTCGATCTCCGGCTACCACATCCGCGAGGCCGGGGCGACCTCCGCGCAGGAGCTCGCCTTCACCCTGAAGGACGGCTTCACCTACGTCGAGCGGGCGATCGACCGCGGGCTCGACGTCGACGACTTCGCGCCCCGGCTCTCGTTCTTCTTCAACGCCCACATCGACTTCTTCGAGGAGATCGCCAAGTACCGCGCCGCCCGCCGCATCTGGGCCCGCGAGCTCAAGGAGACCTACGGCGCCAAGAAGCCCGAGTCGATGCGGCTCCGCTTCCACACCCAGACCGCCGGGGTCTCGTTGACCGCGCAGCAGCCGCTGAACAACATCGTCCGGACCGCGATCGAGGCTCTGGCCGGGGTGCTGGGCGGCACCCAGTCGCTCCACACCAACTCCTTCGACGAGGCTCTCGCGCTGCCGACCGAGGAAGCGGTGCGGGTGGCGCTCCGGACCCAGCAGATCATCAGCGAGGAGACCGGGGTGACCAACACCCCCGACCCGCTCGGCGGCTCGTACTTCGTCGAGAGCCTGACCGACGAGATGGAAGCCGAGGCATACCGTTACTTCAACCGGATCGACGAACTCGGCGGCATGGTCGAGGCGATCCGCAAGAACTACCCGCAGCGCGAGATCGCCGAGTCGGCCTTCGAGTTCCAGCGCAAGCTCGACGACGGCGACTTCACCATCGTCGGGGTCAACAAGTACCAGAACGAGGAGGAGGAAGTTCCACTTCTCCACATAGATCCCGCCCTCGAGACCAAGCAGGTCGAGCGCCTGGCCCGGACCCGGGCGGAGCGCGACTCGGCCGCGGTCGAGCGGACCCTGGCGGAGCTGAAGCGCGCCGCCGGGACCGAGGAGAACCTGATGTACCCGATCCTCGACGCCGCCCGCGAGCACGTCACCGTCGGCGAGATGATCGCCGCGATGCAGGAAGTGTTCGGGACCTACACCGAGACCCCGGTCTTCTGATCCGGGTCGTCACCGCCTTTCACCCGGAGGACCGATGAGCGCAGCAACCGCAGAACCCAAGACGGACCGCAAGATCCGCGTCGTCGTCGCCAAGCCCGGCCTCGACGGCCACGATCGCGGCGCCAAGATCATCGCCCGCGCCCTGCGCGACGCCGGCATGGAGGTCATCTACACCGGCCTGCACCAGACCCCGGCCCAGATCGCCGAGACGGTGGTGCAGGAGGACGCCGACGCGATCGGCATCTCGATCCTCTCCGGCGCCCACATGACCCTGGTCCCGAAGATCGTCGAGCTGCTCGCGGAGGAGGGGATCGACGACGTGCTGCTGACCGTGGGCGGGACGATCCCGACCAAGGACATCGAGGAGCTCAAGGCTCTGGGAGTCGCCGGGGTGTTCACCCCGGGCACCCCGACCGAGGAGGTCGTGTCCTTCATCCGGGACGGCGTCACCCGCGACCGCGAGCTCTAGCCGGGCTCGTCCTCCTCGCCGAAGGCCATCCAGCGGCCTTCCGGCACTACTGGCGGCCGAGCATCGGGACCGGTCGGACGGGTCCGTGTGCCATCCGGGGCGTCCGCTCGCGGCGCGCCGGGAGCGTGATCGCCCCGGTTGTGCGAAACGCCCCCGATTGACTCGTCAGTCAACATCTGTCCGCAGTCGCTAAGATTCCCCG
>JBEBTS010000066.1:0-11187 GCA_040393665.1 Conexibacter woesei
GCCCTCGCGAGACCCTCGGCGCAGCCGCGCTCGCCGTCGGTGCGCTCGGAGTCGTGTTCGGCGACATCGGGACCAGTCCGCTCTACGCCCTGCAGGCCGTGTTCGCCGCCGATCACGGGGCGGTGAAGCCGACCGAAGGCGATGTCTTCGGGGTGATCTCGCTCGTGTTCTGGACGATCACGCTGATCGTCTCGGTCAAGTTCGTGACCTTCATCATGCGGGCCGACAACGAGGGGGAGGGCGGGATCATGGCCTTGATCGCCCTGGTCCAGCGGGTGGGGATCGGCCGGCCCCGGATCGAGGCGACGCTGATCGCGGCCGGCCTGTTCGGCGTCGCGCTGTTCTACGGGGACGGCATGATCACCCCGGCGATCTCGGTGCTCTCCGCAGTCGAGGGGGTGAAGGTCGCGGCCCCGGGCCTCGCCGGCGCCGTGCTGCCGATCACGGTCGCGGTCCTGACCGTGCTGTTCTCGCTGCAGCGGTTCGGCACCCGGGCGATCGGCCGTCTGTTCGGCCCGGTGATGGCGGTCTGGTTCGTCGTGATCGCCGCCGGCGGCGCCGCGCGGGTCGGGCAGGACCCGGCGATCCTCGGGGCGCTCCTGCCCAGCCATGCCATCGCCTTCTTCACCGCCCACCCGGGCATCGCGTTCATCTCGCTGGGAGCCGTGGTGCTGACCATCACCGGCGCCGAGGCGCTCTACGCCGACATGGGCCACTTCGGCCGGGACCCGATCAAGCGGGCCTGGTTCGCGCTGGTCTTTCCGGCCCTCACCCTGAACTACCTCGGCCAGGGATCGCTGGTCCTCGGCTCGCCGGACACCATCGCCAACCCTTTCTTCCACCTGTTCCCCGACTGGTCGCACGTGCCGATGGTGGTGCTGGCGACGGTCGCCACGGTGATCGCCTCCCAGGCGGTGATCTCCGGGGCCTACTCGGTCACCCGCCAGGCGGTGCAGCTCGGCTTCCTGCCGCGCCTCACGGTGCGACAGACCGCGCCGGAGGAGATCGGGCAGATCTACGTCCCGGCGGTCAACTGGACCCTGTTCGTGGCGGTCATCCTGCTGGTGGTCGGGTTCGGCTCCTCGGCGAACCTGGCCGCCGCCTACGGGATCGCGGTGGTCGGCACCCTGACCATCGACACCCTGCTCTTCCTCGTGGTGGTCCGGGCCCTGTGGCGGAAGCCGCTCTGGCTGACCCTGGCCGGGGCGGCGTTCTTCCTCGCGATCGACCTGTCGTTCTTCGCCGCCAGCCTGACCAAGGTCCTCCACGGCGGCTGGTTCCCCCTGCTGGTGGCGATGGTCGTCTTCACCCTGCTCTCCACCTGGGCCCGCGGCCACGACGCGACCACCAGGATCAGGGTCGAGGAGGAAGGGCCGCTGGACGAGTTCCTGTCCGGGCTGCGCCGGACCGGCGCCGCGGTGACCCGGGTCCCGGGGACGGCGATCTACCTGAACTCCCGCCGCCACACCGTACCGCTGGCGCTGCGCAACGGGATCGAGCGCGACCACGTCATCCACGATCGGGTCGTGATCGTGACCGTGCTGACCACCCGGGTCCCGTTCAGCTCCCCGTCGGAGCGCCTGGTCCTCGACGAGTCGAGCGACCCGGAGGCCGGCGTCGTCCACCTGACCGCCCATCTCGGGTTCATGGAGACCCCCGACGTGCCGGCGCTGCTGGCGGTCGGCAACCGGGTGGGGACGTGGGACGAGGTCGACCTCGACGGCGCCTACTACTACCTGTCGAGCGTGCTCACCACCACCGGCGGGTCGACCGATATGGCACGGTGGCGCAAGCGCCTCTTCAGCGCGATGGCCCGCAACGCGTCGGACCCGGTCGCCTTCTTCCGTCTGCCTCCGGGCCGTACGGTCATCGAAGGATCAGAGGTCCTGATCTGAGTCGGAGCGGTCCGCTCGGCCGGGGCCGTCCGGCGAAGGCCCGAGCGCGGACGGGACCAGTTCGATCCGGGCCTGCTCCAGCCGGGCCCGCTGCGCTTCCGCCCGTTGCGCGAGGACGGCGAAGTCGATGCCGGCGAGCCGAGGGTCGTCGAGCTCGGCCAGGGCATGCCAGAGCGCCAGCTTGCCCGTGACCCCGAGGACCATCAGCTCCAGCTCCAGCATCTGGCCGAGCTGCGACCGTCGCCAGAGGTGGCCGTTGGTCTTCAGTCGGCCCAGCTTCTCGCCGGTCCAGGCGAACAGGTACTTCACCGGGTTGGGCCTGGCGCCGACCAGGTCCCGGATGTGGGTGAGCGTCTCGCGATCCTCGGCGACCTCCGCGGCGATCGCGCGCCACATCGCGGCGCGGCCTTCGTCGGTGGAGCCCGCCGCCGCGCGCCGGGCCAGGGCCACGCCGCTGGTCGCTCCGGCCAGGTGATCGTTGACGTATATGCCGAGCCACGGCTCTCGTCCTGCCACGGTGAGCAGGTACCACCCGGGAGCGGTCCGAAACCTGCCGATGGCGCTCTTCCTCCCGGTAGCCTGCGCGGATGGACGAGGAGAGGGAGTGGGGACTGCCGATCGAGACCCTGGACGCCGCGGGCGTGGCGCAGGTCATCGAGTGGGCGGAGGCGGAGGGCTGGGAGCCCGGGATGGGCGATGCCGGGCCGTTCCACGCCGCCGACCCGGAGGGGTTCTTCCGCTCGGTTGAGGGCGGCCGGACGGTTGCCGTGATCTCGGTCGTGCGCGGCGCCGAGCGATTGGCCTTCGTCGGCCTCTACATCGTCGCCCCGGGGCTCCGCGGTCGCAACCATGGCCGGGGCCTCTGGGACGGTGTGCTCTCTCGCTTCGACGGATTCACGCTCGGGCTCGACGCAGTGCCGGAGCAGGTCGAGACCTACGCCTCCGACGGCTTCGTGCCGGCTTACGGCAACGCCCGGTACTGCGGGTCGGGGCTGCCCGCGCCGGATGCCTCGATCGCGGTGGCCCCGGCCGCATCCGTCGCCTTCGACGATCTCGTCGAGTTCGACGGCGCCCACTTCTTCGGGCCGCGGCCGGGCTTTCTCTCCGGCTGGGTCGACGGGGAGGGTCGCGACGCCGTCGTGGTCGAGGGAGAGGGCGGGATCGCCGGTTTCGCGGCATCCCGACGCAGCTCGGCGGGCCACCGGATCGGACCGGTCTTCGCCGACGACCAGGAGGTGGCCCGGGCGTTGATCCTGAGCCTCGCCGCTCGGGCGGGAGGCCGGGTGTCGATCGACGTCCCCGCGCCCAACCGGGATGCGGTGGCGCTCGTCGGGTCGCTCGGCATGGAGCGCCGCTTCGAGACGACGAGGATGTACAGAGGCACGCACCCGGAGCTTCCGCTCGACCGGATCTTCGGGATCACCAGTCTCGAGCTGGGGTGACCACCCGGAATCGGTCCGGTCTGCGCTCGGGTTGACTGTGACGGTTGCCGGCCCGCGCCGTAGTGGAGAAAACGGAAAGGGATTTCGTGCTTGGGAAGAAGTTTGGGTTTCGACCCGCCGTGTCGGCGGTTCTCGGTGGTTGCGTGGTGGCGGTGCTGCTCTTCTCGGCGTCCGGCTCTCAGGGTGAGACCGGCTCGGGGCCGGAGCCGTCAGCGGTCGAGCGGCTCAGGACCTGCGGCGGTCAGTCCTTCCCGCTGTCGGTCTTCTCGTCACCGGCCGGCTACCAGAACCGGTCGACCGCGCTGGCGGCGAAGCTCCGGCGCGACATCCGCGAGGATCGGGGCCTGATGCCCCGGCGTGGCTGGCGGGTCGTCTTCAAGAACGAGAAGTGGGCCGAGCTCGTCTCGGGCAAGCCGACCCGGGGCGGCAACACCTGGGTCAGCTACCGCAAGGTCAAGAAGAGGTGGCGGGGCGAGTCCTACTGGAGCAACTGCTGGTTCGAGCCGGTCCGCAAGGGGGCCAGGGTCGGCGAATGGCTGGTCGCCAAGGGCCAGAAGCCGAAGCCGACGAGCACCTCGATCAAGGTCGACGTCTACGAGATGGACTGCAACAGCGGCAGGGCGGCCTGGGGACGGATCCTGGCCCCGGAGATCGAGTACCGACCGAAGCGGATCGTCGTCACCTACTTCGTCAAGCCCAGGAAGGTCGGCTTCGCGACCTGCCCGACGAACCCTCCGGTGCCCAAGACGGTCAGGTTGGCCGAGGAGCTGGGCGACCGCAAGCTGGTCGACGGCGGTAGCTATCCGTACCTCCGCCGCTTTCCGGAGTCGAGGCAGAAGAAGGGATGGTGACCGCCCCGCGCGGATAGATCGTCACACGATAGGTCGGTTAACGATATATTGGCGGACATGGCTCCCTCGATGCGTGAACCGACCTACTTCATCCTCCTGGCGATGGCCGAAGGCGCTCGCCACGGCTACGCCATCACCAGCACGGCCCGGGAGCTCTCCGCGGGCCGGGTCCGGCTGGCGGCCGGGACCCTGTACGGCGCGCTGGACCGCCTCGCCGCGGACGGCCTGGTCGAGCCGGACGGCGAGGAGGTGGTCGAGGGCCGGAAGCGGCGCTACTACCGGCTGACCGAGCTGGGGAGAGGCCGGCTGCGGGAAGAGGTCGAGCATCTGGAGGCCAAGCTGGCCGCTTCGCGGAAGGTGCTCTCCGCCCCCGGCTCGACCCGCGTCGCCGGGAGGGCGTCATGACCCCGCGCCTGCTCGACCTGGCCCTGCGGTTCTGGCCGGAGGAGTTGCGCGACCGGGACGGCGCCGTGCTGGTCGATACCGCCACCCAGCTGATCGAGGACGGCCATTCGCGCCCGCTCACCGAGTCGGTCGCGATCGCGCGGAGCGGCCTGGCGCTGCGGCTGCGCGAGAAGGTCGCCCGGGGCGCGACGATCCCGTGGGCCGGTGCGGCCGGCCTGCTGCTCGCCCCGCTCCTGGTGGTCGCGCTGATCATCATGGCCGGCCAGCTGGTCTGGGCCGACCCGACCCAGGCGGACGGGTTCCGGACGATCGCGGTGTTCCAGCCCGGCTTCTCGTCCCTGCTTCCGCTCGGCCTGCTCCTGCTGGCGCTGGTCGCGGCCGCCGCGAAGCGGCCGACCCTCGCCGGCTGGGCCGCGTTGACCTCCCTGCTCGCGGTGATCGCGCGGATCGTCCGGGCTGAGTCCTTCGGCCAGGCGGCCGTCGCCCAGCGCGACCTCGACTTCGGGCTCGGCCACTGGGGCGGGACGGTGGACGCGGACGCGGTGGTGCTGCCGGTGCTCGCCCTGGCGGTCCTGTGCGCGTTCATCCTCGGGCGGACCGGAGGCCGGGTGCGCCTCGTCCCGGCCGGGGCGGTGCTCCTGGCGGCCGGCCTGGCGCTGGGCGCCGGGTGGGAGCTGTCCCGGGCCGAAACCTCCCTGGAGATGACGGCCAGCCAGGCTCCGTCTCTCTTCCTGATCTGCCTGGCGCCGATCCTGTTCTTCCTGGCGACGCTGCTGCTCCGGATCGGTGGGGCGGTGCGCCTGGCGGCGAGCCTGAGCCTGGTCGTGGCCGGCCCGGCGCTCGCCTGGATCGTGAGCGGACTCCCGGTCTTCTACGACTGGCCCGACGGGCTGATCATGGTGACGCAGCTCGGGCTCAACGCCGTCTGGTTCGGCGTCATGGTCGTCGGCATCGTCTCCTCGGCCGAGCCGGACCCGGCGCCGAAGGGACTCGCCTAACGGTCGAAGGCGGGCACCCGGCCGAGCCGCACCAGCTCGTGGATGCCGCCCGCGGCGGCGACCTGCCCTCGTCGCAGGATCACCATGTGATCGCACATCGCGGCGGCGTCGGCCGGCAGGTGGGAGCTGACGAGGACCGACGTGCCCCGGGCGGGCAGTCGCTTGATCAGCTCCCGGACGGCCACCGCTCCCTCCGGCCCGAGGCCGGCGGTCGGCTCGTCGAGGACGACCAGGCGGGGTCGCCCCACCAGGGCGATCGCGACGCCGAGCAGCCGTCTGTCCTCCGGGGAGAGCGAGCCGCAGGGCGCGGCGGACGGGTGGCTCAGGCCGACCTCCTCGAGACAGCCCACGAGGTCCGGGTCGCCGGGGCGGCCGACCGCCTCCGCCCGGATCTGCATGTTCTCGAGCGGCGTGGCCCGGTCGTCGATCGCCGGGCCGTCGACCGTCGTCCCGACCGTCAGTACCGTCTCGGCGTGCTCCGGGCTGCCCGGACGGCAGCCGAGCAGCGTCACCGACCCGGAGTCCGGGCGGGTCAGGCCCAGCAGCAGTCGGAGCACGGTCGTCTTGCCCGAACCCTGCGGCCCGAGCAGGCCGCACACCTGATCCGCGGGCAGCTCGAGGCTGAGCCCATCGACCGCGGCCGGGCCGTCGTCCCCGTACCGCTTGACCACGTTCTCGAAGCCGGCCAGCGGAGCCGGACCGTTCGAGGGGCCCGTTCCATCGGGCGTGGGGTGAGCTGATTTCATCGATTCGTTCATCGCGTCATCGTGCCGGGACGAGGTTCATCGGACCAGGGTCTGACAGCCATTCTCACATCCGACGAAGGTAGAGAGTTTCATCGACCAAAGTCGGGGCTGCGACGGCGATGCTTGCCCTAGTCTGGGGCGAATGGATCGAGTGGCGGAGAGTCCCGGCCGGAACCGGCGTGATCTGGCGGCCGACGTCTGCTTCGTGGCGATCCCCGCGGTGCTCGGCGTCATCGCCTACCTCGAGCTGGTCTCGGACGGGGTGCCGGCCTGGCGGTCGGTGGGCTCGCTCCTGGTTGCGCTCGGCTCCTCCGCCGCGCTCTGGCAGAGGCGACGCTGGCCGGTCGGGGTGGCGCTCTCGGTCGCGGTGATCGCGGCAGTCGTCCCCGCCGCCACCGGCGCGGCCCTGCTGGCCGTCTTCAGCGTCGCGGTGCACCGGCCCTGGCGGGACGCGGTCACGGTGGGCGCCGTGGCGGCGCTCTGCGCCGCGGCCAGCAACGCCCTCAACCCGGAGGGCGAGTCGATCTGGCTGCTGGTCGCCCTGGTGGTGATCATGTACTCGGCCCTGGTCGGGTGGGGCATGTACCTGCGGGCGCGCCGGGAGCTGGTCGAGTCCCTGCGGCAGCGGGCCCGCGACGCCGAGGCCGAGCGGGACGCCCGCGACGCCCGCGCCCGAGCGCAGGAACGGGCCCGGATCGCGCGGGAGATGCACGACGTGCTCGCCCACCGGATCTCGCTGGTCGCGCTGAACGCGGGGGCGCTGGAGTATCGGCCCGACGCTTCGGAGCAGGACGTCGCCCAGGCCGCGGCGGTGGTCCGGGAGAACGCCCACCAGGCCCTGGAGGAGCTGCGCGGGGTGATCGTGCTGCTCCGCGAGAATCCCGATCACGAAACCGGCGGGACCGCCCCGCCGCAACCAACGCTGCGCGACCTGACCGCGCTCGTCGCCGACTCCCGCGATGCGGGGATGACGGTCGAGCTGGTGACCGGGGCGGAAGGCCTGGACGGCTTGCCCGACGTCACCGGCCGGACCGCCTACCGGGTGGTGCAGGAAGGCCTGACCAACGTCCGCAAGCACGCCCCCGGGGCCGCGGCCGTGGTCACGATCGCCGGCGGGCCGGAGCGGGGGCTGAGCGTGACCGTGGAGAACGGCGCCTCGTCCGGGCAGGTCGGCGCGGATCCGATCCCGGGCAGCGGAACCGGACTGACCGGGCTGGCCGAACGGGTCGGCCTGGCCGGCGGCAGCCTCGATCACGGCCCCCGTCCAGAGGGCTTCCGGCTGGTCGCGAGCCTGCCGTGGGAGCGGGTCGTGAGCGATGCGGTGCCGGCGGGCACCGACGAGGGAGCCGCCCGGTGAAGGGTCCGGTCCGGGTGCTGATCGTCGATGACGATCCCTTGGTGCGATCGGGGCTCGCGATGCTGCTGGGTGGCGAGGACTCGATCCGGATCGTGGGGGAGGCGGCGGACGGATCCGAGGTGCCGGCCGCGGTCGACGGCTATCGGCCCGACGTGGTGCTGATGGACATCCGGATGCCGGAGGTCGACGGACTGACCGCCACCCGTCGGCTCCGCGAACGCCCGGACCCGCCCGCGGTGATCGTGCTGACGACCTTCGACACCGACGACATGGTGTTCACCGCCCTCCGCCACGGCGCCGACGGGTTCCTGCTGAAGGACACGCCGCCCGACGAGATCATCCGGGCGATCGGGCTGGTCGCCTCGGGCGAGGCGATGCTCTCGCCGACGGTGACCCGGCAGGTGCTCGACCACCTCGCCGACGGCCGTCCCGGCAGTGCCCGCGCCGTCGCCTCCGAGGCGGTCGAGGACCTGACCGACCGCGAGCTCGAGGTGGCGGTCGCCCTCGGCCACGGCCGCAGCAACCAGCAGATAGCGGACGAGCTCCACATGAGCGTCGCCACGGTGAAGGCCCACGTCTCCCGGCTGCTGGAGAAGCTCGACGCCGACAACCGGGTCCAGGTCGCGCTGACCGTGCGCGACGCCGGGCTGACCTGAGCGGCCGGCCCCGAGCCGGTTCGGCTCAGGCGCCTTCGTCGACGATCTCGGCCGGTGCCGGGGTGGTCCTGGTGCGCGGTGAGCGCCGCGCCCGGCCCTCCACCCAGCGGGCGAACCCGGCGAGGGTCAGGCAGAGCGCGATGTAGATCACCGCGGCGACCATGCCGGCCTGCAGGATCGGGCTGTCGTACTGGGCCTGGGTGCCGATCAGGCGGGCGTAGTAGAGCAGCTCGTTGTAGGTGATGATGTAGCCGAGCGCGGTGTCCTTCAGGGTCACCACGAGCTGCGCCACGATCACCGGCAGCATCGCCCGGATCGCCTGCGGCAGCAGGATCAGCCGCATCACCCCGACCTTCCTCAGGCCGATCGCGTAGCCGGCCTCGCTCTGGCCGCGGGGGACGGAGTCCACGCCGGTCCGCAGGACCTCGGCCAAGACCGACCCGTTGTACGCGGTCAGGGCGATCACCACGGCCCAGTAGCTGGGGACGTGCACGCCCAGCTCCGGGAAGCCGTAGTAGAGCAGCATCATCAGGATCAGCACCGGGATCGCCCGGAGCAGCTCGATCACCGCGGTGGCCGGCCACCGGATCAGGCGATGCTCGGAGAGGCGGGCGATGCCGAGGGCCAGCCCGGTGACCAGGCTGAGCACCGCCGCGGTGGCGAAGGCGGCCAGGGTCCGGCCGGTCGCCTCGGCGATCTGCTTCCAGACCGCGCCGTAGCTGAAGACCTCCCACTTGTCGGCGGAGAACTGCCCCATCACCACCAGCCGGTAGACCACGAACCCGAGCAGCGCGCCGACCCCGAGCACGGTCAGCACGCCGAGCAGGCGGTTGCGGGCCACGGCCCGGGGGCCGGCGACGTCGTAGAGCACCGAGCTCATCGGGCCACCTTCCAGCGGTTCTCGATCGTCCGTTGGATCGCGGAGAGCACCAGCACCAGCACCACGAAGATCGCCGCCACGCAGAGCAGGACGGTGAGCGCGTCCTCGCCACGTTCGCTGAGGTTCGCCCGGATCACGCCCAGCTCGGCCACCGAGAAGCCCGCGGCCACGGTCGTGTTCTTGAGCAGCGCGATCAGCACGCTCATCATCGGCGGCACCACCGAGCGGAAGGCCTGGGGCAGCACGACCAGGGTCATCACCTTGGTGAAGGGGAGGCCGATCGCGCGGGCCGCCTCGGCCTGGCCGGGCGGCACCGTGTTGATCCCGGCCCGGATCACCTCGGCGACGTAGGTCGCGGTGTAGATGCCGAGGGCGGCGATCGCCAGCACCGTGAACCCGGGCGTCGGCAGGCCGAGGGCCGGGTAGCCGAAGGCGAAGAAGAAAAAGATCACGGTCAGGGGCGTGTTGCGGATCAGGTTGACGTAGACCGCCCCGACCGCACGGGCCACCGGCACCGGCGAGACCCGCATCGCGCCCACCACGAAGCCGAGCACGAGCGCGAGCGCGCCACCGGCGAAGAACAGCAGCAGCGTGTTGCGGAGCGCCTCGCCCCAGAGGTCGAGGTTGTCGGTGATGACCCCGGCGCCCGAGCTGCCCGACTCCTCGGGCGCAGCGGACTCACCGGTCGAGCGGTATTCGTCGACCTCCGGCTGCGGGATCGTGATCCCGGACGAGCCGAGGTTGCGGTCGTAGATCTCCTGCCAGGTCCCGGGGTGGTCGGTGAAGAGCCGGTTGATCCAGGAGCGCAGGGCGTCGTCGCCCTTGCGCAGCCCGACCCCGTACCGCTCCTCGGTGAAGGGCTCCCCGACCACCTCCATCTCGTCCGGGTAGAGGGAGGCGTAGCCGAGCAGGATCGGCTGGTCGGTGGTGACCACGTCGACCTGCCCGTTCCGCAGCGCCTCGACGCAGGCCGAGTAGACGTCGAACTCGGTGGTCGGAACCTGGGGGAACTCCTTCTTGATGTTCTGGATCGGCGAGGAGCCGGTCGCGGAGCAGACCTTGGTGTCCGGGCCGAGGTCCCGTTCGCTCCTGATCTCGCTGCCCTTGCGCACCATCAGGCTCTGCCCGGTGGTCAGGTAGGGGCCGGCGAAGTCGATCTGCTTCTTGCGGGCGTCGGTGATCGAGTAGGTGCCGACGTAGTAGTCGATGTCGCCGTTCTTGATCGCCTGCTCCCGGTTGGCGGAGGCGATCGCCTTGTAGGTGATCTGCTCCTCGCCGAAGCCGAGCGACGCGGCGATCCAGCGGGCGATATCGACGTCGAAGCCGGAGCGCTCCCCGGTCACGACGTCGATCGCGCCGAGGCCGGGCTGATCCTCCTTGACGCCGACGACCACGCCGTCCCGCGCCTTCATCTCGTCGAAGGTCGGGCTGCCCTTCAGGGTCACGTCCTGCCGGACCGGGAAGAGCGGCTGCTCCTCGGCACCGGCGGGGCCGACCGCGGCGATCAGCAGGATGATGGCCCCGACGAGGGCCGCGACGACCCGGCGCATCAATGGGCGGTGAGCAACTTCGAGAGGAAGTCCTTGGCGCGATCGCTACTCGGATTCGTGAAGAACCGCTCCGGCTCCGCCTCCTCGACGATCTGACCGTCGGCCATGAAGACGACGCGGTCCGCAGCCTTCCGGGCGAAGCCCATCTCGTGGGTCACCACGATCATGGTCATGCCCTCGCGGGCCAGGTCGACCAGGGCGTCGAGCACCTCGTTGATCATCTCCGGGTCCAGGGCGCTGGTCGGCTCGTCGAACAGCATGACCTTGGGCTTCATCGCCAGGGCCCGGGCGATCGCGACCCGCTGCTGCTGGCCGCCGGAGAGTTCCGCCGGGAGCTTTGCCGCCTGCTGCGCGACCCCGACCCGGTCGAGCTGCTCCATCGCCAGCGCCTCCGCCTCGTGCTTCTT
>JBEBTS010000067.1:0-11016 GCA_040393665.1 Conexibacter woesei
GGTGGCCGGCCGCCCGGATCAGGTGCTTCTGCAGCACCGGCACCTTGGAGAGCGGCACCTCGATCCCGAGGTCCCCGCGGGCGACCATGATCCCGCCGGTGGCCCGCTCGACGATCTCCTCGATCGCGTCGGCCGCCTGGGGCTTCTCGATCTTGGCGATGATCGGGATCTCGGAGTCCATCTCCTCCAGGCGCGCGATCACCGGGTCGAGGTCCTCGGCCCGGCGGACGAAGGAGACGGCGATGAAGTCGAGGTCGTTCTCGACCGCGAACTCGACCCACCGGAGATCGGTGTCGGAGACGGCGTCCAGACCGGACTCCACCCCGGGCAGGTTCATGCCCTTGTTCGAGGAGAGCGGCCCGCCCACCTCGACCGTGGCGGTCAGCTCGCCCTCGCTCTTGCCGGTGACCTTGAGCCGGATCGTGCCGTCGGCGAGGTAGACGATCGCGCCGACGTCCAGGGTCTCGGTCATCTGCGGCCAGGAGACGGGGATGCGGGTGGCGGTCCCGTCGACCTCCTCGGAGGTAATCGTGACCTCGGAGCCGGTCGTGATCTGGGTCACGCCGTCCGGGAAGTGACCGACCCGCAGCTTCGGCCCCGGCAGGTCACCGAGGATCCCGACCTCTCGGCCGAGCCGTTCCGAGGCGGCCCGGATGTCGATCACCGTCTGCAGGTGCCGAGCCTCGTCGGCGTGCGAGAAGTTCAGCCGGAATACGTCTACACCGGCCTCGATCAGCTGGCCCAGGACCGGAGGGTCCCAGGAAGCCGGTCCGACGGTGGCGACGATCTTCGTTCTGCGGATCTCACTGTGTTTCACGACCCCATCATGACGATCCCCTCCACGGCTGCGGCCGACCCGCCCCGAATCTCCCCCAGATGGCGGGTGGAGCCAGGACTCTCAACGGTTTCCCGTCCCCGCTCGGGGCCGGCGCTGAATGCGTTCGAGGTCAGTGCGTGGCCCCCGAGGGCAGAACCTCGAGGGCGGAACGGAGAGGGAGGGATTCGAACCCTCGATACGGGGTTACCGCATACTTCCTTAGCAGGGAAGCGCCTTCAGCCACTCGGCCACCTCTCCGGGCCGCCCGATTGTACGGATTCCGCTCCCGGCGAGGCAGACCGCCGACCGTCGGGCGCGGACGAAATCTCCCAACGCGTTCCGGGATCGAAACTATGCTGGGAGCATGATCGGAAGTGAGGAGCGCGGCACGATCGACGGACCGACCGGCCCGATCGGGTGGCGCCGGTTCGGTGACGGCCCCCCGCTGCTGATGGTCAACGGATTCACCGGCAGCAAGGAGACCTGGGGGCCGATCTTCCTCGGCTCGCTGGCGGTGGGTGCGACCGTGATCTGCGCCGACCTGCGCGGGATCGGCGACTCGGGCGGCGACCTGGACAGCCTGACGATCGAGTCGATGGCCGACGACATGAAGGCCCTGCTCGACGGTCTCGGGGTTGGGCGGGTGGACCTGTTGGGCTGGTCGATGGGCGGGTTCATCGTCCAGGCGCTGGCGGTCGAGATCCCGAACCAGGTCAAGTCCCTCAGCCTGCTCTCCACCGACCAGGGCGGGCCGGAGGCGGTCCGACCGGACCCGGAGGTCACCCGGGTCCTGGCCGACTCCTCGGGCACCCCGGAGGAGCAGATCCGCCGCCAACTGGACCTGATCCTGCCTCCGGACTGGGCCGCCCGGGTCTTCGAGGTGGCCGGAGAGACGATCGCGAGCCACCGCGGCGAGGTCCCTCCGGAGCTGATCGCGGCCTACTCCCGGGCGCGGGAGGCGTGGTACACGCAGACCGACCCGCCGATCAACCGGATCGAGCGCATGACCGCGGCGGGCCTGCCGATCCTGATCTCCTGCGGCCTCGACGACCGGGTGGTCCCGCCGGTCAACTCGGAGATGATCAGCACCCGGCTGCCCGGGGCCTGGCTGGCCCCGTTCACCAACGGCCAGCACTCGGTGATGGCCCAGGAACCGCGCCGCCTCGGCGATCTGGTGGGCGTCTTCCTCGGGCACCCCGCGCTGCGCTGAACGCCGGACCCGGCGGATATGGTGATCTCGATGATCGAGCCGGAAGCCGGAGAGCCCGCCGAGGCCGACGCCGCCGAGCCGGCCGAGCCGGTCACGGCGACTCACGCCGCCTACGAGGAGACCTTCGACGGGGTCGAGGCGCCGTTCGCCTTCGTCGACCTCGACGCGCTGCGGGCGAACGCCGACGCCATGCTGGCCCGGGCCGGAGACAAGCCGATCCGGGTCGCCTCGAAGTCGATCCGGTCCCGGGCGCTGATCGAACGCGTCCTCGAACGCGACGAGCGGTTCCGTGGCGTCATGACCTTGACCCTGCCGGAGACCCTCTGGCTGGCCGAGTCCGGGTTCGAGAACCTGCTGCTGGCCTATCCGACGACGGACCTGGAGGCGCTGGCGCAGCTCGCGCTGCGCTCGGTCGCCCACCCCGGCGGCGCGCCGATCGTGACGGTCGACTCGGTCGAGCACCTCGACCTGATCGAGTCGGTGCTGGGCGGGCAGGCCGCCCCGATCCGGGTCAGCCTGGAGCTCGACGCCTCCTGGTGGGGGCTGGGCGGCCGGGTCAAGGCCGGGGCCAAGCGCTCGCCGATCCGGACCCCGGAGCAGGCGGTCGCGCTGGCCGAGGAGATCGGCCGCCGCGACAAGCTGGAGCTGGTCGCGCTGATGGCCTACGAGGGCCAGATCGCCGGGGTCGGCGACCGGGTGCCCGGCCGGCCGCTGCGCTCACGCATGATCCGCTGGATGCAGCGACGCTCGGCCGAGGAGATCCGGGAGCGGCGAGCCGCCGTGGTGGCCCGGGTCAAGGAGGTCGCGCCGATCGAGATCGTCAACGGCGGCGGCACCGGGTCGCTGGAGCTGACCGCGACCGAGGACGCGGTGACCGAGGTCGCCGCCGGATCGGGCTTCTACGCCCCCGCCCAGTTCGACCACTACTCGCGGTTCACCCTCCGGCCGGCGGCCGGGTTCGCGCTGCCGGTGGTGCGGCGACCCGCTCCGGGCGTGGTCACCGCGCTCGGCGGCGGCTACCTCTCGTCCGGCGCGGTCGACCCGGCCCGGCTGCCGGTCCCGTGGCTGCCGGAGGGCTTGAGGCTGGACCGGGACGAGGGCGCGGGCGAGGTCCAGACCCCGCTGCTCGGCGCCGCCGCGGACGGCCTCGCGCTCGGCGACAACGTCTACTTCCGCCACAACAAGGCGGGCGAGCTCTGCGAGCGTTTCGCCTCGCTGCTGCTCGTGGAGGGCGGCGAGATCGTCGACGAGGTCGCCACCTACCGCGGCGACGGGCAGACCTTCCTCTGAGCAGTCGTCGCGAGTCGAACCCGGGGTTTTGGGCGATATACGCGCAAAACTCCCGGTTCGACCGGGATCTCAGGGACGCAGAGCGTCGATCACCATGCCGGTGTAGCGACGCCAGACCTCGGGATCCTTGACCCCGTCGTCGCTGAGGACCCGGCAGATCCCGCCGAACAGCACCCGGACATCGGCGCTGGTGACGTCCTCCCGCAGCTTGCCCTGCTGCCGGGCCAGGTCCATCAACCCGTCGATCTCCTGGTTCAGCAGCTCCCGCTCACGGACCAGCTCGGCGTTCTTCGAGACCGTCCCGGCGCCGAAGTCGGTGCTGCGATCGCAGGCCAGCCGGCCGGCCGCCCGGAAGAGGAAGCCGGTCAGCACCGCCCAGGCGTCGCCGCTCTCGGACTCCTCCCGGAGCCGCTGCCGCCAGGCCCGGACCCGCTCGACCTGGACCGCGGCGACCAGGTCGTCCTTGGTCTCGAAGTTGCGGTAGACGGTGCCCTTGCCGACCCCGGCCCGTTCGGCTACCTCGGGGATGCCGGCCTCGATCCCCTGCTCGGCGAAGACCTCTTCGGCCGCCGCGATCACCCGCTCGCGGTTGCGGCGGGCGTCGGCTCGTCTCGGTTCGGTGACGGTCATGGCCGGCTCGATTATCCCCTAGCTCTCGCCGGCGTAGGCGGGCTCGGCCAGCGGGCCGGCGGCGCCGACCTCCTCGGCGACCGGCATGTGGCCGTGGCCCGAGCGCGGGATCATCAGGGCCAGGCCGGCCGCCAGCAAGGAGATTCCGGCCGAGAAGAGGAAGGCGATCTTGAATCCGTGGTCGGTCGGCAGCAGCGCCCCGGCCACGATCGTGCCGGTCAGGATCGACGCGGTCACCTGCGATCCGAGTGACGCCCCGACCGAGCGGATCAAGGCGTTGAAGCCGGTCGCCTCACCGGTGCGGGACATCGGCACGGACTCCATGATCAGGTTGGGGAGGGCGGCCATGGCCAGCCCGATCCCGACCGCGCCCAACATGTTCCAGAGGATGATGGCCGTGGTGGTCCCGTGATCGAAGCCGAGGCCGGCCAGGCCGGCGGCGCTGATCAGCGCTCCGAGCGCCAGCGGGAACTTGTTGCCGAACCGGGCGCCGAAGATCCCGGAGAGAGGACCTGCGAAAAGCATCATCAGCGATGCCGGCAGCATGACCAGGCCCGCCTTGGTCGCGGTGTAGGCGAACCCGTACCCGGACTCGGGCGGGGCCGCGACCAGCTGCGGGATCAGGACGAAGCTGGCGAACATGCCGAAACCGACGAACAGGGTGGCGAGGTTGGTGAACAGGACGGTCGGCTGGGCGAGCAGGGAGACATCGGCCAGCGGTTCCTTGGTCCGGCGCTGCAGAGCGGCCCACCCGGCGAGGATCACGGCTCCGGCCGCGATCAGGCCGAGGGTGCGGGCGTCGGTCCAGCCCCAGTTGGAAGCCTCGGTGATCGCATAGAGCGGGATGGCCAGGCCGACCGCCAGCACGACCGCCCCGCGGATGTCGACCTTGCCGGGAGTCCGGTTCGGTGACTCGGGGATGAACAGCATGGCCGCCACGGCCGCCACGACCGCGGTGGCCGAACCAGCCCAGAAGATCCAGTGCCAGGAGAGGTGGTCGACGAGCAGGCCGCCGAGGACGAGCCCGAGGCCGCCGCCAATCCCTGCGATCGCTGAGATCAGCCCGATCGAGAGCGAGACCTTCTCGGCGGGGAACTCGTCGCGGATGATGCTGAAGCAGAGCGGGAAGATGCCGCCGCCGACGCCCTGAAGGACGCGGCCGATCACGACGACCTCGAGGCTGGTGCCGAGAGCGGAGACGGCCGATCCGGCCGCGAAGATCATCAAGGCGATGACCAGCATCTTCCGTTTGCCGAACATGTCGCCGAGCCGGCCGACGATCGGCGTGAAGACGGCGGCCGAGATCAGATAGCCGGTCAGGACCCAGGCGACGCCGGCGGCGTCGGTGTGGAAGACCTCGATCAGCTCGGCGAGGGCCGGGACGAGGGTCGTCTGGGCCAGGGCGAAGGCGAGGGCGGCGATGCCGAGGATGAGGAGGGAGCGCATCGGGTTGGGACGCGCGGCGCTAAGTGGACTCATTGGTCCGGATAGTAGCGATAACCGGACTCGTGGGTCCGGTACATCCGTCACACAGTCACTCGCCCAGCACCTTCCGCGCGTACCCGTTGGAGAAGACCCGGCTCGGATCGAGCTCGTCGCGGACCGTCGCGAACCGCTCCCAGGAGGGGTACGCCGCGGCGAGCGACCCGGCGTCCCGCGAGTGCCGCTTGCCCCAGTGGGGGCGGCCGCCGTACTCGGCGAAGATCGCCTCGATCGCCTCGAAGTACGGGCGCCACTCGAGGCCCCGGTACTGATGCACCGCGATGTAGGTCGAGTCGCGCTCGAAGGTCGGGCTGAGCAGGGCGTCGTCCCCGGCGACCACCCGGCACTCGATCGGCATCGCGATCGGGAAGTCCTCCTCCTCGATCAGGCGGAGCACTCGGGAGACCGCCTCCGGGCCGGCTTCCCGGGGCAGGGCGTACTCCATCTCGTTGAAGCGGATGGTCCGGTAGTTGGCGAAGACCCGGTGCGACACGTCGGTCTGCTCGGACTGCGACATGAAGCCGGTCGAGAAGCGAGCCACCCGGGGGATCGCCGCGGGCACCTTGCCGGTGGCCCACAGCATGAGGTCGCCGAGCCCGTTCTCGATGACGACGTCGCCGATGAAGCGCTCGACCTTCCCGCGCGGCGCCGCCGGCCGGTCGGTCCGGTTGCGCTTGATCACCAGCGGCCGCCTGGTCCGCGGGAAGACGAAGAACTCGAAGTGCTCGTTCTCGGCGGCCAGCTCGTGGAAGCGGTCCAGGGCCTGGTCGAGGTCCATCGGCTCGTCGACCCGGTGGAGGTTGAAGGCGGGCACGGTGCGGAGGGTGACGGCGGTGATCACGCCGAGCGCGCCGACGCCGACCCGCGCCGCCTGGAACAGGTCGCCGTCGGCGGCGGAGAGGGACCGGACCGTGCCGTCCGGCCCCATCAGGTCGATCGCCTCGACCTGGGACGGGATGTTGCCGAGCTTCGCCCCGGTGCCGTGGGTGGCGGTGGAGATCGCGCCGCTGATCGTCTGCCGGTCGATGTCGCCGAGGTTGGCCATCGCCAGGCCGAGCCGGTCCAACTCGCGGTTGAGGTCGGCCAGGACGGTGCCGCCGCCGACCTTGACCAGCCCCGAGGCCCGGTCGGCGTCGATCACTCCGGCGATGCCGGAGACGTCGAGCATCAGGTCGTCGGTCATCGCCACCCGCGTGAACGAGTGGCCGGAGCCGGCCACCGTGATCTGCCGGCCGGCTTCCGCCCCGGCCGTGACCACCTCGGCCAGCTCGCCCCGGCCGTGCGGCCGGACGATGTCCACGGGACGGCACTCTTCGGCTCCCGCCCAGTTCCTCCAGATCATCCGGCGCTCCCTTCGGTCAGTGGTTCATCGGCTCGGTCGGCGTCGATCTCCGGCTCGGGCGTGACCCGGGCCAGCATCGCCGCCCCGACCAGGACGGACGCGGTCAGGAGGCACGGCACCAGGAATCCGGCCGCGCCCGCGATCAGGCCGCCGGCGATCGCCCCGATCGTCTGTCCTCCGCCCCAGGCCATGTTCGAGGCGCCCGAAGCGTATCCCTGGTTGACCCCGGCGGCGGTGGCGGCCTCGGTGACCAGGGTGCTGGCGGGGGTGAAGGTCATGCCGGCCCCGAACGCCGCCAGGACGACCGCGCCGTAGAGCAGCGGGACCAGCCCGGCCAGGCCGAGGACGCTCACCGCGATCGCGGAGGCGCCGGCGCCGATCAGGTAGGGGGTGGTGCGGCCGGTCCGGTCGCTGATCCGCCCGACCACCGGCCCGATCACCGCCTCGACCACCGATCCGGACGCGAAGGCGGCGGCGATCAGGAGCGGACCGGCCCCGAGGTCGTCCATCCGCAGCGGCGCGACCACCACGATCAGGCCGAAGGCGATCGAGGGCGCCGTGAGGATGACCACCGAGCGGGGCACCGAGGATCGGCGCAGGCGGTCGATCGCCTCGCGCAGCGGCTGGCCGGCGGCTTCGGCCGCGTCCGGGATCGTCAGGGCGACCCCGATCAGGATGGCGGCGAGGAAGAAGACCATGCCGAAGACGATCTCGGTGCCGACCGCGTGGGCGAGCGCGCCCATCGGAGCGCCGAGCAGCTCGCCGACCACGGCCGCCGCGATCACCGTGCCGAGCAGCTCGCCCCGCCGGGAGATCGGGGCGGCGGAGATCACCCAGCTGATCGAGCCCGCCCACATCAGGGCGCCCGAGGCTCCCTGGAAGAACCGGGCCAGGTCGAGCAGGACGATGTGGTCGAGGAAGCCGAACAGAGGGCTGAAGATCCCGATGCCGGTCAACCCGATCAGGACGGTGCGACGCGGCCCGAACCGGGCGGCGGTCCACCCGGCCGGCAGCGCCATCACCAGCGAGCCGGCCGCGAACGATCCCGCCAGGATCCCGGCCGCGCCCTCGCTCAGATGGTGGTCGGCCCGGAAGCTGGGCAGCAACGGGGTCAGGACCGAGAAGAAGGTCACGTCGAGGAAGACCACGGCGCAGGCGAGGAAGAGCAGACGGCGCACCGTCACATCCTGACACCGGCAACGCCTCTTCTGGGTGAGGCAGCGTCCTTTGTGGCTCGACTCGCAAACTTTCGGAGAGGGATCGTGAGGAAAGCAGCACGCTGGATGATCGCGGCGATCGGGCTGGCCGTACTGGCCGGGTCGATGGCAGCAGGTGCCGCCGCGGCCCCGGGCGATACCGGGCGTCTCTTCTGGACGGACCCCTACGCCCAGCGATTCCTCTTCACCGAGCTCGACGGGTCGACTGAGCAACAGGTGTTGCCGAGCGACAACGCGGTGACCGCCTACGACATGGCCTACGACCCCGAGACCGGGCAGTTCTTCGTGCCGATCCTGTACCGGGTGGCGACCCTGGACGCCTACGGGACAGGCGAGTTCCATCTCCTGAACACGCCGCCCATCTACGCGACCGCGCCCGAGTCGATCGCCTTCGACACGGAAGAGCGGAAGGTCTACGTGGGCAATGCCGACGGATCGAACGTCAGCCGCATGGACCCGGACGGTTCACAGGGCTTCGGCTTCTCCCCGGTCGGAGCCTCGGGAACGGTCCCCTACCTCGGCATCGACCCCGAGAAGCGGCGCCTCTACTGGCGGTCGGGCCAGGGGAACGAGCTGTCCACTTCGCTGTTGGCGACGGACGCCGTCGCCGCGCCGGTCGGCTTCCCCGGCACCACGGTCTCGTCCCCCAAGGCGATGTTGGTCGACCGGCTGACGGACCGGCTCTACGCGGCCAGCTCCGGAGACAGCAGGATCGCGTGGACTGAGCAGGACGGTTCCGGCGCCGGGGACCTCGACACCACGGGTCTCGACACGCAGGGGGTCTCGGGCATGGCGCTGGACTCGGTGAGCCGCCGGCTCTACTGGGTCACCAGCGACAGCGTCATGTGGAAGTCCCTCGACGACTCCGGCTCGGGCCGACTGATCGAGGCCGACACCGCGGGCGAAGCGGGCGGGATGGTGATCATCCGGGCACCGGAGGCGGTTGATGCCCCGGGGATCGCCGGCGGTGACCAGGTCGGGACGACCCTCACCTGCTCCGAGCCCGAGTGGCGGCCCGACGCCCCGGAGGCCCGGTTCTTCATGGCCCCGAGCGAGACCTCGTTCGCCTGGTACCGGGACGGAGATCTGATTCCGGGAGAGGTCGGTGGGAGCCTGCTCGCGTCCGAGGACGGCGCCTACACCTGCCGGGCATCGGGCACCAACCCGGGCGGCACCAGCCAGTCAGGTCTCAGCCCGATCCAAGAGGTCGAGGCCCCCGGCCCCACCGGCCCGACCGGTCCGACCTCCCCCACCGGCCCGACGGGCCCGACGAGCCCCACGGGAACCACCGGCCCGACTGGTCCCACCCGGCCGGTCTGCCCGCCCAAGCTCACCCCGCTCGTCTCCGCGTCGGACTTCAATCCCCGCCGGCCCTTCGGGCGCTCGAAGCGCGTCAACGGCCTGAGGATCAAGCTCCGCTCCGACGGCCGCGTGAACGTGAGGATCGAGCCCTCGCTGAGGTACAGGACCCGCGGCGGCATCGCCACCTGGAGGTTCAAGGCCCGCACCGTCCGGGTCAACCGATCCCGTGAGCTCCGCTTCACGCTGCCGCGAAAGGCGACGAAGAGGATCCGGGCGAACCGGGGACGGGTCAAGGGAGCCCCGGTCACCTTCATCCTCAAGTCGAAGCCGGCCCCGGGCGTCGATCCCGGCTGCGCGCTGGGAACGACCCAGCAGCTCCGCACGAAGGTGGTCGGCGTCTCCAAGCGGGTCGGCCTCCGGCGCCTCTGACACCCCCGCCGAATTCCTGAGAAACTTCCGAGCTGGACCAGCCACATCCCGGAGGGGTGGCAGAGCGGTTGAATGCACTGGTCTTGAAAACCAGCATGCGTCTTACGGCGTATCGAGGGTTCGAATCCCTCCCCCTCCGCTGATCATCTGGGAACCAGGTCGGAATCGGGACCAGCGCCCCAAGCCTGACTCGCAGCTCCTTCGGGTACTTCTGCCCCGTCAGCCCCCGGTTCGCCGACGATCTCCGTTCCGTTACGGACCCAATTCTTGGTGGCTGCACCACCGGCATTCGCGAAAACCGTTCTGGGGCAGGCTAGGGTCTTACATCATGATAAGGAGATCAGAGAATCCACAAGGCCTTGTTTCACTCGGCGCGGACATAATTGCTTATGTAACGGCAGCTGCTGCTTTGCTGGGCATCGTCCTGAAGAGTTACAATCCGCAGTGGAACACTTGGGTTCTCGTGCTCGGCCTGGTCACCCTCATTCCTAGCGTTGGGTTTATCACGTTTCGAGCACTACTCCGGAAGGGAACTTTCTCCGGAGACTATGAGACGACTAGACGTCATGTCTCGTACCGCGTTGATGCCAGAGACATCAAGCGACACACATACGAGATAAGCATGACGATTCGATCGCGCATCGACGGACTGCAGAGCATCAATCTCAAGTACCTGTGGACAGGCACGGGTGACCGTGCCTCTAGCGCTATTGTGAGCAATGGCAAAGCCGTAATACAATGGTCTCCGTTCAAGACCATCGAGGGACTCGAGTATTACAATGTGTGCCTTGAGCGTCCCCTGAAGAGGGAAGAACCCCTAGATCTTGTCATCACGCACGAACTGCTGGACAGCGGGGGCACGTTCAAACCTCAGCTGAGCATGTCTCCATCAAAGGACATCCGAGATCTGAGACTGCAGGTGGTCCTGCCACCAACTTTGCCGGTCCGGTCAATCTATGCCCATCAGTTCAGGGGAAGCATTCTCTATGGAACTCGCAAGAAACCCAGAGAAGTCACTCTCGAAGAGAATGCTCACGGTGGTGTATACGGGTTGAACCTCTCTCGCCTGAAGGGAAAGCAGACGGCCGCTATCTACTGGGAATGGGACTACGATCAATGACGCTCGAGTCGTGTCCAGCTCGACCCATAGCGCTTGTCTCGACTGCACCGGCCTGCGTGCTTTGGTGACACGCCGGAGGCGAACCCTCGGGGCTCGCTTCGCACGGTCTCGTCCGGCGATATGTTGGAGCGATGTTCCCTGACTTCCTGACGGAGCCGGTCGATGTGGTGGCGGAGC
>JBEBTS010000068.1:0-10926 GCA_040393665.1 Conexibacter woesei
TGGCGACCGGCGGCGTGGCCTACCGGTCGGCTTCGGGATTCTTGGGCGGCTGCACCTGGTCGGCGGGGATGGCGTTGATCAGGCTGAATAGTGCTCTGCCCAGCATGGGTATCACGTCTCGCTTGGTTCGGGTTTGCTTGCGGCGGGGCGAAATCCCCGCATGACCACGGTAGGAGAAGCCGGCCGGCGCCTGGGTGAGATCACTCACGCAGGCGCCGGCCGTCGAAACGGCTCCGTACCGGGGATCAGGGGCCGGGGGTCCCGGCTTCCGGCTTCTCGCGGACGGTGCCGTCGATCAGGTTCGACAGGGCCCGGACGTAAGCCCGGGCCGAGGCCTCGAGGATATCGGTCGCCACGCCCTGGCCGGACGAGTTGACGCCGTCGTCGCGCAGGACCACCGTGACCTGGCCGAGGGCGTCGTCCCCCCCGGTCACCGCCGCGACGTGGTACTCGCGCAGCTCGGCCTCGACCCCGGTCGCCGCCTGGATCGCGCTGAAGATCGAGTCGACCGGGCCGTCGCCGCTGGCCTCGCCGCGCTGCTCGGAGTCGTCCGGCATCTTCACCGAGACCCGGGCCACCGGCTCACGGTCGGTGCCGGCCTCGACCTCGAAGGAGGCCAGCTCGTGCGACTGGGGACGCTCGCGCATCTCGTCGGAGACGATCGCCTCCAGGTCCAGGGCGGTCACCTGCTTCTTCTTGTCGGCGATCTCCTTGAACCGCTTGAAGGCCTGGTTGAGCGCGTTGCCCTCGACCACGAAGCCGAGCTGCTCCAGCGCGTCCTTCAGGGCGTGGCGGCCGGAGTGCTTGCCGAGCACCAGCTGGTTCGAGTCGAAGCCGATCTCGGTGGCGTCCATGATCTCGAAGGTCGACCGCTCCTTCAGCACCCCGTCCTGGTGGATGCCGGACTCGTGGGCGAAGGCGTTCTTGCCGACCACGGCCTTGTTCGGCTGGACCACGTAGCCGGTCGCCCGCGAAACCATGCGGCTGGTCCGGGCGAGCTCCGCGGTGTTGATGCCCGTGTGGAGCCCGTGGACGTCCTCGCGGACCTTGATCAGCATCGCGATCTCCTCCAGCGAGCAGTTGCCGGCCCGCTCGCCGATGCCGTTGATCGCGCACTCGACCTGACGGGCGCCGGCCAGCACGCCGGCGTACGAGTTGGCGACAGCCAGGCCCAGGTCGTCGTGGCAGTGCACCGACAGCCGCACGTCGGCCAGCGAAGGCGCGTGCCGGATCAGGTCCTCGAAGAACTTCATGTACTCCGCGGGGGTCGTGTAGCCGACGGTGTCGGGGATGTTGATCACGGTCGCGCCCTCCTCGACCGCGACCGCGCAGACCTCGGCGGTGAACTCGACGTCGCTCCGGGTCGCGTCCATGGTCGAGAACTCGACGTCCTCGCAGTAGGACTTGGCCTGGGCGACCGAGGCCCGGGCGCCCTTCAGCACGTCCTCCCTCGTGTTCCGCATCTGGTGCTCGATGTGGATGTCGGAGGTCGAGATGAAGGTGTGGATCCGGGGCCGCTCGGAGTCCTTGATCGCGTTCCAGGCGGCGTCGATGTCCGGCGCCTGGGCGCGGGCCAACGCGCAGATCGTCGGGCCGTGGACCTCGCGGGCGATCTTCTCGACCGCCTCGAAGTCACCGGGCGAGGCGATCGGGAACCCGGCCTCGATCACGTCCACCCCGAGCCGCGCCAGCTGCTGCGCGATCTCGACCTTCTCGGCGGCGTTGAGCGAGATGCCGGGCGACTGCTCGCCGTCTCGCAGGGTGGTGTCAAAGATGTGGACGCGGTTTGCGTCGTTGGAGTCCTGGATGGACATCTACTTCTCCTTCATGCGTGGTACTTGAATCTCTTTTCAGCTCGCGGCTATCGCGCCGCCCGGCGATCAATCCCCCCTGAGGGGGAGAAGGAGAAGTAGCGCCGGGCTGTGAGGCCGCTGATTCATACCGCCACAGAGCGTAGCGCACGGGCAGGCGGCGTTTCAACCGCGGGGCGGGAGCTTGACGATCCGGGATTCGTCGAGATCCAGCTCGTGCTCGATCTGCCGATAGGCGTCGACCGTGATCGCGCCCCGGCCGCGCCAGGCGATCAGCTCACGGCGCTCGGCGTCGATCAGCCGGCGCCGCACGTCGGGCAGCGAGCGGTACAGCTCGACCTCCTCCGGGGTGTGGCTGTCCCGCCGGAGGACGCTCTGCCAGCGGGCCTCGCGATCCTCGTAGAGCCGGCGATACCGCTCGACCAGGTCCTCCGGCAGCTCGGGACGCTCCCTGACGATCGCGTCCATCTCGTCCAGCGCCGCGGTGGCGATCGCGATCCGGGCCTTCACCTCGGCCGGGGTCGACCAGGCCATCTGATCGAGACGGGTCCACCGGATGATCGCCGGCAGGGTCAGGCCCTGGAGCACCAGGGTCGAGAGGATGACCGCGATCGTGATGAAGGCGAGCAGGTCGCGATCGACGAAGGGCGCGCCCGAGTCGAGGGTGAGCGGCAGCGAGAGCGCCGCCGCCAGCGAGACCGCGCCCCGCATGCCGGACCAGCCGACCACGAACCGTTCGCGCCAGCTCTCCCCCGTGTCGAACCGCAGCGCCCACGGGAGGATCCGGCCGACGGTGACCGGCAGGAACTGCCAGCCCAGCCGGACCAGGACCACCGCCAGGCTCACGATCAGGCCGTGGCCGATCAGCTCCTGCGCGGAGAAGGCGGAGCTCACCCCCTCGAGGATCGAAGGCAGCCGCAGCCCCAACAGGATGAAGAGCAGCACGTTGAGCGCGAAGACGAAGGTCTCCCAGAAGGCGATCCCGCTGAGCCGGGTCTCGGCGTCGACCGTGTACTTGGAGCGGGACCCGATCAGCACGCCCGCCGCGACCGCGGAGAGCACGCCCGAGGCCCCGACGTGCTCCGCCGCGAGATAGGAGCCGTAGGCCACGACCACGGTCATCAGGATCGAGAGGGCCGAGTCGAGCAGCCGGTGCTGCAGGAAGACCGTCACCAGGCCGAAGGCCAGCCCGATCAGGATCCCGCCCGCGACCCCGACCACCAGGTCCGAGACGGCGGGCCCCAGCTGGATCGCCCCGGTGACGGCCGCGGCGACCAGGACCCGGTAGAAGACGAGCGCGGTCGCGTCGTTGACCATGCTCTCGGACTCGACCAGGCGGGAGACCCGCTCCGGCACCCCGACCCGGCTGAAGGTGGCGATCGCGGCGACCGGGTCGGTCGGGGCGACGATCGCTCCCAGCAGCAGGGCCTCGGTCCAGTCGAGCTCGGGCACGATGAGCTGCGCGACCGCGGCGACCACCGCCATCGTGGTGATCGACAGGCCGACCACCAGCCCACCCAGCGGCGCGAGCTCGGCCTTGAGGTCACGGGGCGAGGTGGCCTGCGCCGCGGAGAAGAGCAGCGGCGGCAGGAACAGCAGGAAGATCACCTCCGGGGAGAGGCCGTCGCCGGGTACCCCGGGGACGCCGCTGATCGCCAGCCCCGCCAGGACCAGCACGATCGGGTACGGGATCGCGATCAGGTCGGCGAGCCGCACCAGCAGGACGGCGACCGCGACCAGCGCGATCAGGATCTCCAGGTCAGTCACGACCTGACCCTACGCGACGTCCCGGGCCTTCCTCTCGGATCGGCCCGGGCGTCACGAGACGGGGTGGATCAGAGCTCGATCGAGTAGCCCGAGTCGAAGCCGTCGAGCTGACGGATCGCGTCGATCGTCCCGGCCGACACCGGGGCGTCGGCGGTCACGACCATGACGGCGTGCCCGCCGCCGGCCTCGGCGCCGACCGCGGCCGAGCCGATGTTCACGCCCTCCTCGCCGAACAGGGAGCCGACCTTGCCGATCATGCCCGGCTGGTCGGAGTAGCGGAAGACCGCCATGTGCTCGGCGAACGGCAGGTAGAAGCTCTGGCCCCAGATCGAGACCAGGTAGGGCAGGTTCCGCGGGCCGACGTTCGTGCCGGAGACGGAGACGGTCTCTCCCCCGGCCTGGACGGTGACCCGGATCAGGTCGGTGAACTCCTCAGCGCTCGGCTCCTTGGAGACGCTGGCCTCGAGGCCGCGTTCCTCGGCCATCTGCGGCGCGTTGACCAGGTTGACCTCCTCCTCGGTGTGACCCGAGAGCAGGCCGGCCTGGACGGCGATCACCAGCAGGCGCGAGTCCTGCTCGGCGACGGAGCCGCGGAACTCGACCTCGAGCCGGTCGACCGGGCCGGCGGCGAGGCCGGCGGCGACCTGGCCGAGCGTCTGGCAGAGCGGGACGTACGGCGCCAGTGCCTCCATCACAGCGGGGCTGACCGCCGGGATGTTGACCGCGTTCGTGACGACGCCCCCGGTGAGGGCGGCGATCACCTGCTCGGCGGTGTCGGTGCCGGCGCGATCCTGGGCCTCGGCCGTGGATGCCCCGAGGTGCGGGGTCACGACGACGTCCTCGCGCTCGAAGATCGGGTGCTCGGTGAAGGGCTCGTCCGGGAAGACGTCGAGCGCGGCGCCCCCGACCTGACCCGAGTCGAGTCCCTCGATCAGCGCGTCGAGGTCGATCAGCTCGCCGCGGGCGCAGTTGACGATCCGCATGCCCGGCTTGAACTTGCCGATCGCGTCGGCGTCGATCCAGTTGACCGTCTCCGGCGTCTTCGGCAGGTGGATGGTGAGCAGGTCCGCCCGGCTGTACAGCTCCTCGACCGACTCGACGCCCTCGACCCCGAGCTCGCGGAACCGCTCCGCCGAGACGAACTTGTCGAAGGCCAGCACCTCCATGTCGAAGGACTGGGCCCGCTTGGCGACGAGCTGGCCGATGCGGCCGAAGCCGATCACGCCGAGGGTCTTGCCGTAGAGCTCGGCGCCCTTGTACTTGGCCCGGTCCCAACGACCGGCGACGAGCGAGCCGTGCGCCTGCGGCACGTTGCGGAAGAGCGCCAGGGCGAGGGCGAGCGTGTGCTCGGCCGCGGCGACGGAGTTCGACTCCGGCGCGTTGGCGACGATGATGCCCCGCTTGGTGGCCGCCGGCATGTCGACGTTGTCGACGCCGGTGCCGGCGCGGCCGATCACCTTCATGTTGTCCGCGCGGCCGATCAGCTCAGGGGTGAGCTTGGTCGCGGAACGGATCAGGATCGCGTCGAACTCGCCGATCCGCTCGGCCAGTTGGACGTCGTCCATGTCGAGCCCGAGCTCGACGTCGAACTGCTCCCGCAGGAGATCCACGCCGGTGTCGGCGATCTTCTCCTTGACGAGGACTTTGGGCCTGTCGCTCAAATTCAACCTCCTAGTTGGCCGGTTCCGAGGAACCGGCTTCGATCAAGACTTTCACGCGGTGACCCCGGCGTTCCCGATCACCCAGTCGACGCAGGCGGTGAGCGCCTCGACGTCGGAAGGTTCGACCGCCGGGAACATCGCGATCCGCAGCTGGTTGCGGCCGAGCTTGCGATAGGGCTCGACGTCGACGATGCCGTTGGCTCGCAGCGTCGCCGCGACGGCGGCCGCGTCGATCGAGTCGTCGAAGTCGATCGTGCCGACGACCAGTGAACGATGGGCCGGGTCGGCGACGAAGGGAGTGGCGAAATCACTGGACTCGGCCCACCCGTAGAGGTGATCCGACGAAGCGCGGGTGCGGCCGACGCAGAACTCGAGCCCACCGCCCGCGAGCATCCACTGGAGTTGCTCGTCGAGCAGGATCAGCGTGGCCAGGGCCGGGGTGTTGTAGGTCTGGTCCTTGCGGGAGTTGTCGAGGGCCGTCTTGAGGGAGAGGAACGGCGGCTGCCACCGGTCGGACGATCCGTCGAGCTCCTCGATCCGGGCGGTCGCCGCCGGGCTGAGCGCGGCAAGCCAGAGGCCGCCGTCGGAGCCGAATGCCTTCTGCGGAGCGAAGTAGTAGGCATCCGCATCCTTCAGGTCGACCGGGAGGCCGCCGGCACCGGAAGTCGCGTCGACCAGGACCAGGGCGTCGTCGGCGCCCGCGGGCCGCTCGACGGGGACCATGACCCCGGTCGAGGTCTCGTTGTGGGCCCAGCCGATCACGTCGACGCCATCGCGAGACGCGGGTGCCGGGGCGCTGCCGGGCTCCGCCTCGATCAGCTCCGGGTCCGAGAGGAACGGGGCGCCGGCGGTGACCTGGGAGAACTTGCGGGAGAACTCGCCGTAGACCAGGTGAAGGGCTCGGTCACGGACGAGCCAGGCGGCCGCGGCGTCCCAGAACGCGGTGGCGCCGCCGTTCCCGAGGACGATCTCGTATCCGTCGGGAAGCGAGAAGAGGTCTCCGAGACCGCTGCGGACGCGACCGACGAGATCCTTGACCGGCTTCTGCCGATGCGACGTGCCCATGAGATCGGACCGCTCCGCCAGCGACCGCAGCGCCTCCGGCCGCACCTTCGAGGGGCCGCAGCCGAAGCGGCCGTCGGCGGGCTTTAGGTCATCCGGGATCTTGGCGAAATCGGTCATTTCGGGTCAGGATATTGATCCGGCCACACCGACCGAAGCCCGCCTTCGGAAGCGCGCCCGGCCGGCAACCCTCGTCGCCGGCCGGGATGCGCGATAGAGAGCTACTGGGCCGGAGGCGGCCCGGTCTCGTCGCCCGGAGTCGCTTCCGGGGCGTCCAGGCCCGGAGCTTCCGGGGCACCGGGATCCAGCGGAGCCGGCTCCGCGAACGCGGCGGCGTCGATCTCGTCCGGGGCCGGCGGATCGACCTCGACCGGGGTCTCGTCGCCGACCGGCGGGTACTCGTCCCGCATCAGCATCCCGTAGGCGCTGGTCCGGGTGTTCCAGCCATTGAGCCAAGCCAGCGCGTTGTGGATCGCGGCGGGCTGGTAGCCGCGGAACACGATCGTCATCCAGGAGACGAGCGTGACGCCGGTCTGGATGAAGGCGATCGCGTAGGCGAGGAAGATGATCGGGACCATCAGGACGATCCGGAAGAGCGTCTTGAGGCGGCTCTGCTTGGCCGCCGGCGGCGCGAAGTTGATCCGGACCGGATAGGCCGGCTCGTCGGAGATGCCGAAGGAGGGCCACTCGTCCGTCTGCAGCATGCTGAACGCGTTGACTCGCATCGAGTAGCGCAGAATCCCGCCGACGAAGTTGTACATCCCTCGGGGGTAGCGCCCGGTGATCAGCAGGGCGAACCAGGCGATGATCACGACGACCAGGGCCGCGATCCCGTAGATGTACGAAACGATCAGCCAGGGGATGGCGACGATCGGCCGGAAGAAGGTGGTCAGCCGGTTCCGCTCCCGCAGATAGTCGGCTTCGTATGTGACTGGGTACACGCGCTCTCCTTGATGAATCAGTTGGACGGACGGCCCGGATCGGGCCACACGCCAACCCTAGCCTCAGCTCCGGACCCCGTAAAGCCAAGGCCACCCGCAGGTCGCCGGGGCGATCGCACCGGCACAGCGCGAGCAATCGCCCCCGCGAAACGTGAAGGCCCCGCCCGGACGCCGGCGGATGAAACGTGAAGGCCCCGCCCGGACGCCGGCGGAAAACCGCCAGCGCCCGAGACGGGGCCTTTCGACAAGCACGCGGCGGCAGTGGCCGCCCGTGAGTGCTTAGAACTCGGTGTCGATCCAGGGCATCATGTCGCGGAGCTGGGCGCCCACGATCTCGACCTTGTGGTCCTTGCCCTCCTGGCGCATCCGGTCGAAGTTCTCGTTGCCGGACTCGTTCTCGCCGATGAACTCCTTGGCGAACTCGCCGGACTGGATCTCGCCGAGGATGTCCTTCATCGCCTGGCGGGACTCCGCGCCGATGACCCGGGGGCCGCGGGTGAGGTCGCCGTACTCGGCGGTGTTCGAGATCGAGTAGCGCATGCCCTGGATGCCCTTCTCGTACATGAGGTCGACGATCAGCTTGAGCTCATGCAGGCACTCGAAGTAGGCGAGGCGCGGGTCGTAGCCGGCCTCGACCAGCGTGTCGAAGCCCGCCCGGACCAGCTCGGTGGCGCCGCCGCAGAGCACGGCCTGCTCACCGAAGAGGTCGGTCTCGCACTCGTCCTTGAAGGTCGTCTCGATGATGCCGGCGCGACCGCCGCCGACGCCGATCGCGTAGGCGAGCACCAGGTCGTGGGCGTTGCCGGTCGCGTCCTGCTCGACAGCCATCAGGCAGGGCACGCCCGAGCCTTCCTCGTACTGGCGGCGGACCATGTGGCCCGGGCCCTTGGGGGCGACCATGCCGACGTCGACGCCGGCCGGAGGCACGATCTGGTCGAAGCGGATCGCGAAGCCGTGAGCGAACATGAGGAGGTTGCCCTCGACGATGCCGTCCTTGATCTCGCTCTCCCAGATCTCGGCCTGCTTCTCGTCGGGCAGGAGGATCATCACGATGTCGCCCTTGGCGGCGGCATCGGCGACGGTGAGGACCTCCAGGCCGGCGGCCGAGGCCTGCTCACGACTGGCGGAGCCTTCGCGGAGGCCGACTACCACGTTCACACCCGAGTCCTTCAGGTTCAGGGCGTGCGCGTGGCCCTGGGAACCGAAACCGAGGATCGCGACGGTCTTGCCCTCGAGCTTCGAGAGATCGCCGTCCTTGTCGTAGAAGATGTCTTGGGTGCTCATGGCCCGTGATGCTAAGGCCTGACGCTCCCCGACGGCGAGTCGAGCGAAGGACCGGGATCCGCCTGCTCGCGCAACGCGGCACGGTGGAGTTTCCCGGAGGCCGTCCGCGGCAGAGACTCGACCACCTCGACCGACTTCGGGACCTTGTATCCGGCGAGCAGGCCCGCGCAGTGGCGGCGGAGCTCCTCGGCGGTCACGTCCACCCCGTCCCGCAACACCACGACGGCGGTCACGGCCTGCTGCCACTCGACGTCGGGACGCCCGATCACGGCCGCCTCGACCACCTCGGGATGCCGCACCAGCACGTCCTCGACCTCGCCGGGATTCACGTTCTCGCCCCCGGTGATGATCATGTCGTCGGTCCGGCCCTCGACGTAGAGGAAGCCCTCCTCGTCGATCCGGCCGATGTCGCCGGTGTGGAGCCAGCCGTCGGCGTCGAGCGACCCGGCCGAGACGGTCGGGCCCTGCACCAGGATCTCGCCGTCGTCGATGCGCAGGTGCGAGGTCAGGAGCGGCCGACCGACCGAGCCCACCTTGCGCCGCGCCTCGGCCACCTCGAGCGTCGTCACCTGGGAGCAGGTCTCGCTCAGGCCGTAGGTCTGGATCACCGGCGCGCCGAGGTCGAGCGCGCGCTCGAGGGCGCTCTGGGGGACGGGTCCGCCGCCGACCAGGATCGCCCGCGGCCGGCTGAGGTCGACCTCCTCCTCCAACAGCCGCAGCAGCATGGTCGAGACCAGCGAGATCACGGTGACCCCGTCGTCCTCGATCGCCTCGCCCACCGCGGCCGGGTCGAAGCGGTCATGCAGGACCATCGCCGTGCCGTAGATCACCGACCGCATCACGATCGAGAGGCCGGAGATGTGGCTGGTCGGCAGGGTGCAGAGCCAGCGGTCCTCGGGGTTGATCCCGATGTTGAAGGCCGATCCCATCGCGCTGAACAGATGGTTGCCGTAGGTGAGCCCGACGGTGTGCGGGTCCCCGGTCGAGCCCGAGGTCAGGATCCGGCAGTGGAGATCGCCCATGTCGTGCTCGCCCAGGAGCGGCAGGTCGGCCTCGGTCATCGTCAGCCGGTCCGGATCGTCGAGATCGACGTCGACGCCGGTCGCCTCGATCGCGCGGCGGCGCTCCTCCTGCGAGAACTTCGGGCTGATCGGCAGCAGCACCGCCCCGATCTTCATCAGGGCATGGATCAGGATCACCTTGTCCCGGCCGTCGCCCATGTTCATGGCGACGGTGGCCCCGCGCCTCACGCCGTAGGCGGCCAGCCGGCGGGCGGCGCTCAGCGCCTCCTCCTCCAGCTCCGCGAAGGTCATCGACTCGCCGTCGCAGACCAGTGCGGTACGGGTGGGGCAACTCTGTGCGCGCTGTGCCAGCCAGTTGTCGAGTTTCAAGTGACTTCGTTCCCGTTTCCCAGAATGTCCCTAGTGCTTGCCGTCCGCACGGTACCGCTTGGCCCGGTTATCGTTGACCCTCATTGTTCCGATCTGCGTGGCCGGACGGCCGCCATCTCTGAAACGGAGTCTCGATCTTGCCCGAACGCCACCGCAACGCACCCCCCGAAGAGTCGCTCTATCAGCCGATCGAGTGGCAGCCGGCCGGCGAGTTCCAGGACATCCTGTACGAGAAGGCGGAGGGGATCGCCAAGATCACGATCAACCGCCCGGAGGTGCGCAACGCCTTCCGGCCGCAGACCCTCGCCGAGCTCCGTGACGCCTTCAACCGGGCCCGGGACGACCTCGAGGTCGGCTCGATCATCTTCACCGGCGCCGGCACCGAGGCCTTCTGCTCCGGCGGCGACCAGCGGATCCGTGGCAACGACGGGTACATCGGCGACGACGAGGTCGCCAGCCAGGGCGTCGGCCGCCTCGACGTCGGCGACCTGCACGTCCAGATCCGGCGCCTGCCGAAGCCGGTCGTGGCGATGGTCGCCGGCTACGCCGTCGGTGGTGGTCACATCCTCCATCTGGTCTGCGACCTGACGATCGCCGGCGACAACGCCCGCTTCGGCCAGACCGGCCCCCGGGTCGGCAGCTTCGACGGCGGCTTCGGCGCCAGCCTGCTCGCTCGCAACATCGGCGTGAAGCGGGCCAAGGAGATCTGGTTCCTCTGCCGGCACTACACCGCGGAGGAGGCCGAGCAGATGGGCTTGGTGAACGCCGTGGTGCCGGTCGACCAGCTCGAGCGGGAGACCGTCGCCTGGTGCCGCGAGATGTCGCACCTCTCGCCGCTCTCCCTGCGCCTGCTCAAGTCGAGCTTCAACGCCGAGGAGGACGGCCTGACCGGGCTCCAGCAGCTTTCGCACGACGCCACCCTGCTCTTCTACATGTCGGAGGAAGGCCAGGAAGGGCGGAACGCGTTCCAGGAAGGTCGCCGGCCGGACTTCGACCGGTTCCCGAAGCG
>JBEBTS010000069.1:0-10911 GCA_040393665.1 Conexibacter woesei
GGATAGTCCGGCGCGCCCTCGTAGAGGACCGAGGTGACCCCGTTGGCCAGGGGCCCGTAGACGATGTAGGAGTGGCCGGTGACCCAGCCGATGTCGGCCGCGCACCAGTAGACGTCGCCCTCCTTCAGGTCGAAGACCATCTCGTGGGTCGCGGTGACCTGGGTCAGGTAGCCGCCGGTGGTGTGGACGATGCCCTTCGGCTTGGCGGTCGAGCCCGAGGTGTAGAGGAGGAAGAGGGGATCCTCGGCGTCCATCGGCTCGGGCGCGCAGACCGGGGCCGCCCCCGCGACCGCGCTCGCGTAGTCGAGGTCCCGGCCCGGGGCCATCGGGGCGCCGGTGCCGCACCGGTCGACCACGATCACGTGCTCCAGGGCGGGGAGGTCGT
Organism: Conexibacter woesei; assembly: GCA_040393665.1. GTDB lineage: Bacteria > Actinomycetota > Thermoleophilia > Solirubrobacterales > 70-9 > 67-14. The sequence goes on from JBEBTS010000069.1 coordinate 386, forward strand.
CGAGCGCCGGGTCGATCGCCGCCTTCATCGGGACGGGCTTGCCGCGCCTCAGGGTCGCGTCGGCGGTGATCAGCGCCTTCGCGCCGGAGACCTCCATCCGCTCCCGGACCGACTCGGCCGAGAACCCGCCGAAGACGACGTTGTGGACGGCGCCGATCCGGGCGCAGGCGAGCATCGACACGACCGCCTCCGGCACCATCGGCATGAAGATCCCGACCACGTCGCCCTTGCCGACGCCCAGCCCGCGGAGGACGTTGGCCAGGCGCTGGGTCTGATCGAGCAGCCAGTCGAAGGTGATCGCGACGTGGCCCTCGCCGGTGTCGGGATCGGCGTCCTCGGCCTCCCAGAAGTAGGCGATGCGGTCGCCCTTGCCGGCCTCGACGTGACGGTCCAGGCAGTTGGCGGACACGTTGAGCTTGCCGCCCTCGAACCACTTGGCGTGGGGAGGGTCGTCCCAGTTCAGGACGCGGTCGTAAGGCTCGATCCAGTCGAGCCGGTCGGCCCAGGCGGCCCACCAGGACTCCGGGTCGGCCGCGGCCCGCTCGTAGACCGCCGGGTCGTTCTGCCCGGCGGCCGCGGCGAACTCAGGGGGCGGGGCGAAGCCGCTCCCGGTCGAAAGCAGGACCTCAAGCTCCGGTTTGTCCTCCACGCCCACTCCTCCGGTCGATTTCCTTCCGGTAAACCTACCCGGCTGTCAAGGCCGGTCCGCGGGGGAGGGGCTTCGGCCACCGGCATCTGCCGCCGGGGGTGGGCGGCTGATCCGAGCGGGGATTCAGTACCGGTGGCCGAAGTGGAGCACCCAGGCCCGCGCGCCGCGAAGGCCCTTCATGCGGCCGCTGACCACGCCGGCGGCGGCATCGGTGAACTCGGAGTCGAGGATCGCGGCGCGGTGGCTGGGCGAGTTCATCCAGGCGTTGAAGATCGCGCGGACGTTGCCGAGGTTGCCGCTGCCCCAGGCGATGTTCTCACCGGTGGTCCAGCCGCGCCGGGAGGCGTAGCCGGAGCGCTTGATCCAGTAGTCGAAGCCGCGTCCGCAGGCGTTGTGGGAGAAGGAGTTGCAGCGGATGATGTCCTTGGCCTTCCGCTTCGCCGACCAGCCGAGCTTGGCGTGCTTCCGGTACTTGCGCAGGCCCTTCCGCTTGCGGGCGTAGTTGACCAGGCACATCATGGACTTGCGGGCGCGCCGGATCTGGGCGGCGTTGCCGCGGGCCGTCCGGTCCGGGCAGACCTTGCTCGGGGCGACGAGGCGGGGCTTGGCCTCGGCCCGGTCGATGCCGGTGAGCGGCGAGGGGAAGAGGCCGATGGCCACGAGGGCGATGGCGAGGAAAGCCAGACCGCCGGGCAGAGCGATGCGCGAGACTGTATTCGTAGGTCCCAATTTCCCTCCGAAAGTGGTGTGACGTGGGCAAATCCGATGAGGTTGACGCAAGGTCAACCAATCCAAGAGCTAACAAAACTAACAGAAAGCTCACAAACATGCGAAGCGAGTCCGAGCCGGACCCCCGCGCGCTGACCGAAGAGGAGTGGCGCGGCCGGCTCAGCCCCGAGGCGTTCGAGGTCACCCGACGGGCGGCGACCGAGCGTCCGTTCACCGGCCAGTACCTGGACAACCACGAGGACGGCAGCTACCGCTGCGTCTGCTGCGGCGCCCAGCTGTTCTCCTCCGACGCCAAGTTCGACTCCGGCTCCGGCTGGCCCAGCTTCACCGAGCCGGCCAACCTGGAGCACGTCGAGCTGCGGGAGGACCGGTCGCACGGGATGGTGCGGACCGAGGTGGTCTGCCGGAGCTGCGAGGCCCATCTCGGGCACGTCTTCGACGATGGCCCCGGGCCGGCCGGCAAGCGCTACTGCATCAACGGCTGCGCCCTGGACTTCGACGCATCCCGGGGCTGACCGGCTGCCCATTTCGCCGGCGCCACGGCGCCCCGCCGTGGCGTTGCTCTCCGTAGGGCGGCGCTACCATCTTTCCCGTGAAAGGGAGTAACAGAGCCGCTGAGATCGCCGCTGAGCTGAGGGAGGAGATCGAGCGGATGAACGCCGGGGACCGGCTGCCCTCCGCCCGGGACCTGGCGGCCCGTTTCAAGGCCAGCCCGCTGACGATCTCCGAGGCGGTGGCCTCGCTCTCCGCGCTCGGCCTGCTCCAGGCCGAGCCCGGCCGGGGCACCTTCGTCTCGGGGAGGTTCCGCCCGGCCACGTCGGACTTCAGCTGGCAGTCGGGCGTCCTCGGGCGGTCCCGCATCGACGCCCGGCGGGCCGGCCGGATCGGCTCGTACGGCCGGCCCGGCGACATCCCCCTGTCATGGGGCTACCTCGCCCCCGAGTTGCAGCCGCTGGAGGAGCTCCGTGCCATCGGCGCCCGGGTGGCGCGGGACACCCGCAGCTGGGCGATGGCCCCGGCGACCGGGCTGCCCGAGCTGAGGCGGGTGTTCGCCGCCGACCTGGAAGCCGAGCCGGGCGAGGTGACGATCGTCGCGGGCGGGCAGCAGGGCCTGGTCTTCGTCATGCGGGCGATCGCGGAGCCGGGATCGACGGTCCTCACCGAGAGCCCGAGCTACCCGGGCGCGATCCTCGCCGCCCAGGCGGCCGGGCTGGAGGTGATCCCGGTCCAGACCGACCGTGACGGCGTGATCCCCGGTCGCCTCGATGAGGCGCTGGAGCGCACCCGGGCGAAGCTGATCTACCTGCAGCCGACCTACGCGAACCCGACGGGGAGCATCATCCCTCCGGCCCGCCGGGAGGAGCTGCTCGAGGTGGTGGGGCGTCACGCCGCCTTCGTGATCGAGGACGACGCGGCCCGTCACCTCACCCTCGAGGCGACGCCGCCGCCACCGCTCTTCGTCCAGGATCCGCACGGTCACGTCATCACGGTGGTGACCTTGAGCAAGTCGGTGGCGCCCGGCATGAGGCTGGGCGCGATCGTCGCCCGCGGCCCGGTCGGCGAGCGCCTGCGGTCGGCGCGGGTCGCGGACGACATCTGCGTGTCTCCGCTCAGCCAGGAAGTCGCGCTCACGCTGCTCACCTCCCGGGCGTGGCCACGGCACCTGCGGCGCCTGCGCCAGGCCTTGGCCGAGCGCCGGGACGCGATGGTCGACGAGGTGGGGCAACGGCTGCGAGGGGCGGAGGTCGCCAACCTGCCCTCGGGGGGACTCCACCTCTGGGTCCGGCTCGCCGGGCGCGCCGACGTGGCCACGATCGCCCGGGAGGCCGCCGCAGAGGGGCTCCTGGTCGGAGACGGCGGCCACTTCTTCGTCGACGAGGCCCCGGCTCCCTTCCTCCGCTTGAGCTACGGCTCGGCGTCCCCGGCGCAGATAGCCGAGGGAGTGAGGCGGTTGGCGAGCTTGATCGACGCTCCGTGAGCGGATCCCGACGGCCGGGCGAGGTCATGCCGGGTAGTCGGGTCTGTTATCAATAGATATGGATAGACCTGATAACGTTATCCCTGATAAGGCAAATACGATCTCGGCGATCCGGGCGTTGGAAGCGTCCGACTTCGAGCGCTGGTCCTCGCTTTGGGACGGCTACCTCTCGTTCTACCGCCAAGAGATCGACGAGGCGGTGACCCGCAAGAGCTTCGACGACCTCGTCGCCCAGCGGGAAGGGATGTTCGGCCTGGTGGCGGTCGGCGATGACGGCAGCCTCATCGGGTTCACCCACTCGGTGATCCACCGCTCGACCTGGGCAGCGGGCACCCACTGCTACCTGGAGGACCTCTTCGTCGCTCCCGGCGGGCGCGGCGGCGACGTGGGAAGGAGGCTCATCGAGGAGACCAAGCAGGTCGCCGGCTCCCGCGGGGCGGTTCGCCTCTACTGGCACACCCAGCAGTACAACGGTCGGGCACGGTCGCTCTACGACCGCGTCGGAAGCCTGACTTCGAGGGTGCTCTACGAGTCCGACCTCACCTAGCCGGCCCGCCTCGGCCTCCGGCGGATCAGCCGCCGGAGGCCAGGAACCGGTACCGGGTCGCGATCGCGACCGCTTGGGTGTGGGTGTCCACCCCGAGCTTCGCCACGATGTTGCGGACGTGGGTGTAGACGGTCGCCGGGCTGATCCCGATCTCCTTGGCGACCCCCTCGGCCCGCATGCCGCCGGCCAGGAGGTCGAGGATCTGCCGCTCCCGCGGGGACAGCGCCCGCAGCCGGGAAAGCTCGTCGTCCCCGGTCGCGCCCCGGGGCTTCCCCGGGAACCAGGGGAGCCCGGCGGTCACGGCCTGGATGGCCTCGCCGAGCTCCTCGGACGAGGCCGACTTGACCAGATACCCGCTGGCGCCGGAGTCGGCGGCGAGCCGGGAGACGTTCGGCTCCTGATGGGCGGTGAAGACCAGGACCCGGGTCTCCGGCCAGAGCTCCACGATGCGCGAGGTCGCGGTGATGCCGTCGATCCGGGGCATCTCGATGTCGATCAGCACCAGGTCCGGCCGCAGCTTGCGGGTCGCGCTGATCGCCTCCTGGCCGTCGGCGGCCTCCCCGACCACCTCGACGCCCTCGATCCCCTTCAGCCTCACCCGGAGCGCCTCACGGACGATCTCGTGGTCGTCGCAGATGAGGATCCGGGTGGGATCCGCCATCTCAGCCGATGGTGGCGGGGGCGCCGTAGTCCCGGAGGACGTCCGGGATCTGCACGGTCCCGTCCTTCTGCTGATGCACCTCCAGCAGGGCGATCAGGGTCCGCCCGACCGCGACCGCGGTCCCGTTGAGGGTGTTGACGAACTCGGGGTGGGCCTCCGGCTCGGGCCGGTAGCGGCAGCCGAGGCGGCGGGCCTGGAAGTCGGTGGTGTTCGAGCAGGAGGTCAGCTCGCGATAACGATCCTGGCTCGGGATCCAGGCCTCGCAGTCGTACTTCTTCGCGGCCGAGCCGCCCAGGTCGCCGGCGGCGACGTTGACCACCCGGTAGGGCAGCCCCAGCTCGGTCAGGATCGACTCCTCGATCCCGAGGATCCGCTCGTGCTCGGCGGCGGCGTCCTCCGGCTTGACGAACGAGAACATCTCGACCTTGTCGAACTGGTGGACCCGGAAGATGCCGTGGGTGTCGCGCCCGGCGGCCCCGGCCTCGCGGCGGAAGCAGCTGGAGAACCCGGCGTAGCGGATCGGCAGCTGGTCGGCCTCGAGGATCTGGTCGGCGTGGAGCGAGGCCAGCGGCACCTCGGAGGTGCCGGCGAGATACAGCTCGTCCTTCGGAAGCTCGTAGATCTGGTCGTGGTCGCCGGGCAGGAAGCCGGTCCCGAACAGGGCCTCTTCCCGGACCAGCACCGGCGGGATCACCGGCTCGTGCCCCATGCCCCGCAGCTTCTCCAGCGCGTACCGGGCGAGGGCGAACTCCAGCATGACCATGTCGCCCATGAGGTAGGCGAAGCGGGCGCCGGAGACCCGGCCGGCCGCCTCGATCTCGATCCCGTCGCCGGCCAGCTCGAGATGGTCCCTGACCGGGAAGTCGAACTGCGGGATCTCGCCGACCTCGCGGACCAGCTCGGCGTCCTCGTCGGTGAAGCCGTCGGGGCTGGTCGGGTCGGGCAGGTTCGGCAGGTGCGCGGCGATCTCGTCCCGGCGGGACTCGACCGCCTCCAGCTCGTTCTCCAGCTGCTCCAGGCCGACCTTCAGGTCGCGGACCGCCGCGATCGCCTCGGAGGCGTCCTCGCCGGCCTTCTTGGCGGCGCCGATCCGCTCGGAGGCCTGCTTGCGCTTCGAGCGGGTGCCTTCGATCTCAGGCAGGAGCTGCCGTCGCCGCTCGTCCAGCTCCAGCAGCTCGTCGACCGAGTCGGCGGCGTTGCGTCGGGCCAGCGCAGCCTTGACCCGCTCGGTGTCGGAGCGGATCAGTTTGAGATCGAGCACGGCTCCCGCCGGCTACTCGTCGCCGGCTTCGGAACCGGCGTACTTGGCCAGGAAGCTGGCGACCTCGTCGGCTTCGTCGCCGACGACGATGTTCTGCGGCATGATCGCCCCGGAAGCACCGCCGTTCTGAATGGCGAAGAGAGCTTCCTCGTGGGAGATCGTCCGCTGGTCGAGGTTGGGGCCCTGGACCCGGGTTCCGCGGTTGCCGGTGCCCTCGGCACCAGCCGCGCTCAGGGTGTGACACCCGGCGCAGTTGGCCGCGAAGAGTTCGGCGCCCTTGTACTCGGGGGCATTCTCGGAAACCGAGATCCCGTCCTCTCCGAACCCGCAGGCGGAGAGGCCGAAGGCGATTGCGATGACTGTGGATGTGATGGCTACGGCACGCACGGCGAGGGCATCATATTGTCTACGGCGGAGAATGGCTGTCCCCGATCCAAATGAGTTCCGCCAGACGGTCGGTTTGCTGCCCACCGGAGTGACCGTCGTGTCGGCTTTCGGCCAGTCCGGACCGGCCGGAGCCACGGCCTCCGCGGTCTGCTCGCTGTCGCTGGATCCGATGATGATGCTGGTCTGCCTCGACCTCGGTTCCCGCTCGCTGGCCGCGCTGCGGGAGGCCGGGCGGTTCGGCATCTCGGTGCTCGGTGAGTCCCAGCGGGCCGCGGCGGAGATCTTCGCCACCAAGACCTCGCAAGACGAGAAGTGGGCCGCCGTGGCCTGGCGGGAGCAGTCCGGCGTCCCGATCGTGGACCAGAGCCTGGCCCAGGTCGTCTGCTCGGTCGCCGAGGTGATCCCGGGCGGCGACCACGTGATCGTGACCGGCCTGGTCGAGGAGGTCGAGGCCGAGCCGGGCGAGCCGCTGGTCTACCACGGCGGGCTGTTCCGCCGGCTCGACATCGAACCGGGCGGATGACCGCCGCGCGGCCGAGCCCCGAGCAGCCCGGCGCCCACCGGCCCGGAACCCACCGACTTACCTGGCTCGACGTCTTCGCGGAGGAGGAGCTCGCCGGCAACCCGCTGGCCGTGGTGCACGACGCCGACGGGGTCGACGACGACACGATGCTCGCCTTCGCCCGGGAGACGGGGCTCTCCGAGACGACCTTCGTCCAGTCCGCCACCGCCACCGGCGCGACGGCGGACGGAAGGGCCGACTACCGCAACCGCATCTGGACGATCGCCGGCGAGATCCCGTTCGCCGGGCACCCTTCGCTCGGCACGGCCGTCGCGGTCGCGATCGAGCGCGGGCTCGACGCGGCGACCTTCACCCAGGAGACCGGGGCCGGGATGCAGCAGGTCGAGGTCGCCCGGGCCGAGGCCGACGGCTCCTGGCGGGCGTCGGTCCACCAGGAGGCGGCGGAGTTCGGACCGACCTTCAAGGCGGCGCGGCTGGCGCCGATCCTCGGCCTGGAGGAGGGCGGGGTCGACTCCCGGTTCTCCAGCCAGGTCGTCTCGACCGGCTTCCCGACCCTGCTCGTCCCGGTGGCCGATCTGGAAGCGCTGGCCCGATGCCGGCCCGACCCCGCGCTGATCGGCGACCTCGGGCTCGACGGCCGCACGAACCTCTACCCGTTCGTGCTCGACGTCCCGGCGCGGTCGGTCCGCGCCCGCTGCTTCGCGGTCGACGTCGGCGGGTTCGAGGACCCCGCCACCGGCTCGGCGGCGGGGCCGCTCGTCGCCTACCTGCAGGACATCCTCGACATCGACCGGATCACGGTCGACCAGGGCGTGGAGATGGGCCGGCCCGGACGGCTCGAGGCCCGCATGGAGTCCGGCCGCCCCCGGGTGGGAGGCCTGGTCCGCGAGGTCATCGGCGGCGAGGTCCGGCTTCCCTAGCCTCGGGTCCGGCTCCGACCCCGGACTTTTGTGCGTATATGACGTAAAAGTCCGGGTTGGTCGACGATCTCGGCCACGAGAGCGGGACGGGTTATGGTCGGGGCATGGATATCGCAATCGCCGGTGGCCACGGCAAGATCGCGCTGGAGCTGACCCGCATCCTGGCCGGGCGCGGTGACTCCGTCCGCTCGTTGATCCGCGACCCCGGTCACGCGGGAGACGTGCGCGCCGCGGGCGGCGACCCGGTCGAGGTCGACCTCGAGACCGCCGCGGACGAGGCGATCGACGACGCCGTCCGCGGATGCGACGCGGTCGTCTTCGCCGCGGGGGCCGGGCCCGGCAGCGGCGCCGCCCGCAAGGAGACCGTCGACTACGGCGCCGCGGTCAAGCTGATCCAGTCCTGCGAGCGGACCGGCGTGCGGCGCTACGTGATGATCTCCGCCGCCCGGGCGGACGCGGCCGTGGAAGGGGACGAGGTGTTCGCCGTCTACCTGCGGGCCAAGGGCCGGGCGGACGCGGAGCTGATCGCCTCCGGCCTCGATTACGTGATCGTCCGGCCGGTGATCCTCACCGACGACTCGCCGGTCGGGCTGGTCAGCGTCGCCCGCGACCCGGGCGAGCTCGAGTCGAACGAGATCCCGCGGGCCGACGTCGCCCTCTTCCTGGCCGAGGTCCTCGCCCGCCCGGACGTCTCCGGCGAGATGATCAACCTCAGCTCCGGCGAGCGGGAGATCTCCGACTCCCTCGGTTAGCCGGAGCCGGCCGGGCGGCCGGGGGCCGGCTCAGAACATGCCGGCGGTGGTCTCCATCGCCCGCCAGATCAGGAAGGCGATCACCAGGCAGGCGACGGTCATGATCCCGGTCTCCCGACGGACGATCGCGAGCCCGATCTCCTGCTGCTCGTCCGGCTCGAGCTCGGCGAACCGGGAGGCCAGCTCCGCCGTCGCGAGGGGCTCGGCGCCCGGCGCCGGCTCGGGGTCGAGCCGCTCGCCCAGCTCCTGGCCCGCGGCGCCGCCGCGCATCAGCTCGGCGAGGAAGGAGGCGACCACCGGCAGCAGCACGTACAGGTAGTGCAGGTCGTCGTCGGCGCGGTGCCCGGCCAGGTAGGTGACGCAGGCGAACAGAACGAAGACCATGGTCACGACCTGCGCGACCCGCAGCAGGTACCAGAACGGAATCGAGGGTCGACGACCCGCCCAGGCGGCCAGCCCGGCGGTTCCGGCGACGAGGTTGATCGCGATCACGATCACTCCCAATGCGGAGTACGCGTCGGACACGGGTCAATCCCGCCTGAAACGGTCGGAGTTCGGCTTGTATATGCGAAAAATCACTATGTAACGACTTGATACAAAGTATGGCCCCTGAGGTGTATAACCCATGCTGAGGGACAGCCTACGTATCCCCGGAAAGAGTCAGTTTGCTTCACCAGTACCTCCCAGTTCTCGTCTTCGCAGCTCTCGGCCTCATCGTCGGTGGGGCTTTCGCGACCCTCAACGCGGTCCTCGGACCCAAGCAGATCAAGGACGCGGCCACCAGCGCCGCCATCCGCCAGTCCGACCCGTACGAGTGCGGACTGCCGTCCGAGATCTCCAAGACCTTCCGGTTCGGCGTCTCCTTCTACCTCATCGCGATGCTGTTCATCCTGTTCGACATCGAGGTCGTCTTCCTCTATCCGGTGGGAGCGATCCTCAAGTCGGCCGACTCGATCTTCGTCCTGGCCGAGGTCGTCCTCTTCGTGGGCCTGCTGTTCGTCGCCCTCGTCTACGTCTGGCGCAAGGGAGCCCTGGATTGGAGATAGAACGTCAGAAGCTGCGGGTGCATTCCTCGCTCGAGCAGCCCAAGTCGCCGGAGGAGCTGCGCGCGCGCCAGCTCCGGGCGCGCGACATGCTGCGCGGCGATCTCGAGGGCGCCGACCTCGACGCGTACGTCGAGGAGCGGGTCGTCACCACGACCCTGGAGAAGGTCCTCAACTCCGCCCGGGCGAACTCGATCTTCCCCGCGACCTTCGGTCTCGCCTGCTGCGCGATCGAGATGATGTCCACCGTCTCGCCGCGCTACGACATCGCCCGGTTCGGGGCGGAGGCCTTCCGCGCCTCGCCGCGCCAGGCCGACCTGCTGATCCTCTCGGGCCGGGTCTCGATCAAGATGGCCCCGGTCGTCCGCCGGATCTACGACCAGATGCTGGAGCCGAAGTGGGCGATCTCGATGGGCGCCTGCTCTTCGTCCGGCGGCATGTTCCAGAACTACGCCGTGGTCCAGGGCGCCGACAAGTTCATGCCGGTCGACGTCCACGTCCCCGGCTGCCCGCCCCGCCCGGAGGCCCTGCTCTACGCCTTCAACAAGCTGCAGCAGAAGATCAAGGGCAATCCCGACCCGGGGTGGCGCTCGCGCTACAACGCCCACGGAACCGAGGAATGGGCCCGCAGCGGCCCCGCGTCGCAGCCTTCCGAGGAGGCCCTGGAGGCCTACCGCAAGGCCCGGGAGGTCCTCGGTGCCTGACGCACCCGGACTGGAGTTGCTGCTCGCCGAGATCAACCGCACCCATCCGGGCGCGGTCGTCGACACGAGCTTCGATCGCGAGCAGCCCGCGCTGCTGGTCGATCCGACCTGCGTCACCGAGGTCCTCTCCTGGCTGCGCGACACCCCCGGCCAGGAGTACACCTTCCTCGCCTCCGTCCACGGGGTCGACTACTTCCCGCGCGAGCCCCGTTTCGCCGTCCACTACGAGCTCCTCAACCGCGAGCGCTACGAGCGTCTGCGGATCAAGGCGATCGTCCCCGAACCCGAGCAGTCGAGCGCGGCATCCGTGGGGGACTCCCCCACGGACGCCACGCAGACCACGGCGGCCGGTGCGACCGGAGACACCTCCAC
>JBEBTS010000070.1:0-10562 GCA_040393665.1 Conexibacter woesei
ACGTAGACCCGGTCCTCGCCCTTGTACTCGAGGTAGAGGTAGTCGCGGGTGATCCCGCCGACCTCGCGGGTCTCGAAGCCGGCGAAGCGGGCCACGCCGTGGTCCTCGTGGACGACGTGGTCGCCGACCCGCAGCTCGGAGAAGGTGAGGCGGCCGCGGACCGCCTCGGGGGCCTGCTCGTCGGCCCGGCGGCGGCGATGGAGCAGACGCCGGAACGGCACGACCGCGATCCGGGTGGCCGGGGAGACGAACCCCTCGGCGATCCGGGCCTCGACCAGGGTCACCGCGGGCCGCTCCGGGACCCGGCCCTCGTCGAGGATCTTGGCGTCGGTGCGGTCGAAGCCGTACCTGGCCCGCTCGGCCTCGCCGCGACTGTCGAAGGCGACGACGGTGCGGTAGCCGGCGTCGACCAGCTTCTTCAGCTCGGCCTCGGCTTCGACCAGGTTCCGGGCCGGGGTCTCCGCGGCCATCGCCCGCATCGGCGGCTCGCCGGGCGCTTCGGCGGCGTCCCCCGCGGACGGCGCGATGGTCTCCGCGTCGACCGGCCGGGAGACGGTGAGGGCGGCCCGGGCCGCGAGCGGACCGGCGACGTCCTCGTACAGGTGCTCGGCGTCGTCCGCATGCATCGCGGTGGTGACGTCCTCCCAGTGGTCCCGCAGGGCCGGCTCGATCTCCTCGGCCGCGGTCAGGATCACCGCCGCCGACTCGGGGATCAGGTCGAGCGGCGCGCGGAAGTGCTCCAGGGGCAGGACCTCGGCCAGATCCACGTCCGTGCCGTCCTCGCGGGCCTCCGCGAAGGCGAGCGCCGCCAGGTCGCGGTGATCGGCGTCGAGCTCGGCGGCCGGGGCCAGGGCCAGCGACTCGGCCTTGCCGAGCGATCGCTGGGTGAAGGTCGAGAACCACCGCATCGACTCGATCTCGTCGCCGAAGAACTCGATCCGGGCCGCCCGGTCCTCGGTCGCGGCGAAGATGTCGAGGATGCCGCCGCGGACGGCGAACTGGCCGCGCTCGGTGACCTGGTCGACCCGCTCGTAGCCGGCGGCGACGAGGTCGGCGGCGACCACGGCGGGATCGTGCTCGGCCCCGACGGTCAGCTCGAAGCCGGCCGGTCGCAGCGAGGCGTCCGGCACCGCCTCGGCCAACGCGATCGCGGAGGCGACCACGATCGAGGGCCGGTCCTCGTCGCGTCCGAAGGAGTCCAGCGCGTCGATCCGCAGGCCGGTGAGGTGCGGCGGCGGCGAGACCTGCGAGGCGTAGCCGGTGCCGCGGGAAGGGTAGGAACGGACCTTGCGGCCGCCGAGGTAGGCCCGGAGCGCCGAGGTCAGGTCGCGGGCCGAGCGGTCGTCCGGGGTGACGATCAGGGCGGGCCGGTCGGCCAGGCCGAGGTCGTCCTCGAGGATCGCCGCCAGCACGGCGGGCCGGAGGACGGCCGAGATCCTCGCCTCGACCGTCTCCCCCGGCCCGCCGGGGGCGGTTACGGCATCACGAACCCGCGCCGACAGGCGGCTGGCGGCGGTGTCCTCCAGCAGGAGGTCGATTATCGGTCGCAGGGACAGCTTGGTTCTCGGCAGTGTGGTTCTCAGCGGGTGCTTCGGCTTCCGCCGGAGCGGGCCGCAGTCGATCGTACAGTGGCTGCGGATGGTTCATCAGCCGGTCCGGGTCGACCGCCTCGTAGAGCTGGGACAGCCGCTCGTGGGCCTCGGCGGTGAAGGCCGGCCGGCGGTCGCCGCGGGTGGTCAGGAAGTTGAAGTAGGCACGGCCACGGCCGTAGTCGGAGAGCACGTCGACCGCGTGTGCGAGGCCCGGGGCGGCGTCGGGCGCGCCCATCACGAACAGCGAGAAGTTTCCGTCGACGTGTCCCTGCGCGCCGCAGCCGCGGGGCGGCTTCGCCAACGCCCCGCCGAGATGCCGCAGCTCGACCATCATCGCGCCGCATCCGGTCCCGGGCTGGGCGAACTCGATCACCTGCTCGACCGCGTCCGGGGTCAGCAGGTCGAGCAGGACGTGCTCGACCGCCGGGGGCGGCCCCTCCTCGTCGGGATCCGAGTACGCCTCCATGAATCCCGCGGCGTCGATGTCGCCGATCGTGTTCTGGATCGGCCCCAGAGCCGCCAGCGCCTCCAGCTCGCCGAGCAGCGACTCCGCCCGCCGCGGGGCGCCCGCCAGCATCAGCAGCAGCGAGCTCCCGTCCGGCAGGTTGACCATGCGGACCGAGGTGGTCACGTCGCCGGGGGCGGTGCGGGTCCACTCGGCCCAGGCCGGGACCACGTCCGACGCGCGGTCCAGGGGCCAGATCATCAGGCCGCCGCTCATCTCGGGCATCCGCGTCAGCTGAAGCTCGAGGGTGGTGATCACGCCGAACCCGCCGCCCCCGCCGCGCAGCGCCCAGAACAGGTCGGGGTCGGAGCCGGCGTCGACCCGGCGGATCGTCCCGTCCGGGGTGACGATCTCGGCGGCGATCATCGCGTTCGAGGCGAGGCCGAGATGCCGGGAGAACGGTCCGATCCCGCCTCCCATCACGTACCCGGTGATGCCGACGGTGGCCGAGTTGCCGAACGGCCCGGTCAGCCCGAACGGGGCGGCCGCGATCAGCAGCTGCCGCCAGTCGACGGCGCCACCGACCCGCGCGATCGCGGTGACGGGGTCGATCTCGATCCCGTCGAAGCCGCTCATGTCGAGCAGCATCGACCCCGAGAGGTCGCCGATCGGCGGCAGGCCGTGACAGGACGAGACCACGACGACCTGCAGCCCCGCAGCGCGCGCCTGGGAGAGCGAGAGAGCTACCTGATCGGGGGTTTCCGGCGCGAAGGTGGCCGCCGCGGGCAGATCGGAGATGTTGGCGATCATTGACATGGCTGGCAGAATCTCCGGGCCACCTTGCTCTGACGTTGCGGGCACCTGACCCGCACCTTGCGATGGAAGAAGTCACGACCGACACCACCAGGATCACGCTCTGCGGTCGGCTCACCCTCGAATGGGACGGGGAACGGCTGGAGACGAAGCTGCCGGGGCGCCAGGGCCGCCTGATCTTCGCCTACCTCACCCTCAATCGCGAGCGACCGGTGCGCCGGGACGAGCTGGTCGAGGCGCTGTGGGCCGACGAGGGCCTGCCGCGCGGCGGCGAGGGCCTGTTGGCGCCGCCCCTCTCGCGGCTTCGCAAGGCCCTCGGGCCGGGCCGGATCGAGGGCCGCTCCGAGCTGGAGCTGGTCCTGGGCGAGAGCCCCTGGGTCGACTGGGAGGTGGCGCGCGCGCAGATCGAGTCCGCCCGCGCCGCGCTCGCGAGCGGCGACGACGAGTCGGCCTGGGACGAGGCGGTCGCCGCCGAGCAGATCCTCGGCGGCGGGCTGCTCCCCGGGCTCGAGGCCGGCTGGATCGACGAGTACCGCAACCAGCTCGACGACCTGCGCCTGCAGGCGCTCGAGCTGGCGGCCCGCGCCGGCGCCTCGATCGGCGGCCCGCGGCTGGCCCGGGCGGAGCGTGCCGCCCGCACCGCGGTCGAGCTCTCCCGGTTCCGAGAGTCCGCCCGGGTGGCTCTGCTGGAGGTCATGGAGGCGCAGGGAAACGTCGCCGAGGCGCTGCGCGCCTACGACGAGTTCCGGGTGCTGCTGCGAGAGGAGCTCGGCACCTTCCCCGCTCCCGAGCTGACCTCGATCCACGAGCGCCTGCTGAACGCGCACGAGCGGGACGCCGCCCCTTCGGACCCGGCGGCGAACGGCCGGGCGCCCGTCCCCGCGCCGCCGTCACGGCCGACCGCGACCCCGGCCGACATCGGCCGACAGATCGACCCGCGGATCGAGACGATCGGCCTGGTCGGACGGGAGACCGTGCTCGAGCATCTCGGCCAGGAGCTCGACCGGGCCGCCGCCGGCGAGCTCCGGATCGCCCTGCTGGCGGGCGAGGGCGGCCTGGGCAAGACCCGGATCGCGGCCGAGCTGGCCGCCTCCCGGGACGACATCACCGTGCTCTACGGACGATCGGGGCAGGACGAGGTCCGGCCGCTGCGGATCTGGATCGACCTGTTGCGCTCCGCCCTCCGGCAGGCCGAGGGGATCGACCTCGCCGGGATCATCGGCGCCGACGGACCCACCCTGGCCCGGATCCTGCCGGAGCTGGTCAAGCACCTCGACCTGCCGGCGCCGGGCGCTCCCGCCGATCTCGAGTCGGAGCGCCGGGCGCTGTTCGACGCGGTGATGCGGATGATCGGCCGGATCTCGGCGGTCAAGCCGATGCTGATCGTCCTCGACGACCTGCACTGGGCGGACCGCTCCACCCTGATGCTGCTGACCAGCCTGGCCGGCGACGACCCGCCCGGCGGCCTGCTCGCGCTGGGCCTCTACCGCGACAACGAGCTGGCCGCGGACAGCCTGCTGCCGGAGACCCTGGTGAACCTCCAGCGGCGGCTGCCGACGACCCGGCTCGAGCTGGAGCCGCTGGACGCCGAGGAGATCTCCCGGCTGATCGAGGGCCGGATGGATCCCGCCCTGGCCGGGTCGCTCCGCGACCAGACCGGCGGCAACCCGTTCCTGATCGAGCAGCTGGTGCGGCACATGGAGGAGATCGGAAGCGACGACATCGAGGGGGTCCCGGCGGAGATCCGCGAGCTCGTCACCCAGCGGGTCAGCCGCCTCTCCGACGGGGGCGACGAGCTGCTGCGGAGGGCTTCCCTGATCGGCCAGGACTTCGACTTGGCGATCCTCGAGCGGACGACGCCGCTGGATGAGGACCGGGTGATCGACCTCCTCGACGAGGCGGTCGACGCCGGCCTGCTGGACGAGTCGATGACGGTGCCTGGCCGCTACTCCTTCGTGCACGCCCTGCTCCGAGGGGCGCTCTCCGACCAGGTCAGCCTGACCAGGCGGACGACCGTCCACCGCGACATCGGCGAGGCGATCGAGTACCAGGCGCGCGGCCGGACCGCGAAGCACCTCGGGGAGCTGGCCCGGCACTTCGGTCTGGCCGGGCCGGAGGAGACCGACCGCGCGATCCAGTACGCGATCCTCGCCGCCGAGCAGGCCGAGGAGCGGCTCGCCTACGACGAGGCGGTCGACTTCCACGAGAGCGCGATCCGCGCCTGCCGCGCCGACGAGCCCGTGGACCAGGGCCTGCTCGCCCGGCTGCTGCTCAACCGGGCCGAGGCCCAATGGATGAACGGCATGCTCCAGGCCGCCGGCGACTCCTTCTTCGAGGCCGCCGCGGCGGCCCGGGAGTCCGGTCGCCCCGACCTGCTGGCCCGGGCGGCCCTCGGCACCGGCTGGGGCAACTGGGACGCCTTCGACACCGACCTGACCACCCGGATCGGGCTGCTCGAGGAGGCCCGTGACGCGCTCGGCGAGGAGCCGTCCACCCTGAAGGCGAGGGTCGTCTCTGCCCTCGCCCAGGCGCTCTACTACGGCAGCGGCAAGGCCCGGGAGGCGAGGATCCTGGCGGCCGAGGCGGAACGGATGATCGCCGGGACCGACGACCCCGAGGCCGAGTACGCGGTGGTCGCCGACGTCGCCTTCACCCGCTGGGAGCCCGACAGCCGCGACCTGCGCCTGCCCGCGTCCGAGCGCCTGGTCGAGCTGGGCTCCCGGCTCCCGGAGCGGGAGCTGCTGGCCCAAGCCCTGGGCTGGCGCTCGCTCTCGATGCTGAACCTCGGCCGGAGGGCCGAGGCGGCCGCGGACCGGGCGCGACACGCCGAGATGAGCCTGACCCTCCCCCAGATCCGGGTCACGACCGAGGCGATGCGGGCCGTGGACTGCTTCCTCTCCGGCCACTGGCAGGAGGGCGAGCGGATCGCCGGGAGGCTGTTCGACGCCGGCCTGCCCCGTCCGGCGCGGCTGATCTTGGAGGACGCGCTGCGGTTCATGGTCCGGGCGGAGCAGGGACGGCTCGGGGAGCACCTCGACCGGCTGGAGCTGCTCGCCCGAGGGGCGTCGGGCTGGGAGACCTGGCCGACCTGGCGGCTCGGCCTGCTGCTGGCCCGGGCCCAGGCGGGGCAGGCCGACCAGGTACGCGAGGAGCTGGGCCGGCTCCCGATGGACGGGCTCGACAACCTCTCCGAGTACAACGCGACCTTCCTCCCCTTCTGCGCCATCGGCAACCTCCTCGCCGGCGAGATCGGCGACCGGCGAGGCGCCGCCAAGCTGCTGGAGCTGATGGAGCCATATCGGGGTGAGTGGGTGATGATCGGCCGGGTCGGCTCCACCCTGGGCCCGGTCGACCTGCACGTGGGCGAGCTCCAACTGATGGTCGGAAACGATCGGGAGGCGGCGACCTCGCTCGAACGGGCGCTGGTCACCTGCGTCGAGATGGAGTCGATGCAGTTCACCGCCCGGGCCCGGCTGGGGCTGGCCGAGGCCCTGACGAGGCTCGGCCACCCGGAAGGGCCGGAGCGGACCGTGGAGCTGCACGAGGCGGGCAAGAACACGGCCCTGGAGCTCGGCATGATTCCCGCGCTCCGGCGCCACACGCGATAGCTTTCCGCGAATGTCAAACCCCGAGATCACCCTCTGCGGCCGACTCGGAGTGACCTGGGACGGGGAGGCGATCGAGGGTCGGCTGCCCGGCCGCCAGGGCCGTCTGATCTTCGCCTTCCTCGTCCTCAATCGACACCGCGCGGTGCGGCGCGACGAGCTGGTGGAGGCGCTCTGGTCCGAGGCCGGGCTGCCGGACGGCGGCGAGGGCCTGCTGGCGCCGCCGCTCTCCCGCCTGAGGAAGGCGCTCGGACCGGGACGGCTCGAAGGGCGGGGCGAGCTCTCGCTCAGCCTCGGGGACGAGGCGACGATCGACTGGGAGACCGCCCAGCGAGAGCTGGAGGCGGCCCAGGACGCGCTCGGCGACGCACGCCACGAAGAGGCGTGGTCGGCGGCTCTCGCGGCGGACGCGATCTTCGACCGGGGGCTGCTGCCGGGTTTCGAGGCCCGTTGGATCGACGAGCACCGCTCCCACCTGGAGGAGCTTCACCTGCGGGCGCTGGAGACGGCGGCACGGGCCGGCGCGGCGCTCGGCGACGCCCGGATCGGTCGCGCGGAGCGGGCCGCCCGCCGAGCGGTGGAGTCCTCGCCGTTCCGGGAGTCGGCCCGGGCCGCGCTGATCGAGGTGCTGGAGAGCCAGGGCAACATCGCGGAGGCCCTGCGCTCATACGAGGAGCTGCGCCTGCTGCTGCGGGACGAGCTCGGCACCTATCCCGCCCCGGAGCTGAACGCGATTCACGACCGTCTCCTCAACGCCCACGAGTCATCGCGAGCCGAGGAGGGAGCGTCGGGCCCGGCCGCCGGCCGCCAGGCCCCGGAGGCCGCCGCGTCCGGCCCGACCGACACGGACGCGATCGCCCGTTCGATCGACCCTCGCATCGCCGAGATCGGCCTGGTCGGCCGGGAAGCGATCCTCGGGCAGCTGCGCGGGGAGCTGGACCGGGCGGTCGCCGGCGATCTCAGGGTGGCGCTGCTGGCCGGCGAGGGCGGGGTCGGCAAGACCCGGATCGCCGCCGAGCTGGCCGCCTCCCGGGACGACGTGACCGTGCTCTACGGACGGTGCGACCCGGACGAGGTGAGGCCGTTCCGGGTCTGGTCCGGCCTGCTGCGGACCGCGCTCCGCCAGGACGGCGGCATCGACCTCTCGGACGTGGTCGGCGCCGACGGCCCGACCCTGGCCCGGCTGCTGCCGGAGCTGGTCAGCCGGATGGGCCTGCCCGCGCCCGGCCCGACGACCGACCTCGAGTCCGAGCGTCGCGCCCTGTTCGGCGCGGTCATGCGGACGATCGGGCGCCTGACCACGGTCCGGCCGATGCTGATCATCCTCGACGACCTGCAGTGGGCGGACCGGTCCACCCTGCGCCTGCTGGCGAGCCTGGCCGGCGACGACCCGCTCCGCGGCGTGCTCGCACTCGGCATCTACCGCGACACCGAGCTGCCCGCCGACAGCTTCCTGCCGGAGACCCTGACCGACCTGCAGCGGCGCCGCCCGACGGTCCGCGTCCAGATCGAGGCGCTGGGCCCGGGCGAGGTGCGGGCGCTGATCGAGGAGCGGGTCGACGGCGACCTCGCCCCGCGGATCCACGACCAGACCGGCGGCAACCCTTTCTTCATCGAGCAGATCGTCCGCCACCTGGAGGAGACCGGCGAGACCGATCCCGCCCTCGCCCCGAACGAGGTCCGAGAAGTCATCAAGCAGCGCGTCGCGCGGTTGGGCTACGGCGGGCCGGAGCTGCTGGCCCGGGCCGCGGTGATCGGCCGCGACTTCGATCTCGGCATCCTGATCCGCACCACCTCCCTGGACGAGGACGAGGCGATCCACCGTCTGGACGAGGCCGTCGCGGCCGGGCTGCTGGACGAGTCCTCCAACGTCCCCGGCCGGTACTCGTTCGTCCACGAGCTGCTGCGGTCCACCCTCGAGAACGAGCTGAGCCTGACCCGGCGCTCCACCATCCACCGGGACATCGGCAAGGCCCTGGAGCAGCGCAACCGGTCCCGTCCGGAAGCGCATCGGGACCGGGACCTCGGCACCCTGGCCTGGCACTTCTCGCTGGCCGGCCCGGCCGAGATCGACCGGGCCGTCCACTACTCGGCCCGGGCCGCCGAGCAGGCCGAGAGCCGTCTGGCCTACGACGAGGCGGTCGACTTCTACGACGGCGCTATCGCCGCCTGCCGCGCCGACGAGCCGGTCGACCACGGGCTGCTGGCCGAGCTGCTGATCAGCCGGGCCGAGGCGGAGTGGCGGATGGGTCGGCTGCCCCAGTCCGGCGTCACCTTCGTCGAGGCGACCGAGGCGGCCCGGGAGTCCGGCCTGCCCGAGCCCTTCGCGCTGGCCGCCAACGGGGTCAGCTGGGGCAGCTGGGAGACCTTCGACAACGTCCGGGACATGCCGATCAACCTGCTGACCGAGGCGCTCGGGATGCTGGCCTCCGGCGACAGTCCCCTGCGGGCGGAGACGATGGCCAACCTGAGCCACCTGAAGTTCTTCAGCGGGGACCCGGACGACGACGCGACCGCGATGAGCCGCGAGGCATTGGAGATGGCCGGGCGCCTCGGCGACGAGACCTTCCTCAAGGTGGTCGTGTCGCTCCACTACTACCTGCTGCAGAGCACCGCCCCGGAGTACCGGCGGGAGGCGGCCGACCGGGCGGTCCGGATCGCCGAGGAGTCGGCGGACCGCGAGGATCTCGGCGAGGCGCTGGCGCTGCGCGCGGTGATCCGGACCAACGCGGGCCGGGGCGCGGAGGCGGCCTCGGACATCGCCAGGCACAGCGAGCTCAGCGCCACCCTGCCGCAGGTCAGGAACACGAACTACTCGCTGCGGGCCTCCCGCTGCTTCCTCGAGGGGCGCTGGGAGGAGGGCGAGCGGATCACCGAGGAATGCCTGGCCGGCGAGGGCCTCACCTCCTCCGCCCGGATCGCGATGCTGGACGCGATGCACTACATGGACTACGCCCATCGGGGACGCCTCGGGGAGGTCGTCGCGGTGATCGAGAGCGAGGCGGAGGTGGCGCGGTCATGGGATGCCTGGCCCGCCTGGGAGACCGGTCTGGCCCTGGGCCGCTATCAGGCCGGTGACCCCGACCGGGCCCGCGAGCTGCTGGAGGAGATCGAGTTCGAGCGGCTCTCCTCGATCACCCGGATGAAGCTGCTGAGGCCGGTCTTCTGCGGGGTGGCGACGATGCTGATCACCGAGCTGGGCGACGCCGAGAAGGCCCGGGTTGTCGACGGCCTGCTGGACTCGATCGACGACCTGTGGACGATCTTCGGGCCGGGAGCGCCGACCTTCGGGCCGCGCAGCCTGCTGCGCGGCGAGCTCTGCCTGGCACAGGAGAAGGACCGGGATGCGGCGACCGCCTTCGAGAACGCGATCGTGACCTGCGAGGCGATGAGCGCGAGGCCCTTCCTCGCCCGGGCGCGACTCGGCCTGGCCGAGGCGCTCAGCCGCCTGGGCGACCCGGACGGCGAAGACCGCACCCGGGCCCTGCGCGAGGCGGGCGAAGGCACCGCGCGCAAGCTGGAAATGCAGCCGCTGCTGCAGCGGCTCGCCCGGGGCTGATCCCGCTCCGGGCGACGCTGCCTCAGTCCCGCCGGCTCAGTGCAGGCCGGGACCGGACCGCTGCCACTCGACCTGGCCGCGCCCCTCGTCGGCGGAGCGTCCCTCGACGTCGTCCCACTTGTGCAGCAGGCGCTTCAGCGTGGCGACCGACTCCGGGTCGTGGGCGGCGATCCGGCCGGCCAGCTCCAGGGCGGTGTTCTCGGTGGCGGCACCGGGGGCGACCTGGTTGACCAGCCCGATCCGGAGCGCCTCGTCGGCCTTGACCGTGTTCGAGGTCAGCAGCAGGTACTTGGCATGGGAGAGCCCGCAGAGCGTGACCAGCCGGGCCGGCCCCACCGGCACGCCGAGCGCGGCCCCGGGGAAGCGCATCTGCAGGTTCGCGCCGCCGACCCGCACGTCGCAGGCCACCGCGATCTCGGCGCCGCCGCCGACGGTGTAGCCGTGGCAGGCCGCGACCGTGGCCTTCGGCATCTGGACGACGGCGTCGTAGAGGTCGGCGAAGAGCTGCATCTTGCGGACCTTGCCCTCGACGTCGATGTCCTCCTTGA
>JBEBTS010000071.1:0-10558 GCA_040393665.1 Conexibacter woesei
AGGTGCTGACCGTCTGCAACCCGGCCACCCTGGAGCTGGGCGAGGCGATGCGGGCGGAGGCCGAGGCCGTGGGCGCCGAGTCGGTGCTCGCCGTGATGACCGAGCGGGACTCGCACGCCGGCGAGCCCCCGGCCGCCGTCGCCGACGCGATGGCCGCGGTCGACGTCCTGCTCGCCCCGACCGTCCAGTCGCTCTCGCACACGGCCGCGCGCAAGCGGGCGAGCGAGTCCGGCACCCGGACGGCGACCCTGCCCGGCGCCACCGTGGAGATGCTGGCCCGGGTGATGAGCGACGACATGGAGAAGCTCCGCCACCGCGGCGGCAGGGTCGCGGAGATCCTGGATCGCGGAACCGAGGCCCGGATCACCTGCGACCACGGGTCTGACCTCCGCCTCGGCCTGGAGGGACGCCGGGCGATCCCCGACGCGGGCGAGCTGGACGCGGTCGGCGCGTTCGGCAACCTGCCGTGCGGGGAGGGGTTCATCGCCCCGGCCACGGCCGAGGGGGTGCTCGTGGTCGACGGCTCGATCGCCGGAGTCGGGCTGGTCTCGGAACCGGTCCGGCTGACGATCGAGGGCGGTCACCTGGTCGATGCGACCGGAGCCGAGGGCGCGGCGCTGATGGAGCTGCTGACCGTCCACGGCCCGGACGGCACCAACGTCGCCGAGCTGGGGATCGGCACCAATCAGAAGGCGATCCTCACCGGCAACATCCTCGAGGACGAGAAGATCCTCGGGACCGCCCACGTCGCCTTCGGGGCCTCGGCCGCGATCGGCGGCAACGTGCAGGTGCCGGTCCACCTCGACGTGGTCGCGCTGCGGCCGGAGGTCACGGTCGACGGGACGCCGCTGGTGCTGGAAGGCAGGCTCCTGGTTTGACCCTGCTCGCCGCGCCGAACGTCTCCGAGGGCCGCGACTTCGGCCGGCTTGAACGGCTGGAGTCCGCGCTCGGACCGGCGGTGACCCTGCTCGACCGGCACACGGACCTGGACCACAACCGGGCCGTGTTCACCCTCGCCGGGGCGGCCGGCGACCTGGAGCGGGCGCTGGACGGGCTGGCCCGGGTCGCGACGGCGGAGATCGACATGACCTCCTGGCGGGGGATCCACCCGGCGATCGGGGCGCTCGACGTCTGCCCGGTGATCTGGTCCCGCGAAGAGGACCGCGAACGGGCCGGGGAGTCGGCCCTGCGGCTGGCCGCGACGATCGGTGAGCTCGGGGTGCCGGTCTTCCTCTACGGCGACCTGGCGAAGACGGCCGAGCGGCGGGAGCGGGCGTACTTCCGGCGCGGCGGCCTGGACGAGCTGTGGACCCGGATGACCGGCGAGGAGCCCCTGCGTCCCGACTTCGGGCCGGAGCGGCCTCACCCGAGCGCCGGGGCCTGCCTGGTGACGGCGCGGCCCCCGCTGGCCGCGTTCAACCTGGAGCTGGAGACCGACGACGTCGAGGTCGCCAGGGCGATCGCGGCCGCGATCCGCGAGAAGCGGGAGACGGCCCGGCCGGGCGACCCGGTGCCGGAGGCCGGGGGAGAGTGGACCGAGTCCGGCGGTGAGCGGGCGGCCGGCGGCGGGACCGCGATCGGCGGCGGCCTCCCGGGGGTGCGGGCGCTGGGGCTCTCGCTCTCGACCGGCCGGGCCCAGGTCTCGACCAACGTCCACGACCCGATCAGCCTGCCGCTGGCCCGGGTGGTCGAGGCGGTGAAGGAACAGGCGGAGGTCCACGGGACCAGGGTGGTGGAGGCGGAGCTGATCGGCCTGCTGCCACGGGCGGCGGTCGAGGGCTATCCGGACGACGTGCCGATCCGCGGCTTCGACCCGGCCTTCCATCTGATCGAGAACCGGATCTGAGCCGGGCTCGACGCGACTGACGGTCGATCCCGGACTTTTGTGCTCATATGACGCAAAAGTCCGGGTTCGATGGCGGCGGTTCGGGCCTGACCGCGGCTCCGATAGGTTTCAGCCGTGGCCCAGACGAAGAAGAAACGCACGAGGAAGCACCGCGGCACGCAGGCCGGAAGCATCGACACGCGACGCAAGAGTCGGCCTCGCAACCGGGCGGAGGCCCGCAACCAGGCCAAGGCCGGCAGCGCCCGTAAGGGGCCCCGCAAGGACGCCCCGCCGACCTGGAAGGGCGCGATCATCCGGGGCGTCGTCGCCTCGGCCGTGTTCGTGCTGCTGCTGATGCTGATCTTCGGCCAAGGCGTCAAGCAGGCTGCCCCGATCGGGATCTTCATGCTGCTCTTCTACATCCCGGCCGGGTACTACATGGACCTTTTCATGTGGCGCCGCCGGGAACGGGCCCGGATCAGGGCCAACACCAAGGGCTGACCAGCCCGGACTGGAGATGAGCGTGAGCGAGTTCGAGGTGATCGGGACCACGGTCGGCCCGGTTCAGGAGAACTCCTTCCTGTTCTGGCGGGAGGGCACCGGCAAGGCGATCATGATCGACCCCGGCGACGAGCCCGACCGGCTGATGCGGCCGCTGGCCGAGCGCGGCCTGGAGCTGGAGGCGATCCTGCTCACGCACTGCCACTTCGACCACATCGGGGCGGTCGCGCCGATCGCCCGCGCCACCGGCGCCCCGGTCTACTGCCCGGAGCTCGAGGTCCAGATCCTGGCCGACGTCATGGCCTACGTCCCGTGGGAGGGCATCGGCCCCTACGAGAGCTACGACGCCGACCACCAGGTCAAGGGCGGCGATCACCTCTCGCTGGCGGGGCTCGAGATCGACGTGCTGTTCACCCCCGGCCATAGCCCCGGCCACGTCACCTACTCGATCCCCGAGGCCCACGTCCTGTTCTCCGGCGACGTCCTGTTCCAGGGCTCGGTCGGGCGGGTCGACCTGCCCGGCGGCGACTGGGAGACGCTGCTGGAGTCGATCCGGATGCTGATCACCACCCATCCCCCTGAGACCAGGGTCTTTCCCGGCCACATGGGGGCGACCACCCTCGGCGACGAGCTGGCGACCAACCCCTTCCTGGCGGAGATCCCGCGCTGATGGCCGAGAAGTTCAAAGCCCCTCGCGGCACCTTCGACGTGCTGCCGGAGATGTCGGCGCAGCGCGAGCGTCTGCTGGACACCGCCCGCGGCATCTTCGGGCGCTCCGGCTACCGCTGGGTCAACACCCCGTCCTTCGAGGACACGGCGCTCTTCGAGCGGGGCGTCGGCAAGTCCACCGACATCGTCCGCAAGGAGATGTTCACCTTCGAGGACAAGGGCGGCCGCAGTCTCACCCTCCGACCCGAAGGGACCGCGCCGATCTGCCGGGCCTACGTCGAGCACGGCATGCACAAGCTGCCACAGCCGGTGAAGCTGGCCTACTCCGGTCCGTTCTTCCGGCATGAGCGGCCCCAGGCCGGCCGGTACCGCCAGTTCCACCAGATCGGCGCCGAGGCGATCGGCACCGACTCGCCGCTGGCCGACGTCGAGGTGATCACCCTGCTGGCCGACCTGATCGAGGAGCTCGGGGTGCCCGGCGCGGAGCTGCACCTCGGCAGCCTCGGGTCGCTGGAGGCTCGCGCCACCTACCTGGACGAGTTGAAGTCCCACCTCCGGTCCCGCGCCGAGGAGCTCTCCGAGGACGTCCGGCAGCGGATCGAGATCAACCCGCTGCGGGCCTTCGACTCCGACCACGAGGGGACCCGGAAGGTGATGGCCGCCGCGCCGCACCTGCTCGACTACCTCAGCCCCGAGGACCGGGAGCACTTCGAAGAGGTCAAGGCGCTGCTCGGGGCCGCCTCGGTCGAGTTCACGATCGACCCGACCCTGGTGCGCGGGCTCGACTACTACACCCGCACCATCTTCTCGTTCGTCTGCGACCGGCTCGGGGCCCAGTCCGAGATCGGCGGCGGCGGGCGGTACGACGGCCTGATCAGTCAGCTCGGCGGACCGGACACCCCGGCGGTCGGCTGGGCGGCCGGGATCGAACGCATCCTGCTCGCCCTCGACGAGGAGGTCGAGCTGCCGGCGCCGGACCTGTTCCTCGCCTTGGCGGACGACACCCAGCGCGAGCGCGCGGTCGCTCTGGCGGCCGAGCTGAGGCACCACGGCCTCGCGGTCGAGATGGACCTCGCCGGCCGGTCGATGAAGGGTCAGCTCAAGCAGGCCGACCGGTCGGGCGCGGCACACACGCTGATCCTCGAGAACGGCGGCGCCGCTTCCCTGAGGGACATGGCGACCGGCGACCAGCGGTCGGTCGACTCCTCGGCCGTGGTCGATCTGATCAAGCCCTGACCGGGAGGGCGGACGGCCCGCCTCCGCGTGGACCGAAGGCGGTGAGGTCGTGCCCGCCGCCACCGCCTTGACCCCCGGCGGCGCGGGTCCTACGATCGAGGTCTGGGTAACGATGCGTCGGGCCAAGGGCTCGGCAACCGAGAAGGGGACGGGATGGCGAGCAAAGCGGTGAGGATGGTTCTGGGGCTGCTGGTGGCAGGGGCCGCGATCACGGTCTCGGCTCCGCTCGCCGGGGCGGCAACGATCAACGTCACCACGACCGACGACTCCTACGACGCGATGGGCTCCGGATGCTCGCTGCGCGAGGCGATCACCGCGGCCCAGACGAACTCCCCGTTCAGCGGCTGCCCCGCCGGCTCGGGCGCGGACACGGTCCTGCTCGGAGACGGGACCTACCGGATAACCCGTCCCGGGGCTGGGGAGGACGGCAACGCGACCGGCGACTTCGACGTGGTCGGCACCGACCCGCTGACGATCGAGCCGGCCGGGTCGAGTGCCCGCGTGGTGATCGACGGCAACGAGCTGGACCGGGTCTTCCATCAGGGCGGGGCCGCGGCGCTCGCGCTGAACCGGGTCACCGTGACCGGCGGCAGGCTGGTCGCGGTCGAGGACGGTGGCGGCATCCTCAACGGCGGCTCCGGCGGCCTCAGCCTCGACGGCGTGACCGTGACCGGCAACCGGTCCCGCATCAGCGGCGGCGGGATCGCCGCCTACAACTCGGTCAGCCTGATCAACAGCACGGTCAGCGGCAACTCCTCCGAGGGCAGCGGCGGCGGGATCTACCTGCCGGGCGGGTCGAGCGCGACGGTCCGCAGCTCGACCATCGCCGACAACACGGCCGACGCTGACGCCGACGGGAACGGCGACGGCGGCGGCTTCGCCGAAGCGGGGTCGGCCGGAATCGCGTTCTTCAACGTGATCAACGCCGACAACCACGACCTCAGCCCGAACCCGGCCGACCGCGCCCCCGACTGCTCCAGCGGGATGGCCTTCTCGCCGCGCTTCACGCTCTCCACCCAGGAGATGGGCACGGGCGGCTGCCTGACCGGGGCCGACCCGGGAAGCAACCTGGTCGTGGCCGACGCGGGGATGCTGCCGCTGGCGATGAACGGCGGGCAGACCTTCACCCACGCCCTGGAGGGAGCCAGCCCGGCGGTCGACGCCGGCGGCAGCGTGCCCCCGGACACGTGTCCTCCGACCGACCAGCGCGGCGTGGCCCGGCCGGCGGGGCGGTGCGACATCGGCTCCTACGAGCTGAAGGAAATCTTCGAGCCTCCCATCCTGGCCCCTCCCGCGATGTTCGACGGCAAGCGACTCCTCGTCCGGCTGAAGTGCCCGGCCAGGTTCCGCCCGTTCTGCCGCAGCAAAGCGGTACCGGTGACCCGCAAGAAGGGCAAGGCGATGGCGCGGCCCAAGCGACTGAAGATCAACCGGGGCCGCTGGAGGTACGTGTCGTTCCAGATCAAGCCGGCCTACCGCGACTACGTGATGAGCATGACCACCAAGAACAAGAAGCTCCTGGTCACCCGTCAGGTGATTCGGTCGAAGAAGCTCGGGACCAAGCGGAACCGGAAGGCGAGGACCGTCTTTCACCGTTACAAAGTCACCGCCACGGGTTGAGCCACCCCTTATAGTCGGCCCATGAGTCTGGGTGAGAGGTTCCCGCTGCCGTTGGTGGTCCTGGCCGGGCTGGTCGCCGGCGCCGCGATCGCCGCCATCGTCTTCGCTCCGGTCGTCCCCGGGGCGGTCGCCGCCGAGGAGGACGAGGACCCGGACGCCATCTGCCTCGAGTGGGACGGGGACGACGAGGACATCCCGCGGGGCGAGGGTTACTGCGGGGCGGACATCGGCCTCAGCTCGGATGACGAGTCGTTCGAGGCCTCGCCCGGCAAGACGTTCAAGGTCGACGTGACCGTGGAGAACTTCGCCAACCTCGACGCCGAGGACTGGAGCTTCAAGCTCACCGACGGTGGGCTGATCGACCTGGTCGGCCTGAAGAGCGACGTGCGCGGGGTCACCTGCGCCGTCTCGGGCGGCGAAGGGACCTGCGGCTCGAAGCTGCTGGAGGCCGAGACCAGCCTCCAGCTCAGCGCGACCTACCGCGCCCGGTCGGCGGGCACCTCCTCGATCAAGGCCACGCTCGGGCACTCCGAGATCGACCCCGAGCCGGACGACAACCTGCTCAAGTGGCGGGTGAAGGTCAAGGCCGAGGCCGGAAAGGGGACCGGCAAGCCGAACGACCCCGGGGCCGGCGCGGGATGCGTCGTACCCAGGCTCAAGGGGCTGAAGCTCAGGGTCGCGAAGGTCAGGCTGAAGCGGGCCAACTGCAGGCCCGGCGCCGTGATCGGTGGCGGCAAGCTGAAGGGCCGGGAGCTGAACCGCCTGAAGGTCGCGTCGAGCCGGCCGGCCGCGGGCAAGAAGCTGAAGCGGGGCGCCCGGGTGAAGCTGGTCGTCAGGAAGAGACGCTAGACCGGATCCCGGGCACGGACCCGACTCCGGTTCGATTCCTGAAAGACTCCGGGGTCATGTCCGTGGATGTACCGAACCCGAGTCCGAGCGCTCCCAGCCTGAGCCCCAACGCCTACCGTGACACCTGGTGCGGCCAGGTGCTCGGGGACCGGGTCGATTCGGAGGTCCGGCTCTCCGGTTGGGTCCATCGTCGGCGGGACCACGGCGGCCTGATCTTCATCGACCTGCGCGATCGCACCGGCCTGGTGCAGCTCGTCTTCAACCCGGACGCTTCCGGCGAGGCGCAGGAGCTCGGCCACCGGCTCCGTTCCGAGTACGTGATCTCGGTGAGCGGCAAGGTCGTGACCCGCAGCGCCGACACGGTCAACCCGGAGTTGCCGACCGGCCAGTTCGAGGTCCTGGTGACCTCGGCCGAGGTGCTGGCCGAGTCCGAGACCCCGCCCTTCGAGATCGAGGGCTTCCACGGCGAGGTCGGCGAGGAGACCCGTCTCCGTCACCGCTACCTGGACCTGCGACGCGACCAGATGCAGCGGGCGATCGCGCTGCGCCACCGCCTGACCACCGCGATGCGCTCCTTCCTCGACTCCGAGGGCTTCCTCGAGATCGAGACCCCGATCCTGACCCGCTCGACCCCCGAGGGCGCCCGTGACTTCCTGGTGCCGGCCCGCCTGCAGCGCGGCTCGTTCTACGCGCTGCCGCAGTCGCCGCAGCTCTTCAAGCAGCTGCTGATGGTCTCCGGCTTCGAGCGGTACTTCCAGATCGCCCGCTGCTTCCGCGACGAGGACCTGCGAGCCGACCGTCAGCCCGACTTCACCCAGCTCGACATCGAGATGTCCTTCGTCGACGCCGAGGACGTGATCGCGCTCAATGAGCGGCTGATCAGCCACCTGCTCGGCGAGATGGGGATCGAGGTCCAGACCCCGTTCCCGCGCATGTGTTACGACGAGGCGATCGGCCGGTTCGGCTCGGACAAGCCGGACACCCGCTACGGCTACGAGATCACCGACCTGACCGAGATCCTGCGCGGCACCGAGTTCAAGGCCTTCGGTGGCGTGATCGAGTCCGGCGGCGCGGTGCGGGGCATCAACTTCGGCCAGCGCGAGCTCTCCCGCGCCCAGCTCGACGGCCTGATCGACGACGCGAAGGAGCTCGGGGCCAAGGGCCTCGTCTGGGCCTTCCGGGAGGGCGACGGCTGGCGCGCGCCGATCGCGAAGTTCCTCTCGGCCGACGAGCTCGCCGCGCTGAACGGGGCGATGGAGGCCGAGGAGGGCGACCTCATGCTGGTCGCCGCCGACGAGCCGGCCAAGGTGGCCGCGATCCTCGGCGGCCTGCGGACCCGGCTGGCCGAACGGTGGGACCTGATCCCGGCAGGGCTGAACCAGCTCACCTGGATCGTCGAGTGGCCGATGTTCGAGTGGAACGAGGACGAGGATCGCTGGGATGCGCTCCATCACCCCTTCACCTCGCCGTCCGGCGAGCTCGACCCGGAAAACCCGGGGGCGGCCCGGGCCAAGGCCTACGACCTGGTCTGGAACGGAGTCGAGATCGGCGGCGGCTCGATCCGAATCAACAGCCCGGAGGTGCAGTCGCAGGTCTTCGCCGCGCTCGGCATCTCGCCCGAGGAGGCGGCCGACCGGTTCGGCTTCCTGCTCGAAGCGCTGAAGTACGGCGCCCCGCCGCACGGCGGGATCGCCTACGGGGTGGATCGCTTCGCCGCGCTGCTCGCCGGGGTCGACTCGATCCGCGACGTGATCGCCTTCCCCAAGACCGCCTCCGGCGGCGACCCGCTCACCGGGGCGCCGTCGCCGGTCGACGACATCCAGCTGAGGGACGTCGGCGTCGCTCTGCGCAAGCCACCGAAGCCCGGGCAGGGCTGAGGCCGGGGCGGATCCGGCCGGAGAAGCGCAAGTGAGCCTGTTCGACCGGATCAAGCAGCGGATCGCCTCGATCGGGGACGGGTCCGGCCGGATCCACATCGCGGACCCGCGCTTCGACGAGTGGGAGACCGTCCGGGAGTTCGAGGACCTGGAGACCGCGCTGGCCTGGCGCGACGCGCTCCGGGCCGGCGGGCAGGAGGCCGAGCTGACCTCGGACTGGGAGCTGGACCGTTTCCGGCGCGGCGACATCCACCTCCAGGTGCCGCCCGGCGGGTGGTCCGAGGCCGAGGAGCTGCTCAGCAACCTCGATTTAGAGTGACGCCGGACCGGGATGGGATCCGGCCCTTCCGGCGGTCCGGCCGGAACTTTCGCGAAGGGCGGTTCGCGGGTGCGCGGAAGTGGTAGGTTGGTTCCGAGGCCCGAACCTGTTCGTTAGCCGACTCACTATTTGACCCAACATCATCGGCACGGGAGTCGATTTCTCTTTCCCCCGCGGGATCGAGATAGACACCCACCTTTTTCACAAGGGATCAATGCCGGAGTCGGAGACGGCAGGTTGGGGCCTCGTTTGATTGCAGCCCTGATGCGCGTCAGATACTTTGGGAGCAAGTGTTCTCGACGGAGGGGTAGCAATGGCGGGGCGTTTGACCTTGAGGAAAGTCATCGAGCGGACATGGGAGGTCGCAGCCGCCTTGTTCGTCCTGCTGGTCGCTGCGGGAGTCGGCCCGGCGTCGGCGTCGGCCGACTATCGGCAGTACTTCGAGTGGCCGATCGGCAACATCGCACCCGGCTTTCCCGACCACGCAGGCGGGATCGACGTCGAAGGACCATCCCGGACCGACGCGGACGTCTACGCGGGTCTGGCCGGAATGGGTCCTTTCTCAGTCTCCAGGCTGGCACCAGGGGATGGCAAGCCCGAGGCGCGGTTCGCGTCGTTCTCGGGCTCCGACCGGATCAGCGATGTCACGGCCGATCCCCGCACCGGTGATGTCTACGTCTCGGTCAGCGCACCCGGCTTTATCTGGCGCTTCTCCGCCGAGACAGGGGAGTTCCCGTCGGTGTTGACTTCATCACACGGAGCGGCGCTCGACTTCGGGCCTAACAACCGGATCTACACGCTGAACCCGGGTGCCGACAGAATCGTCGAGTACAACCTGAATGGCGTCGAGGTGCGCAGCTACGACTCTGTCGAGCCGGGCGGCGACGCCTCCACCCAGACGCCCGCCGGGATCACCGTCAGCCAGGAAGTGATCTGGGTGAGCGATTCCGAACGGGACGAGATCCGCGGATTCAATGTGGACGGAGGTGGCCACGCCGGGACGATCGGCGGGACCGGCCCGGGCGAGCTGGTCGATGTCAGCAGGATCGACGCTCCTGCCGACGGTCGGATCTACGCGCTGGACGTGGGCGATGCCTCCGTGAAGATCTACGAGACCGACGGCACCTTCGTCGAGCGGGTGCCGGTGGGTGGCGCCGATCCGATCGACGTCTCCGCCGACCGCAACGGCAACTTCTGGGTGCTCGACCGGTCTGGCCAGGTGCGGGTCTTCGCGCTCTCACCGCGAGTGATCGGAGGCCCGAGCCGCAGCTTCGGAGCGAGCTTCCTCGGGAACCCGCTTGCCGATCAGATGATCTACATGCAGAACGACAACTATCTGCTCCCGCTGCCGGTCGGCGGGGCGTCTCTGGTCGACGGGACCCAGTTCAGCCTTCCGGCGGCGAATCGCGAGTGCGTCAACGTGATCCTGCTCCCCGCTCACACCTGCGGCATCGGGGTCCGTTTCGACCCGCAGACGATCGGGCCGCACACCGACACCCTGAGGCTGGACGGGGGATGGCGGCAGGTCGCGCTCAGCGGGGCCGGCATCGAGGCGCCCACGGGCGCGACCGGACCGGCCGGGGCGACGGGCCCCGCCGGAGCCACGGGACCGTCAGGATCCACCGGTCCTGCCGGGGCGACCGGCCCATCCGGAGCCACCGG